>CALMAK010000018.1 GCA_937859515.1 uncultured Candidatus Saccharibacteria bacterium | reverse complement strand
GCATTAAACATGACTCGTTGGAAGAGAAAAATCGATGCGACGGCCGAGAACCCGACGATAACCGACATTCCTGCAACCCAGAAAAACATTGTACGATTAGCCTTACTGACCTGTGCCCTCTTTCGCAGTGTGACATCATCCTTCTTCATATTACTGACCTCCTTCGACATCAATCGGACGATTTACAAAATGGGGTATAGATAGATATGAGTCCGTCACATTTCCCGTATGGCCCAAGACTAATCGAACATTCGTCGATGTTGCCGCCAACAATTCTGGGGCAAAGGCAAATGATAGCTTAAAGCGGGTCACAAGTTGATCATTCTCGTCCCTTGCAAGGCTCTTCTCTTCGATAGCTATACTGTCGACGACAAGTGGTACTGTCTCGGCTTTAGATGATGAAGCATCTTTCTGCTCGTCACTTTCGTCTGACGAAGCTGGAACATAGCGTACTCGCATCGAGTAAAGTACCTTCGTTAAGATCTCTACATCTGAGAATCCATGAGCCGATTGGCCCTCAAGGACGATACGCTGCACCCCGTCTTCACTCGATTCGAGCGAAATACTCGAGAATGCCACGGAAGTTGTACCTGCAGATAGCGATGCGGCAGTGGCGTCTAATAGGCGTGATGTTATTTGCTTGCTGTCGCCCACTTGCTTCAGAGCAGACAATTGGTTCTGAACCGTCAGGATGCTCGATGCGTCCTCGACCTTTGAAATTTTATCGTTCCACTTGTCTATATCATCGTCAGCAGCCTTATCTAGTAGATGCTGACCTCCAAGAGCGACCAATGCCAACACTACTACGCCCACTGCAGCAACACCCGCAATAATTGCACCGGTCACTACCACGTTACGCGTGCGCTGAGCATTCAAGAACTCTTGTTTGATATCAGGTATAAGATTAATCTGAATCATATCTATCTCCCGGCCCTTTCCGCCAAACCAACAACGGTAGCAAATTCATGCGAAATTGCCGCTAGCTGTTGTTGGTCAGGTGCAGCCACCTGAACTTTCTGCCACGGATTAGCCACAAAAGCCTGAATACTAGTTTTCGCCGTAACGAACTCTGGGAACATTGGCATTACCGACGCATACCCCGACAATAATGTCGCACCAATCGTAACATTAGAGTATCGTGTCTGGAAGAACTTAATAGATTTAGTCAACTCAGCACCAAACCCTTCAAGCGTAAGTTCAATCGAGCGATACACCTGCCCGTCCAGCCTATCCGGCGTAAGTCCAAACTTTAGCAAAAACTGCCGTGCCTGATCCTCTTGTACCCCCAAATTCTGTGTTGCCGCACGTACCAGCGTCTTAAATCCAGTTGGAATAGTACGCACCAAGCGTGGCGCATCTGCGTACGTAATCACGAGGTCAGTCGATTGCTCGCCAACATCAACGATCATACGCGCGTCACCGACGCCATCCGGCAATAACGATCTCGTCATTGCAATCGGATCTGGTTCAATGCCAATAACATTAAACCCAAGACCTTCAATAAACTCGAGACGATCCTCCGAGTAGTCAACCGCAGTGCTTGCCATCAACACCTCTTGCTGAGCAGGATCATGCAACGACTTACCTAATAGCGCCCAGTCCACCTTTGCCTCATCGATAGGCATTGGGATATACTGATCCGCTTGGTATTTCAAAGTGGCACGCAGTTCAGATTCCGGCATTTGCGGTAAATCAATAACTGTCGTAAATGTCTTATTCGAAGGAAGACCAATCACAACGTCTCTCGTATGAACACCACTCTGACCCACTGCCGTCATAATAATTTCGCCTAACTTTCGTCGGCTCTCTGGAGATGATGATGCAGCTAAATTATCAGTGACTGGTGCATATCCGTAATGGCGCAGACTCCACATACCGTTACCGGCCTTGCTAAGCTGAACCACTCGTATCGCGGTCGTTCCAACATCAAGGGCAAAGAAATCGCCCACACCTTTTAATATTGCCATAACACTCCTTAGTATACATAAGCATCATCATTTATGGAACCACTTTTTTATTTGTCCTTAATACCGCGGCGGCAACTCCTGAATCGACACCGTATGGAAAGGACTAGAAGCACGATCATCAAGACCATTGCGCTGTGCCCACAGGTAAGCATCGGCGCGGAAATTAATCGTCTCTGCCGGGTCACCGCTTGCAGGGCCTGTCCCACTACCGGCCGTACGACGTAGGTAGAGCTTGTCAGCGATCACTGGACCGTTAATCGTCAGCGCTTGGTTGCACATAGCGGTGGTCAGGCGTGTTGTTGCTGCCGTGTAGGTAGATCGCAGATTTGTCGCATCACCTCCCTCATTACACGTTGCGATATCGCGACTTGCGACCAACCATGCATCGACCCGCGTCACGTTACTGGCAATAGTAATATTACGAGCAATGATAACGATTTGTGGAATCTGATCAATATTACTCAGATTACCTCCAGTATATTCAATATTACTGGTAATGGTTACATCTGAGTTAGGTCGGTGAATGACGAGCCAGCGTCCCGGCTGAACCTGGCCGGTGCCAGTGATATTCAACGATGCCGTCGCAGTACTTCCTATCACCCTATTACCCTGTGTCGCGCTGTTTGCATCTGTGACCGCATTCAAGGTGGTGCCGCTAAATGGAGCAGCCGTGAGCAGTGGGAACCTGGCAGCAATATTCGGCAATGACGTCATACCATAGGTATATGATCCATACACACCAGGCGAGCTAGGATTATTGCCGGTGAAGGTAAGTCGACTCCAGTTAGACTGAGTGTCCGAACTATTACCATTATTCAGGCCTGACGCAGATGCTGTACCACCAATCACACGCGGTGCAAACAGCGCATATTCACCCCATGATCCGTAGGTGAGGCCTGTTGCCTTGGTGGTGGTACTGCTATGAATCGAAGCATTCGTATTAATACTGCCACCGATTGTCGCCTGTCCAACCGAGACATTACCACCCCACACCTGAACCTTTGGATTTTTTCCAATTTTAGTACAGTGACTCGATTGAATATCTGAATAGCGTGTCGCGGACTTTGCCGAGCCATTCGTATTGTGATATCCAGTTACAGCTAACGCGTAGCACACCGTATCACCAGGCTGCAAACTGTCCGGCAGGATGTCTGAACCGACTGGCTGTGCATAGTTCGTGCCCGATACGATGGCGCCACCACTGTCGCCTGATCCGTGATTAAATACACGATTGTTCTCACCGGTGACGTGCAAAATCGCACAGCGACTACCGCTACTGCCATAGCGCGGGCATGCTGCCGCACCAGAGGCATCACTGCCATTCAGATTAGTTGGATTCACAACGCGAATGTATCTGATGTCTGATGGGTAGCTTTTGGTTGGTCCAGTACTGGTAATGCGCCCCTGGATATTATTTATTTGCTGACCCGCCTCAGCAGTACTGGGAATACTGCCCGTAACTGAAGGGACGAGCGTGTAGTTGTAGGGGATATTTGCACATGCGTATCCACTGGTGCCCCAACCGGTGTTATTCCAAGCAGCATTATTCCAAGCAATACGCTGACAAAGCTTCTCCCCAACATCGCCCTGAACAACACTATGAGCGATATTATAACTAGTGTGAAATAATTGATTAACATTACCACGACCAGTCATGCCAGAAGGATTAGAGTTAAAACTTAGTTGACTACCATCAGACAGACGCCTATCCTGTCTGTCTACATTGATCGTCACGTTTCGATCCATATTATCGGGCCCGTTATTACGTAAGTCATGATCCCACCGAAGTACATCACTAGGACTGGCCGTTGATGCATTCTCTCCCTGCACACGAGCAGAGTCACTTGAACTATTTTTCTTGATGTAGGACTGCCCGTTGATTGTCCATTGAATAGGACGACCCGTGCGAGTAATCGTTACAGTCATTGGCGTTGCGTAGCTACTTCCTAAACCGGTAGTATCGCTATACCTCCTCCATAGTCCTACCACCATGGTGTGTGTTTGATTAGAGGTTGTATTATTAACGGGAATACTACTAAGATTTAATGTTGCTGCTATAGAACCACCCTGTGACGTCCAGTGGCTACCATTACCTTGAAAATCTCCCCTGTACAAATCTGAACCCGGAGTATAACCGCTAAAACGACCGTCAAGAGGTCGAGGTGTACTATCAGTATCACTGCCCCACGCATGCCACTCTTGAATCCGCACACCAACTGCGTGTGTAGCGCCGCTGATGTTAGAGCCGCAAGGCCACACGGATCCCCTGAGATAGATGGTGACGCTGGATGCGTTATGGGAGACTACTACATTCGTGTCAAAATAGCTGCCTGCATTACTCGTAAACCACATGGCACCCGTCTTTGAACTGCACCCACTCCTGGCATTTGTTTCCGGCCCATTGCATGACCAGTTGCTTGTAGGTACACAAGCATACGTGTCGTCCGATACACCCGCCAATACTAAACCACTACAGAGCACCACTAAACATCCAACGGCTAAAATTAATTGCCTCGCACGCTTCATGCTAATTATCCCTTGCCAGTCTCTTGCTTTACGTCAGTAGAATTGAGTAAAAGCTGCATCGCTGAAATACTTTGCACCATCTCCAACTCTGTTGTAGAAAACTTTCCTTCATCAGCCAGATGCTTTGCCACAGAAAGACATTGTCTCGCTTTATCATATTGCGCACTATCTATATAATAATTGAAAAGTATCGCCTGACAATTTGGATCTAATTCAATATCCGGTTTGTCGACTACCTTATCTGCGACCACCTTTAACTTATCTGGACGACCATCAGCCAATGACAAGCGAACGGCGGCATTATAATCATCAATAATACCTTCACCACAGACTCTGGGCGCTGTGGAAACCGAGCCAGCAGACCCCGCCCATGACATAATTAACTTACCTGAAACTAACAGCCAAACTACTACAACAACCGCCGTCGCCAATCCCACCGCACCGATAATCGTCATGACTTTCTTTTTATTCATATCTAATCCCGTCATTGTTAATACCTTTGCACTTATAGTACTATATACATAACCATATTGAAAAGAGTCATACAGTTCAGGGCCCACTCCTTAACCTTGTGGTATACTAAACGCTAGAACTATGAGTGTATCAATTGGCATTGTTGGTCTCCCTAACGTCGGTAAATCGACGCTTTTTAATGCACTCACAAATAACGACATCTTAGCGGCAAATTATCCCTTCGCCACTATCGAGCCAAACACCGGAATTGTCCCGGTACCTGATGCACGTCTTGCGGCACTTGCGGTAATTTACGGTTCGACCAAACTGCTCCCCGCCACTGTTACCTTTGTTGACATTGCTGGACTTGTGGCGGGAGCAAGTAAGGGTGAAGGTCTTGGTAATAAATTCCTTGCGAACATTCGACAAACCGATGCTATCATCCATGTCGTCCGCACATTCGAAAATACCGACATCCTTCGTCATGATGAATCCCCTGTTCACCCAAAAAACGACATCGAGATTATTAATACAGAACTCATTCTCGCCGATATGCAAACGATCGAAGGTCGCCTACCAAAGCTCCAAAAAGAGGCAAAAGCAAATCCCTCCGCCCGTGAACAGATATCCTATCTTGAGTCATTGCTTCGCCACCTTAAGTCCGGCACACCACTCTCCGCCCTCCCTTCACTCGACCTTGATGCGATTCGCGACCTCCACCTGCTCACTGCCAAGCCTGTTATTTATGTATTTAATGTTGACGAGGCGACACTCACCGATGAGGTCAAACGTCACGAGCTTATTTCGCTTGTTGCACCTGCCCGAACTATTTTTATATGCGCTAAGATTGAAGAAGAAATAAAAGATCTTCCAGAAGAGGACGCACTTGAACTACTAGAGGCCTATGGCGTAGCAGAAACAGGCCTCAACCAACTGATCAAGGCAGCGTACGACACTCTTGGCCTACAGAGTTACCTCACCGCTGGACCGAAAGAGGTTCGCGCCTGGACTATTCATAAAGGCGCCACCGCCCCACAAGCTGCCGGTGTTATTCATACTGATTTTGAACGTGGTTTTATTGCTGCGCAAATTGTCAGCTACCCCGACCTTATTGCTGTAGGATCTGAAGCCGCCGCACGTGCGAGCGGCAAGATGCGTACCGAGGGCAAAGATTACGTTATGCAATCAGATGATGTCGTTGAGTTTCGATTTAACGTATAATCACTTTTGCAAATTTAAATAACCCCTCACGGGGAGGGGTTTGTTTGCCCGAGTGGGCGCGGAAAACGGATCGCTCCGTTCCGCGCCCACCCTGGGGTGTCAGGCGCTTCGCCGACGAGCCATGAGCAGCAGCCCGACCCCGCTCATGAGGAGCAGACCAGTGGCCGACAGCCAGCCCGCGACATCCAGGTTCGCACCCGTCTGCGCAAGCTCGTCATCGTTCACACCCGACTTGGGCAGTCCGATGTCACCATCGGGCTGCTTGGTGTCGCTGCCGCTCGGCTGATCGGTTGTGTCGTCGTCATCCGACGGGATCACCACCGTGTCGTCGACCGGCTCGCACTCACCCTTGTCATTCTTGACATGGAAGGTCGGGCACTCATCCGTGGGATTGGTGTCCGGCGTGTAGGTGAAGCACCAGCGCGTCTGCGCCAGAGGCGCGAAGGGCACGTCACCAGAGGGCTCTGCCGTGAAGCAGGTATCCTCCGTCAACTCGACCGTGCCCGTGACGACGTTGCCGTCCCCATCCTTGTACACGGCCCCCTCTTCCGAAGGGATGATGACATCGTTACCGATCTGCGTCGGTGCGGGAGGAGTGATGAAAACGGGCGGCTGTGGGCCATCATCCTTGGTGAAGTCGAACGGCCACTTGATCGTAGCGTTCGGATCCACCAGAACGTTGTCCTTCGGTGTGGCGATCACGACTCCAGGACCGATCGGTCCGAGAACATTCTCGCCAGGCTCCAGCACCTGTCCCGACTCCAGCGCGAAGCTGAAGTTGGGGTCGTCCTCGATGTAGATCGAGTACTCGGTGTCGTCGATCGTCGGAGCGAGCGGACTCACCAGAATCACTTCCGGTTCATCATCGCACACTTCGACCGTGAAGACGAACGGGCCCGCCGTCGATGACTCAGAGAAATCCGCACTCGCAATCGAGTAGGAGTACGTGTGACTACCTGCCGAGACAGTGAAGCCACCCGCATCACCCTGCAGTTCGTTGCCATCGAGAATGATACGGTAGACGGTCTCGCCACCAACTTCGTTGTAGTCGAAGACGAGAGGTGTCTTTCCCCCTTCAACCACGCATGACTTCCCGAAGAGCGTCAGCGTTGACTGGGGCACCCAGGCGGACTCCTCGGAGTCATCCTCCACGTTGCCATCGACGGATGCAGCGTTCTGCTGAACGACGTCATCCGTCGCGCCAAGGGTGTCGTCCACCACGTCATCGGACGAGATGTTGTTGACGGACGATTCCGAGTCGCTGTCTTCAGTGACGGAATCGGACGAAACGTCCTCCTCCACCACGTCGTCAGCCACCACGGGCTCGTCAACCGAGTCCGCCTCATCGATCTGGTCGTCGACCGGAACGGAAGCGGGATCGGGGGCAACCTCCGTCGTCACCACTCCCTCGTCGGGAGCTGGCAACTCAGAGGCGCTGGCGGCCATGGGGGCAGCCAACACGAGTGCAATTGCGGCAACCGCCGCGAGCACACTCGATTCGATTCGCTTGATCACTGGGGTTCCTTTCGGATTGTTGGTCTGTGGACGGGTTGTCCTACAGAAAGCGCCTGATTGTTAAGTGCAGAGACCCAGAGGGTCTTCGATGCGCTCGAGCAACACCGAATCACATATGTGTCGTTTAACACTTACCAAATCGGGCTACTTGCGTAGTATAATATCATCTTTTTATAAAAATGTAAATATTACTGCTTATTGAGACAATAAAACCGCTCGAGATTTCCCCTCGCACCCCTCACCTGACTGTCTGCCTTATCTTTAATGAGGAAATACCGCCTTGTCCACATTTCAAAATCTTTAAGAATTGTGCGGCGCACGCTATCATTCTTAATCACACCGCTACTCGTGATTTGCTGTTTTGATGCCTCAAACTGCGGCTTAACCATAGCATATATCTGCGTAGCTGGCCCCGATATATCGGCGACATGCGGCAGAATCTGGCGAAGGCTGATAAACGACACATCAATCACTACAATGTCCGGTGTCTCAGACGGGGTAAAATCACGGATATCAGTCTTTTCGTGCAGCTCAATACGTTCATTACCCCGAAGGCTAGGGTGTAGCTGATCGGTACCAACATCGACAGCGAATACCTTTTTCGCACCGTGACGCAAGGCATAATCAGTGAAGCCACCTGTCGATGAGCCTACATCCAGCACGACTTTATTAGTAAAATCTGCCCCAAAGGCAGCAGCAACACTGGCAAGTTTTAGCCCTGCCCGACTGACATATTGTTCTTTGGCGGTCATCTTAACCTCTGCCGTATCGTCGACAAAATGTCCAGGTTTCAGTACCACCCTACCATCAACCGTCACTTCACCGAGACGGATCCAGCTTTCGGCCTGGCTACGCGAAGGCGCGAGCCCGCGCGCGAATACTAATTGATCAAGCCGTTGTTTCATCTTATTAGTATACCACTGTTATGGATACATAATCTTCTCAACTTCACGCGTAATAGCGGCAATTCGGGCATACGATTGCCCCTTTGTCATCACCACCATCACATACGTACCACGTGGATGACGAACAATCGCTGCATCATGGGTATAATCCCACAAAAATCCTACTTTATCCTGCACCGTGCCTTTACTACCCGCTGGGATACCCTGTCGGAACGAATGACTCGAGAGCGCCGTCAGCAACCTATCACGCTGTGCACCATTAACGATTGACCCATCGTTCACCCCTAGCAAGAATGTTCTTAAATCACGCGCTGTCGTATGAGTTGCGACGGGGTGCGTAAACGTCGTCCCGCCACTCATACCAAGCCCGTATAATGTGTTATTAATATTTGTTCGCCCAAATTGCCTAATCCACTCTTCAGCACATGCATTAGTACTGGCAATGACCATGCGATCAAAGCAGCCAGATACTGTCGTGCCCTGCATGCGGTCGTTCCAGCTAATCTCGCCTCGATTCATCTTGTCAAACAACATTTTAGCAATATATAACTTGTACGTACTGGCACTTGGCATACTAACATCGGCACGCGCATCAGCCGACCATCCATTACCACCAACTTGCTGGATTGCAATCGCCGCATTATACCGATTGGCCGTATCATTTACGTATGCACGCAAGCCCTCTTGCGTCGCTGTATAAGATTCATTGTAGAGAATTTGAGGGGATGTTGGATGAAATGGCAGTTCAACCGTACTCTCACCCGTACCCTCTAGCACATGGGCTTGTACCACCGCACGCACTGCCGCCGTATCAATTGTTCGCCCCGATGCACCCGCCTGACGAGCCGTCTCCCGACCATCGACCAATGTAATGCGCGTCTGCCCTGCTGGCACACCTACTTCTTCGTCAAGTTTGGCAAGGTACTTATTGAAAGCCTCAGCGTCAAATCGCAGCACCGTCTTGGCATCTTCATCCTCGCCCAATAACAACCATGAGGCACGTTCTGAGGGAGACAGGGTAAATATCTTGCCCTCAGATGTGAGAGTTAGTGGAATCGCCAAGGCACGTTCAGCCTGACTGCGTACGTCCTTCAAGCTATCAGCGGTTGTCTTTGGCGCTACACTGCGTGATGGCACGGTAATCGATGCCGTTTTGCCATCTGCTACTGCCGTACCTTTGATATGCTTCACGAGCGCTTTATTATCGACAGTACGCCCCGACTTTTCGCTGTGCGCCTCCAATTTACCATCCTTTATCTGCAACCGTGCATCTTGCGGTGTATAATTCAAATCATCAGCTACCTTTGCTGCAAACTTCTCCATGACTGATGACGTAAAATGAACACTGTCGTGCGAGTTGTACTGTCGCGGCATCAGCACAGAAAGTGGAATATACCGCTGCCAAAACGGATAGTGAGTGGCCGATTTTGCGATCTGATCGGCCTCAATATGCGCTCCCGCAGCAGCCAACGTATACTCTTTTGTTTTACCGCTCTCAATTGTTAATTTGAGGCGCGTTGCCTGAAATCGCTCCTCGGCACGTGTCATCACCTCATTTTCTTGCTGCCACGCCACACGTTCGCCATCGATATACGCAAACGGCAGTGCACGGTCAGGCGGGTACAATAGTTGTGCAGCAATGATACCCGTGATGGTAAAAAACACCGCCCATATCAAGATACGGTGATGTTTCTTATTTGGCATTACTCGATAATAATGATGCTTCGCCTTTGCATGAAAGCGCCGGTGAAACCGATCAGCGTTCAGCGAATCTGTGTTTGTTTCGGTCGACATATACCCTAGTGTAGCATTTATTACTAGTACTTATCGATAAGCTCAGATCCGCGAGTCAACTCCACAATATGACGAACAATACGCCGACCACCCTTTTTGCCTATAATCGCAAGGTTATCGAGAACATATTAACAACTAGCTGTTCGAGTGACGCCATGGCTTACTTCTTTCGTTCGCGATAGTCGCCCGTTGCCGTGTCGACTGACACCACATCACCCACCTTGATGAACGCCGGAACCTTGATAACTAGCCCGGTCTCAAGCGTCGCGTCCTTCAGGACGCTGCTCGTCGTGTCGCCTTTTACCACGTCTTCCGTGTAAGTGACCTCAAGATACAGGTTCTTTGGTAAATCGACATTGATCACCTTACCATCAAAAAATTGCAAGGTTAATTCGTCACCCTCCTTAAGGTAACTGGCGGCGGTATCAACGATATCAGCATTCAGTTCAAACTGCTCAAAGCTGGCTGGATCCATAAAATAGAACACACCGCCATCACTATACAGATACTGAACCGTCTTGTTACTCACCTCGGCGGTCTCGATTTTATCCTGACCTTTAAAAGTCTTTGGAATGACACTGCCATCAATCAGGTTCTTCAGCTTAACATTTACAATCGAACCGCCGCGGCCCATTACTTTTTGACCGTACTCAATCACGCGGTAAGGCTTGCCATCGATTTGACAAACGGTTCCCTTTTTTAAGTCAGTAGGTTGGTACATAATTTCTCCTAGAATTAGTGCTTATTGAGAGGTATTGAGACTATCACGCGGCGTACATCGTACGGATGTACGCCGCAGAATGCCTCAAGAACTAGCCTTGTGCGACAAATGGTAGCAACGCAAGGTGGCGTGCACGCTTGATTGCAACTGCCAGCTGGCGCTGCTGTTTTGCGCTCAAACCAGTCTTGCTGATTGGTTCGATCTGGCCATAAATGTTGATAAAACGCATCAGCGTCTTTGCATCTTTGTAATCAAAGTATGCGGGTGTGTCCTTTTTAAATCGCTTTGCCATTGGTTCTATTCTCCTAGAATGGAATCTCAGACAGGTCAATTGGCTTGTCGTCGATATCCTCAATTACTACATCTTTACTATTGCTTGATTGATTGCGAGGCGCACTGCTGCCGCCTTGGTTGTCACCGGATGGACCATCCAAGAAGGTGACATCGAATGCAACAACTTCAACGCGACTACGCTTTTTGCCAGTTTCTTTGTCGTCCCAGCTATCCTGGCGCAGACGTCCCTGTACAAGACAGCGTCGGCCCTTTGAAAGGTACTGAGCCACCAATTCGCCCGTCTTTTCCCATGCAGTAACATCAAAGAAGTCTGCCTGGTCATCCTGACCCTGTCGGTCAACAGCCAGTGAAAAGCTGGTAACGCTTTTACCACTGGTAGTCGTGCGTGTCTCTGGGTCGCGCGTGAGGCGTCCCATCAAAATTACTTGGTTAATCCCTCGTGCCATATCCCCTACTCCTCCTTTGTTATTACGCTTCGGCGTCTTCGATTGAATCGTCGCTCTTCCTTGCAGCTGCCTCAGCCAACAATGCGCGGCCCTTCTCGTCAACTGTCACCAACAAATAGCGTAGTACTTCGTCGGTAATATTCAGCGTATTACTGATCTTTAAAGGTGCGTCTGCTGGTAGGTCTACCTCAAGGTATACGTACACGGCAAAATCTTCACCCTTAATACGATACTGTAGGCGCTTTTTGCCCCAGTTATCTTCACTAGTAATAGTACCACCAGCAGACTTCACGATATCGCGAACTTTGCCAAGTGGAGTCTCGAGATCTGTTTCAAGATCTGGGTGGATAAGAACGGTTAGTTCATATGCCTTGCTCATAGATTTCCTCCTCTGGAATCCTTATGGATGCTTATATCTGGTATAAGCCGAGTTAATAACTCCTGTATTATAGCAAGGATCTGTGGAAAAATCCATAGATGCCCCAGGTCTAGCGATTGACGGATAGCATACACGCGTCACCCGCAAGCTGGTCGCCGGTATCACTGCCTACCGGTTCACCGCGCCCACATTGACCGGCGATTTGAGGAATATACGTCAACAAGACGCTCGTGTTAACCCCAGACAATGCAATGCCCCGCGAACGCCAAGTCACGCCACCGTAATTCATTGTAGTGATAGGCAGACTACCCGAAGGCATATCCGATGGCGCCGTAAAGGCCTCGGTCATCACAGTGCTGACCGAGTAGGTATCTCCGTTGCTACCAACAAGACACTCACCCTCTGCAAATCCGTCCCTAGCAGGAAAATCTTCAATCCTACCAAGGCAATAAGTAGTAACGCCATCCAGAAAAGAGAGGTCCATGCCATAGGTAAATTCAAGCCTTATAGACTTCTCCCACTGATCAACAGCCAGCAGAACCGCCGTTGTCTTAGCTCGTTCTTGTATACCTCGATAGGTAATGATACTAATAGTCGCGAGAATTCCGATGACGACGATCACTATCAATAACTCTATGAGAGTAAAACCATAAGCCTTTTTATTCATTCCTCTAGTTTACCCCTCCCTGTGGCCAATACGCAACAGGCAACATCACTATCTATTCAGTATCGCCCGCAAGGTCAGCCATACTCGTAATCAGCACCTCGCGTGGACGTGATCCATCAGCTGGGCCAATAATACCCTGTTCTTCCATCTCTTCCATAATGCGCGCCGCACGGCTATAACCAATGCGAAGGCGTCGCTGGAGATAGCTTGTACTTGCCTTACGCCCAGCAATCACCGCCTCAACTGCCTGGTTAAACATATCGTCATCGCTATTGCCACCATCGAAATCGGTCATCACAATACCGCCCTTGCCGTTCAATTGGACTGGCTGACTGATAATCTCATCATTGTATTGTGGTGCTGATTGCATACGCAGATGATCAGTAATCTTGGCTACTTCTTCGTCGGTTACCCATGCACCCTGAATACGCTTCGGCTTTGGCATCGACACAGTTTTTAGCAGCATATCACCCTGACCCAGCAGCTTTTCAGCACCCGCCTGGTCGAGGATTGTCATACTATCGATCTGACTGGCCACGGTAAAGGCAATACGCGCTGGTACGTTGGCCTTGATCAGACCCGTAATAACATCGACGCTTGGACGCTGCGTCGCGAGGACAAGATGGATACCAACGGCACGCGCCTTTTGCGCGATACGGACAATCAGTGCCTCAACATCGCGTTTCGCCACCATCATAAGATCAGCCATCTCGTCGATGACAATCACAATATATGGCATCGCACCATCTTCGTGCTGCTGCATGTTGCCATCTTCATCAGCAACGGCAATCTTGTGACCACCACTCTTAATTTTGGCGTTATAATCCTTGATATTCTTAATCTTAAGTTCTGCCATTTGCTTGTAACGGCGCTCCATCTCGTTGACCGCCCACTTCAATGCACTAACCGTCTTTTCGGGTTCAGTAATAATCGGCGTCAGCAGGTGTGGAATATCCTCGTACGGTGCCATTTCAACTTGTTTAGGGTCGACCAAGATCAGCTTTAGCTCGCTAGGGCTGTTGCGATAGAGCAAACTTGTCAGTAGTGTGTTAATCATAACTGACTTACCAGAACCTGTCTGACCAGCGACCAAAAGGTGCGGCATCTTGTTTAGTTCGCCAATCACTGCTTCGCCAGAAATATCCTTACCAATCGCAAATGGCAGGGCCTCACGCGTCGCCTTCCATTGCCTGCTGTTCAGGATACCGTACAGACGCACATCGGCGGCACGGCGGTTTGGCACTTCGATACCCACTGCCTTTTGACCAGGAATCGGTGCTTCGATGCGCAGTGATTGCGCCGCCAGATTGAGGGCGATATTGGTCTCAAGCTGGGTAATACGCGTCAACTTCACGCCACTTGGTGGGCGCAAGGTGTACTGTGTTACCTTTGGACCAACATTAGCGCCTTCCATCTCAACATCAATGTTAAATTCGCTGAGTGTGTCCTTGATAATCTGGGCATTCTGCTGCACATCGCCCGCATCAGCAGGGCTTTGCTTTTTCTCCAACATCTCGATGTCGGGCGCCTTCCAGTTCGGATCACTGACCGCCACCAATGCTGCACCGCTTTCGGCAACCTTATCACGAGGTTCATCTGTTTTGAGACCGGTTTTGCCACGCTTTTTCTTGCTTTCTTGGGCATGATCAAGAATTGGCACACCAGCATTCAACTTAATTTCACCGCTTGGCTTTGGTGCATCTTCAATCGCAGCAGCCTTACGCATGACTTTTATATTTTCATTATCCTGAGTACGATCAGTGCGCACCATTTGGGCAATCTTACGGAACAAAGCCATCGGGGTTACCTGCAATACGAACAGGATCGTGATCACAATTAACAGTGTATAGATAAGCCCTGCGACCCAACTCACTTCAACCAAGGCACTCATCGCACTGTTAACAGTTGTACCAATAAATCCACCGGCGCCCTCACTCGCAGAGTTTTTCATCAGTCCAAAGATACCAGCAAACCAAATGACCGTCATGACAGCCGCAGCTTTCACGACAAATGGAATACGGTTCTCCTCGGCACGAAATGTCGCCACCGCCAGATAAATAAATAGGAACGGAATAATATAGACGGCCCAACCGATAGTATTGAGCGCAACCGTATTAATCCATTCGAGGACCGGACCACCCGCACCCAACCACGCTGCAACAAATAGTACCGACACGGCGATTAAACACACCGCCCCAACCTGCAGCCAAAAACCACTCGGCAGCGAATGCTGTGGTGCGACTGGCTTTTTTGCCGATGCTTTCTTGCGTGATGATGATTTTTTCTTTTGTGCCATAACCTTATTTAGTATACGTCATATCTGTTATGATTGTATACTTTTATTGTATCATAAATTACAACATTATGCAAGTACTGCCTATGCTTCCCCCAATTGTTGATACAGCGCAACATCACGCAAATCTTTGTCGCGTGCCGCCGCTTGCTTCATATCAATCATTTCGTCGAGTCGCATCACGTAAAATCCCATTGGATGCTGCACCGATCGTGCGCGAAGGTCACGCAGCGGGTACAGCTGGCGATCACCCACCGGACGACGCACATCATACCACTGATTCCATATATCAAAACGAGCGTCAGTGTCGGCGATACTGGTACGGGTAAACGGATGACCGTCAGCAAGTGCCGTGTAATGCCTCACGATTTTATGCCAACGCTGAGGGTTGTCAGCAATAAGCCCCTCAGAATTTGCCTGTGTTGTTACCAGATCAATATCAGTGGCACGTCGCAGCCCATAGAGCTCAAGCACGCCCCCTCCCATTACAATAACCTTCTCGATATCAGCAAACCCCGCAGAGATAATCTCGGCGGGGATCGTTGAATCGTTATCGTGAAAAGTATGAGCTGGCATACATCTCCTTGGATGCGATTAGTAGGGACGGTTGTCCTGAACCTGACGGGCCTTAGTGTCGTTGGCCTCGGTGTCGGGAACAGCAGGCGCTGGGAACTTCTGTGGAGCTGGATGCTTAAAGTCACCACCACGATTACCTTGCCCCTGCTGCCTGTCACCATTATTGCGATTACCACCGCCAATCTCATTAATGACTGGGATTACGATTGGCGTACGACGAGTCTGATCGTAAAGAAGATGTGTGATCTCGTCTTTCAATTCCTTCTTTAGCTGATCCATATCTAGTTTCTTACCGCCAAAACTACGAGCAACCTTTTGCTTTAGATACTGACGCATCAAATTCATTAGCTCTTCACTATCACGCAGGTAGATAAAGCCGCGGCTAATGATATCCGGGCTGGTCATGAGGCGACCAGTACCACGCTGGACAGTCAGCACAACAATAAACATACCCTCTGATGCCATGTGAATGCGATCTTTGAGGACAACTTCACTGACAATTGCGCCACTGTCGTCGTACATAATGCCGCCAACCTGAACACGACCATTCTTCTTAGCGCCTTCGGTCGTGATTTCGATGACATCGCCACTATCACACACAAAGATGTTGTCGCGAGGAATGGCAGCCTCCTTCTCTGCCAGTTCAGCGTTGTGAACCAACATATGGAACTCACCGTGAATTGGCATGTAATAGGTTGGATTAAGCGCATTAATGAGCTTGACATGGTCTTCGTAATATCCGTGGCCAGAAAGGTGCAATGGACCGATGCCTGTCAAGTGAGTCTTGCCGTTTTGAATCACTGCACTACCCTCGCGCATCAGACCATCAACGGTGCGAACAACGTACTTTTCGTTACCAGGGATCGGGTTACTGCTAAATACCACAACATCACTGTTTTTGATCTTGATAAATTTATGACTACCCGACGCCATACGATTAAGGACGGCGTTAAACTCACCCTGTGAACCAGTACAAACAATCGTCACCTTGCCATCTGGCAGCTTGACGACATCTTCCATCTTGACGACAACGTCTTTTGGAATCTTAATCTCACCAGTGCGCAGCGCAATCTCGAGGTTCTGCAACATACTGTATCCAGCAAACGCCACCTTTCGATCATGTTTGCGGGCTTCATCAAGGATGACCTGCATGCGGTGGATCTGACTAGAAAAGCAGCTAAGGATCAAGCGGCTTGATGGATATTTGTCCATCACCTGGCCGATGCTTTGCTGGATGTCAAACTCACCGTGGGTGTGCGTACCATCTGACTCACAGTTGGTAGATTCGTTCATCAACAGTAAAATACCTTCTTTGGTAGCAATTTCTGTCAGGCGTTCGAGGTCGAACTTCTTACCGTCCACTGGATTGTCCTCAAAACGCCAGTCACCTGTGTCGACCAAGACACCCAGTGGCGTACGAACAACCACGGCGGTCGCATCAGGAATCGAGTGATTCACACGGACCAATTCGATGCTGAAATTATCAGTAATGACAATCTTTTCGTGCGCCTCAGGGCTCATCTCGATGTATTCTGGCGTATACTCACTGGTTGATTCTTCCATGGTGCGCTTGACCATACCAAGCGTAAACTTGCTACCGTAGACCGGCGCAGGAATCTTCTCAGCGATATGTCGAAAGGCACCAATGTGATCAAGGTGACCGTGCGTAAAGACGATTGCGCGGATCTTATCCTTGCGCTCCTCGAGATACGTTATATCCGGAGTAATGTAATTAATGCCTGGATAGTCACTGCCTGGGAACAGGAAGCCACAGTCGATCACGATAATGTCGTTTTCGTATTCGATGGCCATCATGTTCTTGCCAATGCCCATCTCACCGAGGCCCCCGATTGGAATTACCTTTAGTTTTGGCGCATTATCACGTGGCTGGCGCTTTTGGTCGGCGAGGCTGAACTGGCGACCAGCATATCCGTTGTAGATTGATTTATTGACCGGTACATTAATAACGTGCTGTGAGGCGCGTGCATTAACGTTCTCGGATGTACGGCGCTGCGCACGGAACACTTCACCCTTACGAGTGCTGGTGTTATTAATAACGGTATTATTAGATTTTTGCGGCTTGCGCTGCGGTTGTTTAGATGCATCGTCCTTTTGCGGTGATGCGAGTCGTCGTTGACCCATAGTATTACTATTTCTCCTTGTTTTTGAAATAAATTATATTACTTGAATAAAGTTATACGAGAGGCGGAATGCGGCCAGATTTTCAGTAAGATTCCCCTTGTAAGTGCTTTCATTATAGCAAACTTTGCGCGTTTTGGCAAGAAGTTGCTCGTTATGCTAGTCTGGCACGGTTCAATAACAGCGAGCTGACAACCACCGACACTGAACTAAACGCCATCGCAAGACCCGCCAGTTCAGGGCTAAGCGTAAGGCCCGCCCAGACAAACAGCCCTGCCGCGACCGGGATACCCAGCGTATTATAAATAAACGCCCAAAATAGATTTAACTTAATGCGACCGAAGGTCTTTTGACTAAGAGACAAGGCCCGCACAACATCCATAATGTCATTTTTAACCAACACGATTCCGCCCGATTCGATGGCGATGTCAGTACCCGATCCCATGGCAATGCCAAGGTCAGCAGCGGCGAGTGCCGGTGCATCATTAATACCATCACCGACAAAGGCAACATTGCCAGATTGCTGCAGTGATGTAACGCGATTCGCCTTATCTCCTGGCAACACCTCGGCAATCACCTCATCAATACCAACTTGCGCCGCAATCGCCTCGGCGACACGTTGATTATCACCTGTAACCATAACAGTGGAAAGACCACGTTTTTTGAGGATAGCGATGGCCTCAGATGAAGTTTTCTTGGGCACATCTTGCACAGCAATGAGACCGATCACCCAACCTGCACGACCAACAATTACGACGGTTTTTGCTTCATTCTGTAGACGCTGCATTTCTGCCGCCAGGTCACCCGAAAGCTGGACATCCAGTAATTTTACATTACCAACGAATGCCCGCGTACCCGCAATATCTGCCGTCACGCCTTTGCCTTCAACTGCCTTGAACCTTGTGATTTTTTGCGGCACCACACCGAGGCTGGCGGCCTTGTCCACAATAGCCTGTGCGATTGGGTGTTCGGACGAGTGCTCAAGTGACGAGGCAAGCAGTAAAACCTCCTTTTCGTCGCCAATAATATCCGTAACCGTCGGCTGGCCCAGTGTAATCGTACCAGTCTTGTCAAACACCACAGTTTTAATATTGTTCGCCGCCTCCAGCACTTCGCCATTTTTGACTAGAATGCCCATCCGCGCACCACGCCCCGTACCAACCATCAGTGCCGTCGGCGTCGCCAGTCCCAACGCACATGGACACGCGATGATCAGTACTGCCACCCCATACATCAGCGCCTGCGAAGCATCTGCACCAAGGAATACATACCACGCAACAAAGGTAATGATAGCAATGATCAGTACGACTGGTACGAAGACGTTTGAAATCGTATCAACTATCTTTTGAATCGGCGCACGGCTGACTTGCGCGTTTTTAACCATCTCGATAATCTGTGCCAACAATGCGGCCTCACCAACCTTGGTCGCCTTGAAAGTAAATGCGCCCGTTTTATTGATAGTCGACCCTATTACCGCGTCACCTACCTTTTTTGTGACCGGCATACTTTCGCCCGTCACCATCGCCTCGTCAATTGTCGACGAGCCTTCGGTAATCACACCGTCAACAGCGATCTTTTGTCCAGGCCGAACACGAATAATGTCGCCAACCGTCACCTCATTAATCGGTACCAAGACTACCTCACCATCGCGTAGCACCTCAGCATCACGCGCTTGCAAACCTAATAATTTCTCGATTGCACTACTGGCGCGGCCCTTGGTCATTTCCTCAAAGACCTGCCCCAACAAAATAAATGTAATCACAAACGCCGCCACCTCAAAGAACACTGGCTGATGATTCATCATCGCATAGATACTGTACAGATACGCGGTGCTCGTTCCTATGGCAATCAGTGTATCCATGTTGGCATGATGATTCCGAAATGCCGCCCAGGCTGTATGGATAAATGGTGCCCCGCAGACAATCATGATCACTGTCGTCAGGCCAAGCATCGTCCAGGTATGGCCCGGTAACTTCCAACCCGTCAGCGGACCAAGAATCATCTCAGCTAGCATCGGCGCAGACAATACCGCAGCAATAATAAACCTGGCTTTGACGCTCATTATTTGATCACCACCTTGCCGTGAAACATATTCATGCCGCACGCATAGGTATATTCGCCCGGTTTGCTCGTATCAATGGCAATTGGGTGTTTATCACCAACTGGCAGCTCCTCGTGTACACCAAAATCTGGGAACACCACCTCGTTAAAGCAACCAGACGGGTCCTTGCGCTCAAACACAATTTTCGCCGGCACACCTTGGCGCAGTACGACAGTATTTGGCGTATAACCACCACTAACCGTCACCGTCACCTCCTGCATATCATTTGACATATCAGCCTCCTTTTCAGTTGTTGTGTGTTTCCCAAAAAACCACCACACGATAGACCCCACAACCAGCGCGGCACCAATAGCAACGAGTAATTTTTCCATATTCTCTCCTATTTCTTCCGCTTTAGTTTATAGACTTTGAGAATCTCTTCGGTCGCTGTTGCTTCTTTACCACTTTTTATCTGGTGAATCACATGAGTACTAAGGTGATTCTCAAGCAACAAGTCTTCTACTCCTGACAGTGCCTCTTTAATCGCTGAAGCTTGCGTGATGATATCGACACAGTAGGCATCATCTTCGACCATTTTCTGTAAACCACGAATCTGACCCTCAATAATCTTGAGGCGTCTTGATGCCCGTTTTTTAATATCTCCATTCATATACTCAATATACCCCCTGGGGGTATATTTTGTCAAGATTACATACGCTATGACTATCGACTCTTAACAAGCTCGTTTGCTGCGATGAAGTCGTCAATAAGTGTCTGCCTCATGCCACCGTTGTATAGTGCTGCCGCTGGATGATAGAGAGGAACAATAAGCCATTCGTGCTCAACTTTATCATGATAGACCACCCTTTTTCGCACCGCGTGACCATGCACTTGGCTAATTTTTGCATCAGGCAAAAAATACTCCATACTGTGACGCCCCAACGTAATGACGGCCTTGGGGTTAATAATTTCCAATTGACGCAAAAGATAGGGCAAAAATGCCGCCTTCTCTTCCGGCAATGGATCGCGATTGTTTGGTGGACGATACTTCACGACGTTCGTAATATAGACATCCTTACGCTCCATACCCGCTGCCGCCAGCATCTCATTAAGAAACTTGCCAGCCGCTCCGACAAACGGCACGCCTTGTTCATCTTCGTTCTTACCCGGAGCTTCACCAACAAAGACAATATCGGCATTCGGGTCTCCATCGCCCATGACAAGTTGCGTCGCACCTGCTGATAGTTCTGGGCAAACATGATCTGCGATAATCTTATCTTTCAGTGAATCAAGCTCAACCTGTGTATCCATATGTCTTTATTGTAACAGAGATAATAAATTGACAATTTTATATCATTTTGTTATAATATGATTTGCTTATATCCCTACACCCGTAGGTCGACGAGGCACAAGAGAAAGCGGGTCACCCATGACCGCATCCCCCATCGCACCTTACCAGCCTTACCTACGAACCCTGTCCCTGTGCCATCCCCATTTCAAGGGGCGGTACATCGAGTACCAAACCTTCACGGATGAAATCCATCTCCTCGCAGAGGGTCGCAGCGCCGCGAAGGACATCATCGATGCCCTCGCAACGTGCTGGGATCGACCCATCTGGGTGGAGCTCGTCCACTACCCCGGCGATGATCACAACCAGATCTCGGCGACGTTCTGGAGCATGGAGTCTCTGCTTGTCGATGTCGCCAAGCCGACTCCTACCATCATCGAAGCGGTGCTGATCGAGATCGGAGCGAGTGACGTCGCACAGGCAGCCATCGCGGCGGCCTTCGCGGAGAAGAACGTCATCGTCTATTTCGACCAGGGATGGAAGTACTACGTCGTTCCTGCGGCGGACGAGAACACAGAAGAGGCTGCGTAAGAGACGCGGAAGGCTCGTCGGACATCGCTCCGACGAGCCTCACTTCTTTTTAGAGGTTGCCCCGCTCAACTTACCGACTCAGCCTAAAATACCAAGGTTTGCGCACCATGAAAAGAAAACGGCGCTTCTTGCCATCGAGCTTCATCAAATGCGTATGCTGATGCACAACACTGCGCACCGAGGCATTCAACGCACGTGCAAACATACAATATCCTCTCTCGTCGTACTCGCCCAACAGTCGCACATATTCTTCAGCCGCCTCGCCACCCAGATCACTCACCTTGGCAGTATGCTTGATTGGTACGATCATAAGATGGTCCAACACTACCTGCTCATCCCACAGTGAATACGGTGTTCGGTTGCGAATCACCTTGAAATATCTCTCTTGGCGCACAAACTGCGGATGCCCCTCTTTCATTTTGCAAAAAGGACATTCTTTGGTCGTATCGTCTCGGTCGATGGCAAGCAACCGTTGGTATTCGTGTTCTTGTCTTGTAGAGCGTGTTGCGGTCATAATCAATCAGTATTATACACGGAGAAGTCTTGACTCGATACTGTTCACTATTTGATCAAGCGGCAGCGTACAGTCAATCACTTCTGCCCCGGCTTGTCGCAACTTGTTTTGATACGGCTCGACGTAACTTAAAATCCGCGCCAGTTCATCAGGGTGCTCGCCATAACCACCCTTGCGTCCTGCAATCCGTCGACGCACCGTTTCGAGATCAGGATATTCTAACAAGAATAGCTTATCAAAGTGTTTGATCGTCTCCCGCACTCGTGCAAAACTACCAAACACTAAAACACTATCATCTGGATGCGCAGCAAAAAACGCTGTAGTGCATCAGTGTCAACCACCCATTCAGCAACTTCATGCCAGCCATCCTTATCAGGAGTATACTCAAGCAACTCATCTGTCGTAGCATGTCGCCACCGAGCAAAACCATCATCGATGTCGATGGTTACATAGCCCCGCTGTTTGAACAATTTTTCTAATGTCGATTTGCCTGACCCCGCTACACCAGTAACAAGATAGCGCCTGGCCATCGTCCTATTCTTCGACCGCTTTGATACTGAGGCTGAGACGTCCGCGTTCGTCGATCCCCGTCAGTTTAACCTTGACGATTTGACCATCACTCAAAACATCGGTAACATTTTCGACGCGATCATTTGAAAGCTGACTAATGTGCACCATGCCATCGATACCAGGGAGAATGTTTATAAATGCGCCAAAGTCTTTGATTGACACAACCTTACCTTCGTAAATACGACCGACTTCTGGCTCTTCCGTAAGAGACTTGATCCAGTTGATAGCCTTTTCGATGTTCTTAGTATCACTGGCGGCAACAGTAATCAGACCATCTTCCTTGATGTCAATTTCGGCACCAGTTTCAGCAGTAATCTTGTTAATCACTTCGCCGCCCTTACCAATCACCGCACCAATCTTATCTGGATTAATTTTGATCTTCTCAATACGTGGTGCATATGGACTGAGGGTCTCGCGAGGCTGTGCTAACGTCTCGATCATATGATTAAGAATAAACGCGCGTCCACTCTTGGCGCCAGCAATCGCTTTTTTGAGAATTGCAACGGGCAATCCATGTAGCTTCATGTCCATTTGAATCGCCGTGATACCCTGTTCGGTACCCGTGACCTTAAAGTCCATATCACCCGCAAAGTCCTCGGCATCGGCGATATCAGTCAAAACATACGGCGTATCACCGTCCATCATCAAACCCATTGCAATACCACTAACAGGGCGCTTGATTGGCACACCTGCGTCCATCAACGCAAGACATGATGAACAGGTTGCTGCCATTGAGGTTGAACCATTCTGGCTCATGATTTCCGTGACGCTACGAATAGCATACGGAAATTCTTCGGCAGTTGGCAACACTGGAATCAGTGCACGTTCTGCCAGGTATCCGTGACCAATCTCACGGCGACCAGGTGAACCAAGACGGCGTACTTCACCGACGGTATAACCTGGTGCATTGTAGTGATGCATGTAACGACGCTCGCCGTCATTGACCTCCATCGTATCAACCAGCTGCGAGTAACTCAGTGGTGCAAGGGTAACAATGTTGAGACCCTGAGTAACACCGCGCGTAAAGATGCTTGATCCGTGGGTACGCGGCAAAACACCAACCTCACTGCTCAGTGGACGTACTTCGTCTAATTTGCGGCCGTCTGGGCGTAGCTGCTCTTCAACAATTCCACGGCGCACATCCTTATGAAGTGCCATCGTGAAGGCTTCGTCGTACTCATCACGCACCTCTTTAGTGTAGGCTTCTTCGCCCAACTTCTCAGTAAATGCCTCATGAAATGCCCAGCGCAGTTCATTAACCATCTCATTTCGCTCTGGGTATGGGTGGCGAAGCTTCTCGCCAAGCTTATCAGCGATCCACTGATCGACTTCGACTTGCACTGCTTCGTTTGGCAACACCAGCTCGTATTCCTGTGCGACCGGCTGCAGCTTGGCGACTAACTCTTTTTGCAACTCGATTGCAGGCTGATAGGCCTCAAAAGCCCATTCCAGCGCCTCACCAATAACTTCTTCTGATACTTCATTAGCGCCCGCCTCTACCATCGTGACGCCAGTTTCAATACCAGCCACTACGATGTCAAGGTCACTGGCCTCACGCTCTTCGGCGGTCAGGAACGCCTTGAACTCGCCATTCACGCGACCAACACGCAGACCGGCCACAGGGCCATCAAACGGTGTACCGGTTAGCGAGAGCGCAGCGCTGGCAGCAATCATTGCCACCATGTCGGGGCGGAAGTCTGGATCCATCGAAAGGACGCTCGCTACCACCTGCACTTCTTGGCGATAACCCTTTGGAAACAGCGGACGAATTGGGCGGTCGATCAAACGACCAATCAAAATTGCTTCGTCACTGGGGCGGCCCTCCCTCTTAATAAAGCGGCTACCGCTGATCTTACCAGCTGCATAAAACTTTTCTTCATAGTCAATTGACAGTGGGAAATAATCTAGCTGGATTGGACGGCTGCCTACTTGGGCAGTACCCAGTACCACGGTATCGCCGTAGGTTACCAGTACACTGGCAGTTGAGCGAAAACCGACGCGGTTAACCTCCAGAGTCAGTGGCTTGCCATGAAAATCACGGGTAACAGAAAAAATCTCTTTGCCATGAGGGTTGATAGTAGACATATATGTCCTCCTTTTGTCACGGAGAGTAACAGGGGTAAAAGCTTCCTCGCTGCAAGCTTTTGTCGCTATCACCATCCGTGTTAAATTACGTATTCATTATACCACACCTACCACACACCATAACACCTTACTTGTTTTTATCTTCATTTATGATACTATATGCTTACAACGCCAAGGGTGAGGTGGTGTTTGTACCTCACTCCCAATCTACTCTCGGAGGAGATTCCCATGCCACAACAAAATCTCGTGCTGATGATTCAGCGCGACTGGAAAGCGCCGCCCAATCTGGTGACAATGGCGCGGATGTTGCTGGCATTACCAGTGGCACTCTTCGTACTCGTCCCTGGGGCACTCGGATGGATCGGCTTCGGCTGCTACATCGTTGCTGTCGGCACCGACTGGGTCGACGGCAAACTTGCCAAGAGGAACAACGGGCGCTGGATGACAGAGCTCGGCAAAATCCTCGACCCGCTGGCAGACAAGATTATCAATCTTACTGCGCTGATCATCGTGATCGTTCGGTCAGAGGGTCTTGATGTCAAACTGCTGGTCATCGCCGCAACCCTCGTCACCCTCGTCCGCGAGGTGATCGTCCTGTGGGCGAAGAGTCGGCAACCGCTGATTTCCGCCACAGAGGCGGGACGATTCGCCATGGCAGCGTTAGTGGCAGCGATTTCGCTTCTGCTGATGCCCATCGCACTACCGTTCCTGCTGCTGTTTGGCGCCACCCTCTTTGGGCTGGGTGCCTCGTGCGCAGCTGGCTGGGCCTACGCCCGCGTCCCCCGCAGTATCTAGTAGAAAGGTTCAGAGTGAGGCAACGCCCCGTCGTAACAGACGGGGCTCGCTTCATATATGAGCATGTCTAAAAAGGAAAACCCCGGCCACCGAAGGGGCCAGGGGCTCTCCTTGGTGACTCGGGGTGAGTCATATGTTCTCAGATGAAGATACTGACCGCCACAATCAACAGTGCGACCGCCATGTAGACCATCGCAAACCGATTGTAGGTCGCGTGCAGCTTGGCGGATGCCAATGTGGCTGCCTGGGTATCACCCGTTCGCCGATAAACGCGCAAGTAGCAAGCCATGAAGACCGCACCTACAAGCGTTACGACGATCAGACTACCAATCGGGTAGATGATGTTGATGACATGCACCGTCCCAAAGGCAATCGTCGAGTAGACACGCTGTCCGGACGACCACTTCTCGGCACCAGTTCGGAACCACTGCTCTTCATACATAGCAGCCGCGTC
Organism: uncultured Candidatus Saccharibacteria bacterium; assembly: GCA_937859515.1. Classification (GTDB taxonomy): domain Bacteria; phylum Patescibacteriota; class Saccharimonadia; order Saccharimonadales; family Saccharimonadaceae; genus CALMAK01. The sequence continues at coordinate 115,680 of CALMAK010000018.1, read as the reverse complement.
CCAGAACTTGACACCATGCGACATGTAATGCGCAACGCTCGTTCCACTACTCTTGCCCAGCAGGGCAAGCAGCATAACAAGCACCGGCACAGCCGCGATCGTGCCCCACGTCCCACCGAACCAGTGATTCGTAGCACCGAACACAAGCGTCGCAGGACTGGTGCGCATCCAGGGGATGGTCAACACCAGGATGATGAGGAGCGACAGCGCCCCGACCAGCAACCCGAAGGCAGCCAGACGGTACGACGGCAGACGCCGCAGGGTGACTGAGGTCGGATACCACACGGGGACAAACCCCGGCAGTGGCGGGAGCGGACGGCTGAGAACCCCCGATACTCCCTTGTCCGGTCGCTGAAACTGACGGACACCGCCACCTTCCAGGACACCAGACAGGTTGAATCTGTTGTTCTCGTGGGCCATCGTAACCCCTCCTTCTGAACTCTATTGATGTAAATGAACAAGACTCTTATTATATTTTAGCATAAAATCAATTATTTTGCAAGTATTGCCCCTTACCATAGGATGGAAAACTGGTAGATCATCGTCTGACCTGGCGCAATGCCATCCGATATTTCACCCCTCGAATCAAAACCATTCCCACGTAGTGTTGGCTCGACACAAAGATACTCGCCCTTACTATCCGTCCACACCACCATATGGGTCAGATTTTCAGATACAACCGTTACGGTTCGTGCCGCCGTTTCAATGGTCATCTGTGTCGTGTCAGGAAATGACTGAAATGGCTCAAAGTCCACCACATTAATACGTACACCACTTAACATAACGTCTGTCGGATCAATGGCAAAATAAGGATGAAAACCAGGCGTAAGCGCCCGTGGCTGATCGCTGTGATTCGTAACCGTTAACGTAGTAGTAAATTCGCTGCCCGCCTCATTAAGGCGATATTCCAGCTCTGCGTGTAGTCCACTAAATAGTTCATCCTGCATCTCATCGTATACGCACGTCACAGTGCGCCTATCAGGTGATGCCTCACCACGCCATGTTACCGCACGGCCGAATCCATGCTGAGGCACTATCCCTGCCTCATCAGGTCCAAAATAAGGAAAACAGACATGGCTGCCACCTCGTAGTTTTCCCCCAATCATTGTACGCGGAAATAATAGCGCCTGACCGTCCTGGTCGTATAATTCAGTCACATATCCACCGGCTTCATCAACTGAGAATTGCTTGGCTGTTATCACTGTCATGCATCCAGTATACTTACATTCATGAAGATACTCTATGATTCCGACCAGGTCACCACACGAATTACAGAAATTGCCCAGGAAATTATCGCGACCTATCCTGATAAAAAACCTCTCTTCGTCTGTCTTCTCAAGGGCGCCGTACCCTTCTCTAGCCAGCTAATGAGGGCAATCACACGCCTGGACTCCGCGTTTCATCCCGAAATTGAGTATATGCACGTCAGTGCCTATGGTAACGAGCGAGAAGCCACTCACGCAACACAGTACAGCAGCATAGCCGATGATATCGTTCGCGGGCGAAACGTTATCGTGCTTGACGACTGTCTTGACCGAGGATTAACCTACAATACCGCCAAACAACACTTGTTAGGCCAAAAAGCCACATCAGTTGAGTTAGTTGTCCTTGCGAGCAAACAGACAGACGTCTTCAACCGCGCCATTCCTCTTATCGCCGGTTTTGAGACACCTAATGTGTGGTTGGTCGGAATGGGTATGGACGACGCTGCCACTGCGCCAGAAGCTCAGCGCTGGGCTGATTACATCGGGCACGTCTCGCCAGAATAATTACAGCTGACTTTCGAACAACGTATAATACACGCCCTTCTTGTGCACCAGGTCAGTATGCGTACCCTGTTCGACAATCTTTCCATGCTCAATCACATAAATAATGTCTGCCTTCTGTACTGTTGTCAGACGATGACTGACGGTAATAATCGTCTTATCCGTTGCTCCAAACAATCGCTTGAAAATACGCGACTCGGCCAGCGCATCAATCGCACTGGTTGGTTCGTCAAGAACAATAATTGGACTGTCGCGGTAAAAGTTACGTGCAAGGCTAAGACGTTGCTGCTGACCACCCGACAATTCGACGCCTGATGTGCCGTCATCATGCTCCATCCACTGATGAACAAATGTATCGTATCCTTTGGGTAATTTTTCGAGGAAACCTGCAGCCTCAGCATCATGCACTGCCGTGTCAAAACGCTCCGTTGACTGACGTTTTGATATGTCACCATATATGACATTTTCACGCGCCGTGGCAAATGAATATACGCCATAATCCTGACGCAGCACACCGATATACTGATGCCAGCTTTCATGCGAAACATCTTTCAGGTTGGTATCATCGACATACACATTGCCGCTCGTTGGCTCGTACAACCCCAATAGCAATTTGATTAGTGTCGACTTGCCTGCACCGTTCTCACCAACAATTGCCACGTTCTGCCCCTTACGTATTGTTAACGAAATGTCTTCAAGGACCGACGCATCGCTGCTGGGGTAGTGAAACGATACGTCTTCAAACGCAATAACTTCCGGCTGCTTCTTCAGCTTGATTGTACGCGCCTGCCCCGTCTCTAACCCCATAAACTCGTTGTAATCAAACAGATTAGCGATATCCTCGTCAATCGAACTAATGCCATTTGTGAACTGCCCAACTGCACCCATGGCACGTGAAACAATTTGTTGAACATACAAAAATTGTCCAATCGGCTGCGCCTTAGCAATAATCTGAAGGGTTGTGTAAATGAGTGCTGCCACCTCGGCAGCAGCCTCCAATATGTCCGAACCAAGTTGCTTCCATATAACCTTGCGCTCAAACTCAATACGTGTTTTTTCGTCGGCATCGCGTAGCTTCATACGCAAATCAAGCAAGTTTCGCACCATGCCGTAAAGTCGCAACTCAGCGATTCGCTGCGGCTGTAACATATTCCATTCGATTTGCCCTAATTTGCGGCGCGTCTCAACATTTTCATTCCAGTGTCGTACTCTGAATCGCGACAAACTAAACTGAATAATCACTCCAGGTACGACGGAGATAAGTACAATCAGCCCCAACCACCAACTCGTCAGTACCAATGCGGCAACCGCCGCAGTTAAGGCGATCAACGAGGCAGCGATGCGCGCCAAGCTGTCGAATGCATAACCAAAGAACTGTGCAAATCGCTGCGACTTATCAAACAAATCTGCCGTGTGTTTGTCATCATAGCGCCAAAACTCTAACCGCAAAAAATGCTCATACATTTGGTCACTAATGGCCGCTTTAATCTTATACCCAACCAGCTCATTAACGTATCGCTCGAGACTGGACCATGCCGTCATTAGCACGCCAAGAAACGCCGTGACCAGCACATACAAAATCGCCCGTCCACCCGCTGCTTCGTCACCAGCGTATGCCTCGGCCAATGCTGTTGTCGTCAGTGCAGCGAAATACGTCGTCACCAATGGCAGCACTGCGGTAACAATCGCTCCAACAGCCTTCATCACTACCGCCAGCGGCGAGGCTTTGAATGAAATACGCGCTACACGGGCGATACCAATCATGCGTTCGCGAGTCGACAGTTTACGAGTATCCTTTTTAGCCATCACCCTTCATTGTAACACCTATCCTTCGTGCTATTTTGAACGTTTCGTCGCGCGGCGCTTAGTCAAATCTTCACCCAACAGCCACATACGAATCACATTGCCTATTACACCAATCAGCACGCCAAACAGTACCAATCCAATGAACCGTGCCAGAATAGATACAAGGTATCCCGACGTAGTATGCGGATAATATCCCGTAATACTGCCTCCCACCAACGCTTCAGCCGCCCACATCATCCCGGCAGGGATACTATGCAGATGATCCCTTGGTGCCTCAACAACATACATTAACGTTCCTAGTAAAATAATCGCTGTCATCAATGCAAAAATATAAATCTGTACGTTCAACCGAAAAATATCACGGTTGCTCTCAAGGTCGTGCGGATGCTTCAATCGCCCTTTCATGACCTTCCCTAGTCGCACCATGCGCAGTAGGCGCAAGATACGCAACATGCGCGCTGATTTGAGGAAAAGCAAGTTTGAAGCCGCCAGCCATGTTGGTGCAATCGATACGAGATCAATAAGACCATACACGCTAAAAATATAGGCCTTCTTTGATGGCGCCACCCATATACGCAGAACGTACTCGATGGTAAAAATCGTTACCGCAATAATTTCTGTCCACCAAAACACACTTTCATATGGCTTGAGTGACGGCACAGTCTCCAGCACCAGCCCTGCAACTGCAATTAATGTCGCCAACGCTAAAAAATCATTCACCCATGGGAATAGTTTTGCAGTCGGATCATTAAGTATTCGTGAAGTGGTTTGTTTTAGTGTCATCTTTCCTTCAGTATAGCACTACCTCTATCGCCAGCACACCATATTTCGCCTGATCTTCAGCGGAATAATATCTATTGTATTCATCCGCTGCTGCTTGGGCATTCGCAGTGCCTGGGATTACCCTTTCATATCCTTCTGCCTGCGCCATCGAGAGGAAATCTGGATAGTGCCGAATTGCCACTATCTTTACCTGTGCTGCATTTGGCTCGCCGTCTTGCAGCACACCATATTCGTCACGATAATCTCGACGCAATTTGATGATATCATCCGGTCGATATTCAGCAAATTTACTACGATTCAATCGCCCTTCAATCGTCTTGCGACCCGCAATGATATCATCTAATAATCTTGATTCTCTTCCCGATTCCCATACCGTCATACTGTGTAGTATACTGTATTCACTATGAACCAGTCGGTTCCTCTATGCGTGGAATGTCCGGACGAACCGGACCACTGGCGCTCCAATAACTAATAATTATAAGGAGCAAGCGATGACAAAACGACGCGTCAACGTACGTGGTATTATCTGGCGGGATGGGAAACTACTCGCCGTCAAACACAAGAACAGTGATGGTAGCGAAGTAGATTATTGGGCTATCCCCGGTGGTGGGCTTGACCCGCACGAATCGTTGCATGACGGTGTCGCACGTGAATTGATGGAAGAAACAGCCATTACCGCCCAGGTAGGCAAGTTATTGTTCATGCAGCAGTTCAACTCAAAACGCCGTGACCATACCGAAGAATTGGAGTTTTTCTTCCAAATCAATAATCCAGAGGACTTTGTTGATATTGACCTTTCGCTGACCACTCATGGCGATGATGAGATTGCCCGTATCGAGTTTGTCGATCCAAAAGAAGTACTGATCTATCCACGATTCTTATCGACAGTCGATATCGCTACTTATATCATGCAAGACCAGCCAGTCTACATCGCTGATAACTTTGCCGAAAAGTAATGTTTACAAAGATACCAATAATAAAATACCCCAGGGAAATCCTGGGGTATTTAAGCAACCGAGTCAGCTACTTACGTAGTCCTAGCTTGGCGACAACGTCCTTGTACGCCTCAAAGTCTTTACGCTCGAGATATTTCAAAAGGCGCTTTCGCTTCCCAACCATTTGGATAAGTCCGCGACGAGCCATATGGTCGTGCTTGTTACCCTTGAGATGCTCTGTCACCTCTTTGATACGAGCCGTGAGGATCGACACCTGAGCCTGTGGGCTCCCGACGTCGTTCTTCGAAACCTGAGTCAAAGCAATTGCCTGTGATTTGTTCTCTTTAGTAATCATCAAGGGTAGATTGTACCAGCTCTTGAGGTATTAATCAAGAGGTGCATTGACTTTTTTGTATTTTTATGTTAATATGCTAGTCAGTTTCTCCGTCTTGACTTGTTCCGGACGTCGAGGGACGTTCATTCAGAAAAGACGGATTGACCATCAACGACAACTCTAACGAAAGGAGGGGTCGTCATGGCCACTCATAACCACCCGCCCACTCCGGGCACCAACAAGCGGTATGTCATCGGCGACGAGACTCCCTCGTGGCCGATCTGGTACGCCTTCATCTACGGCACCCTCGCGGGCGTCATTGGATGGGTTGCGTCGCCGTGGCCGTTCGTGTTCATCGGACTGATGGCGCTGGGTCTGTTCATCCTGTGGTTCCTTCGCCAGTACGGCCGAGCCCCGCTCCTTGCCACAATCCTTACCCAGGATGCGCTGAAAGTCGCTGTCTACGCGATTATCGTGGGCATCATCGGCTGGATTGCTGGCGCACTGACTGGCACGCTCCTGATCGACCTGATGGCTGGACTGACGAGCATACTGGGACCCCTGGGAATCATCGTGCCAATCGCAGCGATACTCACGTTGGCAGTAGCAGCCATTGGACTGCTGCTGGCAGCTGGCTATCGTGTTCGCTGGGCAACGATTACCTGTCTGGTTGTCCTCGCTGTCGTGGTCATGTTCATGACTCAGCAGGCGCACGGCATCAGCCAAACCCCGTTCGAGAAGAACAAGACAGCCTGCGTGCAGGACGCCACCAACCCAAATCCTGACTTCGTGGTTGGGTGCTGACCTTGGGGCTCAGGGGTCGCAGCAATTGCTGTGACCCCTGGTCCCTCGGGCAATGTAAGTTTCCGTCTTTTCTGGATTACACCACCATATATGGTGGTTCTTTTTTTATCTTATACGCTATATTTGCTTTATATGTAAGAATAGTGCGTAACCATTGACTTTTTACCTCTAAAGTGATATGATTAACAGCGATATGTGGGAGCAACGACTATTCACTACACACAGAGGGTTCTCTGTACGTAGTATCATTACCTATGTGCTCGCGGTACTCATCGCGGTACTTTTATGGATAGTCGCTGCTCCTGCCAATACTTTTGCGGCCGATGTCTCTTGGAGCGGCAACTCGATGACCTACCAAGGAGACGTCTACGCAGGCCCCGCCTCTGATCAGACAGTTGCTGCTCTTAAGCTTCCAAAAGACACCCAGGTCTTCACCTATGTCGAACCGACTGGCACGACCAATCGTAAAATTCACATCCTCTATTTTGCACCTGGTGTCGACCCTGGTACAGCAAATGGCGTGAATTATCGCACCCACCCCTATAATGGACCTAATAATTTTGGTGGCTCTACCTCAGCACAAGCCCTTGAAGTTGACCCAAACACCGCTAACGACGGCACAAGCTCTTGTGTGGTCGAAGGTGGACTTGGCTGGATTATCTGCCCCGTCACCAATACCCTCGCCTCGTTTATGGATTGGGTGTTTGATATCCTTGTAGGCTTCCTAACAGTGCGTCCAATTAACACCGACCAAGAAAACGCCATGTTCCGTGCATGGGGCTTTATGCGCACCTTCGCAAACATTGCCTTTGTGATTGCGTTTCTGATCATCATCTATTCACAGCTGACAAGTTTTGGCGTCAGTAACTACGGCATCAAAAAACTCCTACCTCGTATTATTGTTGCCGCAGTTCTTGTTAACCTTTCGTATATCATCTGTGCGCTAGCGATCGACATCTCAAATATCCTTGGCCACAGCATTCAAAACTTGTTCATCTCGATGCGCAACGGACTGGTCGGCACCGAGGGGAATACTTGGGACATTATTAGCTGGGAAAGTATGTCATCATTTGTCCTGTCTGGTGGCGCCCTGCTGACCGCCGGTAGTATCGCCGCCTTCAGTGGTATCGCCACGTACGGCATAATCGGTGCCATCGCTCTATTGCTGCCTGCGCTCGTCACCTTGCTCGTGGCAGTACTCGTTGCCCTGTTGGTTATGGCTGGACGACAAGCAATTATCACCATCCTGACCATCTTGGCGCCACTAGCCTTTGTCGCTTATCTTCTTCCCAATACTGAAAAGTGGTTCGATAAGTGGCGCGGACTCTTTATGACAATGCTGATCCTCTTCCCTGCCTTTTCGGTGATTTTCGGCGGTTCGCAACTGGCTGGCACTGTCATCATTCAGAATGCCGATTCGATTAACCTCGTTATTCTCGGCATGATTGTGCAAGTTGCACCACTATTTGTGACGCCGTTTCTGATTAAGTTCAGCGGATCGCTCCTCGGACGTATCGCTGGTATGGTCAACAACCCAAACAAGGGTATGATCGACCGCACCCGCAACTTTGCTAAGGACCGCGCCGAAAACATCAAGGCACGCCGCCTTGGGACCCCTGCACGACGTGACATTCTTGGTGCCGCTCAACGCGCTGGACAGCGCATGGACCGCAGTCGTCGTCGCCGGGAAGGCTGGCGCAATGCCCACAATGCTATGGCAGATGCCAGCTGGGCAAACAGCCGCGACTTTAGCGACCTTGACCAGCGTACCCGCGAAGCCGCCGAGCGCAAGACAGTTGGTGAAAACAACTCTGCCCTTCGCTATGAACGCGCCAAGGTTAGTAATGCTTCTTTGCAGCAACTTGATGTCGATGTGCGCCAGGTTAAGTTGAATCTTGAGAATGCACAGGTTAACGCTGAAATTCAAAACTGGGAGCGAAACCACACGACACCCGTGGTTGAGAGCAAGCTACAACAGCGCGTACTGAAAGATATTCAGTCAGGCCTCCACAAAGAGCATGACGCTGATTACGAGGAAATCAGAACACAAGGCCGTATACCAGGCCATATGCAAGCTACACCGCACGTCGTTAACTATGCTCGACTTGCACAGGATTCGTTACTCTCAACAAAGGTCGCAACCGACCGTCAAAACAGTGCGTTGGCACAGCAAGCACAAAACTATGCCTCAGTTATTTCTAATAATGAGAGTATCGCTCGTCAAGCTGGCGGTATACGCGGTGAAGAAGGGTATCTATCAGCCATGGCAACCGCCAAGAAAACTGCTTCGAAGTTCATGATGGATGATATTGCAAATATTAAAGACACGATGGACTACAACCTCGCTACTAATAACGATCAATTATTCGATGCCTTTACATCAGCCACCACTCAGGCACAGCGCGTCGCATACGCCCAAAGGATGTCCAAGAACGGTGGTCCAGGTGTAGCGAAGTTACGTGAGGCGTTCCAGCACTATGAAGCGAATTACGGTGGTAATCGAGAAGACCTCAACGACTTTAAAGAGTTTGTGGCAACTGACAGCAGTATTCTTAGCACGGGTAAAGACATCGAATTCTGGTTGGTCAATACACAGCGCCCAGGCGACACACAACCAAGTACATTCAATGCTATTTCTAGCGCAACCGACACATGGACCAACCTCACCGCTAATGCATTCGCCGCTCAGAATGTTTCTACCCACCACCATGCACTAACACTATTACATAATCAACCAGATAAATCAGGTTACATGGGCGTCATAAACATGATCCGCAACAACCCTGGTGCACTTGCACAAGTTAAGCAGGGTGTTCGTGAAAAGTACTCAATCTATAGTGATGCGGAAATTGAAGAAGCTACACGTAAGGGCATTACCCTACCGCCCCCTGGCACTATTGTATAAATCATCATAAGGAGTAACTATGGTCAATCCCCTCGATCGAATCAAACAGCACCAGGCAGAAAACGCAAGGGCTGCGAGCAGTGAACGCAACGAAAAGTCCCTAGAAGCCATACATGAGTTTTATGAGGCCTCTCATCGCTATGCCGAATATGTCTCCGAGAATGACTACCAAGGCCTTGATATTCTTGCTTTTGACAGTACTCTTGGTCAAGAAGAATATGCGGGCAAAACATTTGTTTTTGGCGGAACAATACCAGCTCCATCAAGCGTCGCCATCGTTTTCCAGGAAGATGGCTCTCATCAGCTCCTGAATGATAGCGGAGCTGGCGGCGTAATATCGCTTCCCATTGGCAGCAAGCTGCCTACAGGCGTCACCCTCAACTACCCCGTATCTGTGTTACCTGTTGATCAAGGCGAAGAAGCATTATTTGGCAATCCCCTTGAGAGTGGTCTTCGACGAGGACGATGGATTGCCTTCGATGAAGCTACATTTCTTGCAAACAATACTCCGAGTACAATCGAAAATGTCACAAAGCTTATCGATCGTGACCTCATACGAATTAAGGCGTTAGTTGAGTCGGACTCATAGCTGCGTCTATACTACTGAGACCCACCACAGTTCGACGCAAATTATGGCAATATGCTCCCGTCCCCAACGCCTTACCTATATCCTCGCCTAGCGTGCGAATATAGGTACCACTGCCAACATGCGTGCGAATTTTTACATACGGATACGTATACTCAACCAGATCAATCGAATAGATTGACACAGTTCGCTCAGGCACCTCAACTTCCTTGCCTTCGCGCGCCAGTTTATAGGCACGTTGACCATTAACCTTAATAGCACTGTAAGCGGGTGGTATCTGAGTAATCTCACCCACAAATTGCTGGAAAATAGCTTCGACATCTTCTCGCGTTGGTATGTTATCCGACACATTGGTAATTTCACCTTCAGGATCACCTGTGGTGCTGGTCTGACCTAATCGAAAGGTTGCTTCATACACCTTATCAAGCTTTAAAAATTCCCCTGCCTTTTTTGTTGCATCACCCAGCAATATCACTAGTAGTCCCGTCGCAAACGGGTCTAATGTGCCAGCATGCCCTACCTTCAGCTGCCGTTTGGTTGGTCGTTCACCACGTACCCGATACTCTGCACGAATCTGTGCACGGATTTTCGCCACAACGTCAAAACTGGTCCATCCAGCCGGCTTATCAACTAGTAAAATGCCATCCTTGGCACCAGTCAGATCAAATATCATCTCTTCAAGTATACTAGAGTCATGAAGAAACTGATGATAGGTATCTTTGCCCATCCCGACGATGAAGCGTTTGGACCCAGTGGTACGCTGCTAAAATTACACGATGAGGGATACGACATTCACCTCATGCTACTGACTGATGGCGAAGGCGGCACCAATCCAGATAATGTACCCCTCTTGGGTAATACACGCCTCGATGAATGGCAATCAGCCGCCAAACTACTAGGCGCCAGGACGGTAACGGCGCTGCATTATCCAGACGACGGACTGTCACTTATCACAAATGAAGATCTGGACACCAAGGTGAATCATCATATTAGTCGGATTCTTGCCGATTATCGCTCACCCGCCCATCTATCGTTCATGTCATTTGAACCCCTGGGTATCACAGGCCACCGCGACCATATTGCCGCCTCGCACCTTACAGCCCGAATGATGCGCCAGTTTGGTGCCCATGAGGCTTGGTATTTCTGCTTAAATAGCGACCAGGCGCCATTATCAAACACCGCCTACTACGAACCGAGAGCACGTGAAGATAGTTATATAACTCATCGAATTGACGTTAATTCTTTTCTCACCGATAAATACCGTATCGTTGACGCACATCATTCACAGCGCACAGACGGCACCAACCTAAAAGCGCTCGGTGAAGAGCGCTTATCAGTTGAGTGTTTTCACATAGAGACGTGTTAGCCTTGTCCAGGAATGCGGAACTGGCCAGGGTCACTTGATGCGGTTGGTTGTGGTGCAGCAGCAATCCCCACTTGAGGGAGCTCAGCTGAATCGGTAGTCAAGATATCACCAAGGCGCTCTGGCTCACTCGTTGGCGGCAACGATGGCAAACCTGCCGAAAAATCCTCCGGCAGCGGTGGAGGTAGCGGCAGTCCAATCGACGCAAGATCGGGCATCGCTGGTGCTTCGGGTGCTGGCGGCAATGGAGGTACTTCTGGTATTGGCGACGCAGCGAAGGCCGCATCAATCGCTGCACGAGCCTCGTCGTGTGACATCTCAGGAGATGGTTGAGGTGTACGGTTTTGCGCATCGATATCAGCCAACGTTGGTGCCGATGGAATAACCGGTGGCGGAGGTACGATTGAAGGCTCTGGCTCGGGTGTAGGTTCAGGAATAACAGGCTCGGGCAACGTTGCGACACTTTCTGATGGCGGAGTAATTGCCGGGGCTTCAACTGTTGGTGCTGAAGCTGGCTCTATCTCTGATGACAAACCTGCGGTTGGAGCAGCAGCAAATACGTCGATGGCCGCCTCATCGCCACCCTCACCAGCACTCACACTGTTAATAGATGAATTATAAGTAGGTTGTCCACTTCCACCGAGGTAGCTATGCGATAAGATAACCTTATTTTTGTCGCGTTCAATCTCACGGCGCTTATCCTCTTCGGCCTGTTCGGACGTCGCATTTAAGGTCCCGCCAAGCATTGGAGCTTCTTGTGCTGAGGTTGCTACCTGACCTTGATGGTTGCTCGGAGTGAAATCAACTGCTCCTGCTGGCGGTGCAACTGGCTGCTGCACAGGAGGTGGTGCAATAGCTGCAGCAGCTTCTTCTTGTTTCTCCAGGGCACGCTCGGCAGCACGTGCCGATTCCTCAAGGCGCTCACGGGTCGTCTCTTCGGCGACCTCCTCGAGCGTTCCTTCTTTTTGATGGTTAATGACAAGCTCACCATTCGCCCTCTTCTTCGTTGGCGCTGGTTTATCTTCTTTTAGCTTCGTAGACTCTCCCTCGGCTAGAACAACCTCACCATTTTTTGACTCAGCAATCTCCTCACTATTATCAGTCTCATTTTCGATTTCAGGCTCTTCCGCGGCTTCTTCCAGCTGGGCTGCAATGAGTTGCTGATCAGCACCAGCCGCCATCAAGGTTGCAGCAATCGTCATAACACGCGATGATGTGCGTGGGTTACTGAATCGTTCAGTCGCCGAAACAATACCGGTCAAGAACGCCGTGGCAATTGACTGATCTAGCAACTTCTTGTCCAGCTTCATTGACTCGTAAAGAGATGTTAGCATCTCGCTAAGACTACTCGCATTGGCATCATGCCAGTCAACACTGCCAAGGTTACTCGTTTGCTCGCCCGCAGTGAGGGTGATAACTGTGGCATCATGAAGAATCTTGCCGTGGCCATCCAACGCCTCATCAAGATTATCTTTGTCCTCAACGCCCAACGCAATAACAAGTTCAACATTGTAGTCACCCTGGCTAAACTCGAGATCATCACTAGTAATCGTATTACGATACGGCGTGATATAGATTTTTACCAAATCTCCTTCTAGCTTATAGCGAAGATGGTCGGCCTTTTCTTTGTCGAGGGCAATAATAAAATCGCGTAGGCTATCTGTCGTCCCCTCAAATGTCTTATCTGGCTCCAAAAAGGTAATAGCAGGTGGCGTCTGGCCACTAAAGATAGCCGTGGCATGCTTGTCCATCTTATTCAATAACAGCGTCAGACCAAGCGCAGCAGACAGCTCGTCAACCGACGGATTTTTACTGACCGTCACCAAGATGTTAGAAGCGTCGCGTATCTTATCAGCTATCTGTTGTTTTACTTTTGGATCGTTCATGACATCCTTTTTTGTTTGTATTAGCTATACTTTGGGACTACTATAACACAAGCGTCTTTACAGCGTCAATAAAATTACATGACCTCTTTACATTTTTGCCCTTTTCCTCTATAATCACACCTTGATTGTATATATCAAATCTATTAGAGGTAAAGGAAACTACATGCCAATCATCAAATCCGCTATTAAGCGAGCAAAACAAACTATCAAGCGCCGAGACCGCAACGTTGGCATCAAGCGCGATATCAAGGGTGCCGTTAAGGCATTTCATGCCAAGCCTAGTGCCGAGACACTAGCTGCTGCACACAGCGAACTTGATACTGCTGTAAAAAAAGGTCTTCTAAAGAAGAACACTGTTGCCCGCCGCAAGAGCCAATTGGCACGTATTGCTAAGGAAGCTGGCGTCAAGCTTGCCCCAGCAAAAAAAGCAGCTGCAAAACCTGCAGCCAAGACGACAACTGCCGCAAAGAAGCCTGCAGCCAAGACTACCGCTGCCAAGAAGCCAGCTACGAAAACAGCTTCAACTGCTGCAAAAAAGCCTGCAGCAAAAAAAGCTCCTGCAAAGAAATAACCGACCCTCCGTACCTGAAACCGCACCCCAAGGTGCGGTTTTTTATTGACCAGCAACCTTTAGCAGCGCATGTTCGGCCACCAACCACGGATCCATATCGGTTGTCTTCATAGTCTCATCAGCCTTGGCCAGATAATTAACGATATCACCCACCTTACGCGCACCCAATCGGTTGGCATACGGTCGCAGCTTTGAAATCACGAAAGGATGAACGGCAAGATCGCGCACCACATCATCACCGTCGCGTGCCACCGCTAGCGCCGCAAGATGAAACACCTGCCCAGATAAGAGACCAAACGTTTGATACGCATCGTCAGTCTGACTAAGCGCGGCAATCATTTCCTGAACTCGCACACTATCACCCCGCAGTGCCGTCTCAAGCAAATCAAATACATTTTCAGCAGGCCGTGCGTCAATAACCTCAGTAATTACCTCCTCGGTCACCGTATTCATGAACCGTAGCTTGTCTAGCGCCTGACCCAACTGCCACTGATCAACACCAACTCGTGCAACCAGCAGCCGCGCGAGGGTGGGCGTCAGAGTCAACTGGCGTGCCTTGGCCTCTACCACTACCCACTTTTCTGCCTGAGTATAATCACGCTCGCCCCACGGCTTGTGCTCGATAACGGTCGCAACCTTTTGCAGCGCCTTGTAAGTTTTGGTACGTTTATCAGGCTTGGGCTCAGTGATAACAAGGTGAATGTCGTCACTGATTCGGCCCACCCAGTCGGGCAGCTTGTCCCATAATATCTTGTTGCGAGAGAGGTCGCGAATAATAACCAGTCTTTTTTCACTAAACAAGCTGCTCCCCATCAATAGATCTGGCAGTTGCTGCAGTTCTAGCTCCGCACCATCAATCTTCTCTGTTTGACCCCGAAAGTCAGCTGCTAGTTGCCGCAACTGATGATGAATTTCGTAACTGTTTTCTCCCATGAGAAGTGTAATCATACTCCCCCCACTATACCAGTAAATCCCCCTGAAAAAACAACAGACCGGAGTACATAGGGGGATCCCTATGCACTCCGGCCATCACCGTGGGCGAGAAGAAGCAGCTACTTGTCGAGCAAGTCCGTGTCGTACACGGTGTAGTCTGCCCGATACACCAGCAGCAGCTTGCCGTCGACCCGGAACACCGTGGTCTTCGGCATATCACTGCTGAAGATCTCGACCGCGTTGCCAGCGTAGACCGCCAACGGCGTGCCGTTCTGCGACCGAATCATGATCGTCTTGGCCTTCCCCTCCCAGAGGTTCTGGAAGTCGTGACGGATGTTGTTCAGCCACGGCGTACCAGGGTCAGTATTGCTGAGCCGGACCGTGTCCGGCAGCCCCTCGGTGACGTTGACGATCCCCGCCTCGGCGAAGATCATCGTCGAGCCGACGTGATGGATGTGACTGCTGCCCAGGGATACCTGGACCACAGCCGAATCCTTGTTGGATGACCCTTCCGAGTCGTGGGTGTCGAACGTCGTGTCCCGGCTGAAGTGGAATGACACCCCCTCAACCCGGTCGATCAGCTGGCTTTCCTCGTTGAACGTCATCATGACGCCTTGGCGCCCCTTCAGGGCACCATTGAGGTCGTCGAAGGCCTGGCCTCCAGCCGCGCAGCCAGAGGCCGACAACACCACCCCCACGACGAGGGCGAAGATGATGGCCACGACGGGGCGGGGTCGGCGTGAAGCCTTGGTGGAAGACATACGTTTCCTCTCTCCTAACTGTAACGGTGCTCGCACGGTGCGAAACACCTAGTGCATACCTTATATTATAACATATTAGTTGCAAAAATTCAATTATCTATACTGTTTTCGGTGCAACCTGACAGACAGGGCAAACATGCGTGCCCCGCCCCGCAACCTTAATCTTTTCAATCAATACGTCGGGGTGTCGCGGACATGGCAATCCCTCACGACGAAAGGCACGGGCAAAGTCCATGTAGCTCCCCTTTTTGCCTTCGGCATTGATGTAAGTATGATTGCTCGATCCACCTTTTTCGATGGCGAGAGTCATGACGTCGCGGATTTCGCGCCAGAGGTCGGTGATCTTCTTGCGTGATACATCTTTGACTCTTGTCGCCGGGTGAAGCTTTGCGCCCCACAACCCCTCATCAGCATAGATGTTGCCAACTCCAGCCAACACGGTCTGATCAAGAATCGCCGCCTTAATCGTTGTATTCTTGCGTCTCTGTAATCGTTCGTAGAAAATCTCAGGGGTGAAATCGTCCTCCAGCGGCTCGGGTCCGACTTTTTGCATAAAATTGATGTTCGGCACTTCAATAGTCGGATACAGCTTCATCCAACCGAACTTGCGCTGGTCGTTGAAAAAGAGATGCGAACCATCGGCGAAGTCAAGAGTTACTCGGGTAGATTTGTCTGGGAGATTACCGATGAGACTATCATTCGGATGCCCCGCCCCAAAGCGACTATCACCAACAAACACCAGCTGCCCCGTCATTTTTAGATGAACAACTAATGTATAATCTGACGAAAGCTCAATCAATAAAACTTTTGCGCGGCGGCGAACAGCCACGATGCTGGCATTAACTACGAACGCCTCGACATCATCTGGTGCATTTGGAAAACTTTTATCAGTATCATGATGCACCCGCGAGATAACGTGTCCAATCATCAGACCCTCAAGGCCACGACGGACAGTTTCGACTTCTGGTAGTTCAGGCATTTATATATCAACGCCTTTGCTACGTAAATCAGCGAGGCACTGTTCGGTTGACTCACAAATCACCCCGTCCATACCAACTGCCCTAGCGCCATCAATATTTGCCAGTACGTCGTCGATCATGATACATTCATGCGGATCAACGCCCAGACGATGTGCCGTCAGTTCATAGATCTCGGGGTGTGGCTTTATCATACCAACGCTGCTCGACATGACCACCACATCAAAAAAACGCTCTAATTCTTCATCAGTGAATAATCGTCGAATTAATGTATCGTTGACATTACTTAAAAGCCCCACTCGATACTTGATGCGAAGCCTTTCAAGGCGTGACACCAACATTTCGTTACGCCGATATTGTGACGAAAGCATCACTTCAACATCCTGGGCCAAAACACCCATTTCTTCGGCGACTTGCTCGACAAACTCAGCAGTCGTGATTATGCCATAATCTGCCTGATCAAATAATTCATTCACTCGAGGACGTATCTCATCTGATACCTGGTCCAGCACAAAACTCCGCGCTCCGTGATATAGCACCCCGAAACAGTCAAATATAATTGCTTTTGTCGACATACCTAGATGCTGATCTTATTCAATACGTCTCTTGCATCAGGAATCTGCACAATAAAGAGATTTGTCAGTTGGTCGGCGCTGGCCTGTAACGATCCAGGCGAACCTTTGCAGGTTGAGGTCCAGAGGCGCTTTACCACCTCGTCACCATTGATAATTTCGTACTCATAAATACGTCCTGTCGCACAGATACCGCGCGTATCATCCTTGTCCGCAGGAAATTGCGTGCCAGTTGGTAGCGCCGCCTTATCAAGGGCGTGCACAAACTCTTCGTATGCTGAAACATTGTTACCCAACTGAACTGCATCAATCTGACCACCAAGATACCCCTTGTATGTCACTAGCGATCGTGAAGATGGTGTAATGGTAATACGGTACGAGTTAAACGTCTCGTCAGCTACAATGGGACCACGAATCGTCATCCGAACGCTGTGCCCTTCTGCAGTATTTAACAACGCCTCACGACTAACATCAATCTGTTGCGTTGTATTTGAAGATCGATCACCCGAAAAGAAAATTGCACGCGCCAACGACACCAACGCCACGATGGCGATAATCATGACAACGACAACAAGTAGTATAGGGAGGAATCGATTTCGTGAATAACGTGACATACCACTACAGTAGTATATCCCTAGTCTTTAGTCAATCAGCTACTAAGACTGATGACCAGTGCTACCATATCCGCCCGTACCACGCTCGGTTTGATTGAGCTCATCAACCTCGCGCCACTCAGCCACCTCGTATTTTGCAACAACCATTTGTGCAATACGCATGCCGGGTTCGACCATAAATGGTTCAGCACCCAGGTTAACCAACAGCACACCCACCTCGCCACGATAATCCGCATCAATCGTCCCAATACCATTGATCATAGTAATACCGTACTTGATACTCATACCGCTGCGAGCGCGGATTTGTACTTCATAGCCTTCAGGAATTGCCATCGCAAGTCCCGTCGGAATCATGCGTCGTTCCATCGGCTGCAGTGTAATTGTCTCGTCAATGCACGCGTGAATATCTGCACCAGCTGCGCCTGCAGTCTGGTATTGCGGTACGACCGCCGCACTGTTTAACTTCACGATACTAATATTCATTTATATCTCCTTATAGGTGTCATTGGGAAACAAATTGCGCACGCCACCTCTTGGATTCGGCACATCACCCTCCCATCTCGGCATAATATGCAGATGAAGATGGTGGACACTCTGCCCAGCTGCTGGACCATCATTAATACCAATATTGAACGCTTCCGGTTGCCTATGATGATACTGCGCCGCTAATAATGCCGAGGACAGCAGTGGCTGATTCTTCTCATTGCTATCTGGCAGTAGCGCCGTATAAAGACCAATTAAATCCGCCCCTTGCACTTGCTCCATGACGTACCGTGCAAACCACATCATCGCATTCAATTCATCGTCAGTTAGTTCCTCGATGTGCTGCACATGGCGTTTTGGTAGAATCTCAACATGACCTGGTGTTGCTGGATATAAATCCCACCGCGCACGCCACAGATCAGTCTCGGCAAACGTATTCCAGCCACCACCATACTCTTCACAAAAAATACACTGCTCAGCCATTGCCACTCTCCAATGTCTGTAGCACCTCCTTGAGATACGAATCAACGTGAGGTTCTACGCCAACTGCCTCAAGTGTCATCCATCGATAATCATCATGCTCATCACTAATTATCACATCCCCATCCACCCTCCCAATATAGGTGAGCCGCACTACATGTACTTCTTTATTCGGGACAAATATGTCCTGTGCAGCAAGTAACTTGTCAGTACCCGTTAACTGCAATCCCGTTTCTTCGTGTACCTCGCGCGCAAGTGCCACTCCTAATGGCTCGTCGGGCTCAATTCTGCCACCCGGTATATCCCACTTCTGTGGACCTGCTTTAAATGCAGCGCTTCGGCGCAAAAAAAGATACTTGCCATCTTGATGGATCAACACCTTCACACCGACCTGTAATTTCATATTACAGCTCTCCCCAATTTTTACCAGTTGATACATCAACATCCAGATTAATAGAAAGTTCTGGTGCAATCGATTCCATCGAAGTTTTGAGAATTGCTGAGACCTCATCCACATCCTTGGGGGCGCATTCAACAAGGATGCTGTCGTGCACCTGAAGCAGTTGCTCGGCCTTACCTGTCAGTCGCTCTTCAGCTACCAACATTGCACGTTTCATGAGGTCTGCCTCAGTGCCCTGAATTGGCATGTTGGCCGCAGCACGCTCAGCTGACTGACGAACCATGAAATTACTACTGTGAATATCTGGGGTCGGACGCCGACGCCCATAATACGTCTCAACATATCCATCAGTACGGGCTTGTTGCAAGGTGGCATCAATATACCGACGAATCGGTGCACGAACCGCAAAATATTGATCGATGAATTGTTTTGCCTCACCGAAGGTCATGCCAGTTGCAGCAGCAAGGCCGTGCGGGCTCATGCCATACAGTACACCAAAATTAATCACCTTGGCGTCGCGTCGCTGATCTTTGGTCACTTTGTCGAGTGGAATACCGTAAACATCACTGGCAGTCTTGGTATGAATATCAATACCACTATTAAAATCGTTGATCATCTGTTGATCATCCGCCAACACGGCTGCGAGCCGCAATTCGAATTGACCGTAATCAGCACTGACGAACACTTTACCGTCCGACGGGACAAATGCTTCACGGATACGACGCCCGATCTCGGTACGTACTGGAATATTTTGCAGGTTCGGATGGTTACTGCTCAGCCGCCCCGTGGCAGCCACGTCTTGCTCGTAGGTGGTATGAATGCAACCGTTCTCATCGGCCAGCTGCGGTAAGGTATCTACATAGGTATTTTTTAGCTTAGCAAGTTCACGTGTACGCTCAATCAATTCTATAATCGGATGCAGACCACGCAACTTATCCAACGTTTTTTGATCAGTGCTATACCCTGTCTTACCCTTTTTGACTCCTGTAGTTGGTAATTGCAGCTTGGTGAATAGCACTTCAGATAACTGTGCCGGACTGGCAATGTTAAACTCAATGCCCGCCATGTTATACATTTCTTGTTCAAGCTTGGCGTGTTCATTGCCTAATTCCACGCTCATCGTTGCCAGTAGTGATGAATCTATACGTATACCACGATGCTCCATTAAAAACAGTGGATAGATGACTGGAAAATCAAGGTTACGCGCCACATCAGCAACACGAGGAGAGTGTTCAAATGCATCTTGTTGCCAAGCGTACACCTTCCATAGTGCTGCCACAGTAGTCTGTGGGCCGTCAACTTCCTCATCGGCCAACGCCGCAAGACTTCGATCACGCCTTAAAGGGTCAATCAAAAATGCGCCCTGACGAATGTCATGCACCTCGCCGAATTTTACCGACGACACACCCCGTGATGCCAGGTCATGATAGAGCCGTTTCACATCATAGGCAATAACCGTACCAAACTCTAACGCTCGCCACACCGATACATCCACACCTTGCGCGTCGCGCCGATAGACAACGTTTTTATTGGGTGATACCCACAATACTTCATCTTCAAGATATAACACTGCAGGGCCATCAAACGTCAGTTCACTTGGCCATGGCTGCTCGACAACATCCACCTGATGAGAGGTTTCAAAATGTAACCCGACATCAGCCGTTTGCTGCATATGTTTCGGTAGTCGTCGCACCAATGAAGTGAACTCAAGACGCTTGAGAATATCAGATACCCTATCGAGGTCCGTGTCATTGACATCGGCAATATCCCAATCGAGCTGCACCGGTGCATCACAATAAATACCCGCTAACTGTCGACTGAGGTATGCATTGTCACGATCTTCCTCGAGGTTTATCTTTACCATACCCTTCAAATCGTCAAGGTGCTCATACACCCCATCGAGCGTCCCATAATCATTGAGTAGCTTCTGTGCCGATTTTGGACCAACCTTACGAACACCTGGAATATTGTCACTCGTGTCACCAATGAGCGCTTTGTAATCGATAAATTGGTCAACTCGAATACCGTACTTTTCGTTAAATGCCGCGTCATTAAACTCAATCAGATCACTGCCTTTTTTAGTAATATATACTGACACCGTGTCGGAGATCAGTTGCAACATATCGTAATCGCCCGTCACAATACAAGTCTCAATGCCTTTCGCGCTTGCCTCGGTCGCGAACGTCCCCATAATGTCATCCGCCTCATACTCTGCCAATTCATACAACGGCCACCCAAAACTATCGAGCAGTTCATGCAAAATTGGCATCTGCGCATAAAAATCCTCCGGTGGCTTAGTTCGTCCAGCCTTGTATTCCGGATATATCGCACTGCGTTTACTGGTACTGCTACCGCGAATATCCCAAGCCACAGCCACATAATCAGGATTAAGCTTTTTAATTACTTCAATCGCAATCGACGCAAAACCAAACACACCACCCGTTGGCGTACCATCAGATAAACTGAGGCCTGGCATTGCAAAATACCCGCGATAAAACACCGACATACCATCAATTACCACCAAACGTTTCATATGCCTTAGTATAACAGACATAAGGGATGCTACGCGGCGGGGCGCTCAACTTCAAGTGCACGCGCGCCCATCTCAATGATAGGACGCGAATACCCCTCCTCTCCTGTTTGCTCGATTGCAACGGGTATCATTGCAGTTTTATCAGACCAAAACCTCACAATCGGAGGTTTCTCGCCCCGGAACAGAATATTAAGAATATCATTATGCACCATACCCATTGGTCGATTTGCCTCGCCGCCAACATCAAGTTGCATCGTATGCGTATCCTCGTGTCTAGTATTCCCTGGAATCACCGTATACAGCGCCCTGTCAATCTCGATGTTCTGAAACTCCTCCTCATGAGGTGGACAATAGAACATCTTCCAGCCTTCTGGAGCCTCCTGATGGTGGAAATCATTATAGAGCGCCCACACCGCACCATGCTCATCACGAACACCGGCATCAAAAAAACGCCACCATTTATCGGTGCCGTCGTGATGCTTTTCTGATTGTAGTTGCGCCTCAATATGATGTAGCGACCGTCGTTGCGCCTCGGTGAGATGCCGCCCCCTTTCGGGCATCTGCTCACTTGTGCCTTGCATTGATTCCGTTAGTATCACAAGAAAACCCTTCTTCTCTACCATTGTTATGCTTATATATGTCACTCTACCGAGCAATTTTTTCATGTCAAGAACCACCTCTGATACAATAGTGCTATGACTCATTCCAAAACTAAGATTATCGCCTTTGTTGGCATGCCAGGTAGTGGCAAAAGTACTGCCGTTGATTACCTCACCGAAAAAGGACACCCAAAAGTATACTTTGGTGGCGTTGTTTTGGCGGCCGTTAAAGAAGCTGGTCTTGATATCAACCCAGAAAATGAAGCGATGATTCGCAAAAAACTCCGTGCCGAGGAAGGTGACGACTTTATTGCCAAGCGTATCATTACTCAGATTCAAGATTTGGTCGAAGCGGGCCAACACCGCATTATTGCCGACGGGTTATACTCGTGGACAGAGTATAAAGCCCTAAAGCACGCCTTCCCCGGTGAACTCTCCCTCATTGCTGTGCTTGCACCACGACATATTCGCCATCACCGTCTCGCTAATCGCCCCGAGCGGCCACTGACTGCCGAAGAAGCAAAGACTCGTGACTGGAACGAAATCGAGCTACTAAACAAGGGTGGTCCAATCGCTATGGCTGACCACTTCATCATCAACGATCATGACATCGAGGCGTTTGATATTAATCTGGACAGGATCCTCAAGGAAATCGACTTTTAACGTGACGTTCAGCACCGCAAGTACGAGGTCGTAAGACCAAGCTTTAGGGAGTGGAGCATTCATTCCAAAACAAAGCGGAGGGGCAAGCCCCTCCTCATTACATTATCTATCCAAGATATTCGTGCAGCTTTTTAGCATCCTTGTGCTTACGAAGCTTGGCGAGTGCCTTTGCTTCGATCTGACGAATACGCTCACGAGTGACCGCAAACTCTTGCCCCACTTCTTCAAGCGTATGACTTTTGCCATTCTCAAGACCAAAACGCATCTTGATAATCTTTTGTTCGCGCTCAGACAAACTCGACAGAACACTCTGGACCTGCTCCTTTAGCAGCTGATTTGCAGCCGACTCTTCAGGTGTCGCAGTATCCTCATCTTCGATGAAATCGCCCAATACACTGTCATCTTCACCCTCGTCACGACCAACACCTGCATCTAACGATGTGATATCTTGTTTAATCTTAATGACATATTCAACCTTCTCCGGCTCCATCTCTAGCTCGACAGCCAATTCTTCAATGGTTGGTTCGCGATTGAGCTCTTGAGTCATGCGGCGCTGGGTACGCAGCAATTTATTGATAGTCTCAACCATGTGCACAGGAATACGAATCGTACGCGCCTGATCGGCAATCGCACGAGTAATCGCCTGGCGGATCCACCAGGTGGCATACGTTGAGAATTTAAAGCCTTTGTCGGGATCAAACTTTTCAACCGCACGCAGCAGTCCCGTATTTCCCTCTTGGATCAAGTCCAAAAGATCAAGACCGCGACCACTGTAACGCTTTGCAATTGACACTACGAGACGCATGTTTGCTTCGGCCATCTTGTCTTTTGGCTTACTCAACTTCGCCGCTTTAGCCTCTAGCTTTTGACGCTCGTTTAGCTTCGTATCTTCATCGGCAAGCTTTTCCTGCACCTCGGCTAATTCATCACGATTAGCCACCACCTTTTGCGCCAGCTCTAACTCTTCCTCACCATTCAGCAGTGGAATTTTACCAATTTCGCGCAAGTAGAGGCGTACCGAGTCGTCGCTCGCATCATCAAAATATTGTCCTTGGTTGAGAAGATCAATGTCTTCTTCCTCTTCTTCCAGTTCATCAACCGCTGGACCCTCGATGTCGGTGAGACTTGAAACAAATCCACCGCTTGCGTCAACAACGTCCTGCGTCTCGTCATCAATCGATTTGTCATTTGTTGTGTCATCAGCCATGCTTTATCTCCTTTATAAGCGTATTGAGCTCAGCACGAATTGCATTTGACCGTTCATCATCACCCTGATCTTCGGCATCGCGTAATTCGTCAATTAATTGTTCTCTTTTTAGTTTGCTGTGTTCTGTTATGCACTGGCGGAGCAGTCGGGCCACTTCGAGGGAGCGATCTTTGGCGTCCCATGCGGCATACCGAGTGTCGGCACGTAATAATAGTATTTTGACATACGTATCATGTTTTTGCAATAACTGAGGTGTGTCTTCGATCATTTCCTGATGTTCGGCCAAGTACGCGGCAATGTCCTGACGCGCTTCACCTTCAAATAGTAATACATGAGATGCGTGTAATTGCTGGCGCGCAGCCGGATCGATCAAAAGCGCCGCCAATAGATCATCCTGGCGAGAGGTATCGGCCGCTGGATCATCTACCTTCGCAGTTGCTGCCACTGGGCGCAGCCGCACTGGTGCCTCAGAAGTACCCTGAGACATTTTCTCCCTCAGGGCCTCAATGGACGCTCCAGTCGTGCGTGCCATAACCTGCACATAATGATCTTGATCAACCGGATCCGATAATGCTCGCACGAGGTTCAAACCGGCCGAAGTATACTGCCGCTTGCCTGCTGCAGTTTTCATATCAACGCGTGATTCATACTGCCCGAGGAGCCAGTCCACCGCAGGCTCGGCGCTCTCAATCGCCTTACGCCATAATGCCACATCTTGTTGAATCAACTCATCCGGGTCCTTTGCTTCACCTGGCAGCGTAATAATCGTCAGCTCTACTCCGACAGTCTGCGCAATCGGAATCGCACGCTCGGTTGCTGCGATGCCCGCCTTATCACCATCAAACGCCAAACGCACCTGTGCACTGAGACGCGATAATGCCTTAAGGTGATGCTCGGTCATCGCAGTACCTGCTGTCGCGACCACCATCGTCTCACCCGCCTGATGGCTACTAATGACATCCATGTTGCCTTCAACAATGACGGTATAATCATGCGAACGAATCGCTTCTTTTGCCTGCGAAAGCCCGAAGACATGACGACCCTTATCGTACAGTAATGTCTGTGGCGTATTGAGATACTTTGGTGCGTTAGGATCATCCTCGATAATGCGTGCCGTAAACCCAATTACCTGTCCACCCGAATCCATTAATGCTACCATCATGCGTCCACGAAACAAGTCACCACCAAAGCGATTCGTTAATCCCGCATCAGCAAGCTCGCTTTTGGAAAATCCTTTTTTAGTTAAAAACTGCACCAAGGCATCACCGCTTGATGGTGCATACCCAATCTGAAAATCTCGAACAATTTCTTTACTCAGGCCACGCTTCTTAAAGACATACTGCAAGGCATGCTGATTACTCAGAAGACTTTGTTGATAATACTGTGACGCCAAGCGATGCGCCTCCAGCAGTCGTTTTTTCTTCTTTGCAATCTCACCACTACGTGCAGACTGATATATCGAGAGGTCTACCCCGGCACGGCGCGCCAAATGTTCTAATGCCTGGCGAAAGTCCATACCCTCTACTTCCATGACGAAACTAAAGATATCACCACCCTTACCACTCGAGAAATCATGCCAGATATGTTTATCAGGACTCACCATAAAACTTGGTGTTTTTTCACCGCTAAACGGACTGAGGCCTTTAAAGTTGCGCCCCGCACGTTTGAGCTGAACGTACTCTCCGATAACGTCCTCAATATTCAGCCTTGCGCGCACTTCCTCTTTAGCGTCCTGCATCGATACTCCTTGTTGACTCAAGCGTCGTTGTCGAGTGTGTCAGCTGGGATTTTCTTGTGGAGAAACGTATGGGACTATACGTTGAGACACAAAAAATGCCAGATGCGCCTCGAGAACGATGCGCAGACACAAGTGAGTATTGATGGAGGACGCTTACTTGCATATTTTTAGTATACCACTATTTACCTCTGTTAGTGTTTGTGCTTAAATGGGGATATGTATCCTCAACAGCCAGGCCAGCAGCCACCATATCCTCCGCAGCAAGGACCTGCGCCCCTTTCACCTCAGCCAGAGCAGCCCATACAACCACAAGGCTACCCTGCACCAGGGCCCCAACAACCTCAACAAGGATTTGCTCCTATGCAATCCCCTGATCCGTGGCAGCTGCAGCAACCTCAACAACCACAGCCTGCGCCCGTGGCTCAACCTCAGACATACCCACAGCCAATGCCACAAGCACCCGCACAACCATTGCAGCCAAACGGCACCTACAATTCTCCAGAACTGCCACTTACACCAGATGGCATTGCGCCCATTGACTACCTTGAGCAAATTGCACCCCAACAAAAAGCTTCATTTGGATTCTCGCGTAAACAAGTTGCGATTGCTGGCGGTGTCATACTTCTGGCGTTTCTTGGCTTCGCCATCGCAACCGTTCTTCAGGGCAGCAAGCCAAATATTGCCGCGCTGAGTCAACAAGTAACAACTCGCGTTGGAGCTACCGGGTTCATCGCCAAAAATGCCCAAGAAAATCTCCGAAGCAGAGAGCTTGATGCCCTTAATAGCAGTCTCACGATACAACTAACAAATGCCGGCACCGGACTGACAAATGCATTTACCACTGCAGGTGTTCCCGTTGGCAATGCAAAAGCAGCAGAAGCAGACGATACAAGCGTTGAGACGACCGAAAAACTAGAGGATGCACGCCTTAACGGTGTCTTTGACCGCGTCTATGCCCGAGAAATGTCATTCAGATTAACAACTATCATGGTACAGCTTGACTCAATCCATAAGATGACCGACAATGCCGAATTGCGTACCTACCTTGAGACGACCTACAAAAACCTCGAGCCTCTTCAAAAGCAACTTGAAGAATATAGCGCCTCGTCTAGCTAGGCCGACACGTCAGTAACAAGATTATAGCTAAGACGTACAAGATCATATATCTCATCCTGAGATAGCTGACCAGTGCATATAATCGTATTCCAGTGTTTTTTGTTCAAATGATATCCAGGCAGCACCGACTCGTACTTTTCGCGCAAGTTCACCGCCAGCAGCGGATCACATTTTAGACTGACTCGTAGTGGCTTTGATTCATCTGCAATAATCGCAAATAACTTTCCATTATTTGCTTCTTTGTCACCCACCTTATATACACTCGTGCCCTCACCAAATGGATAATCAAGCCACGTGTTTGGAAAACTAAGGATATATGCTTCAAGCTCTTTATGCGTCATAGTATTTATTGTACTACGAAATGAGAGTCAAGAGAGATACAAGACTACAACGGTCCGTATGGCGAGGTAAGTTCACTCATTGTGGTATCCCAGCGCAGACGGTCCAGTATTAACCGCTCTGTCGCGTCATCCGCCAGACCCGTCAGTGCACGCTTGTCAGTTTGCGTACCGAAAGCCTCAAACCCATACGAAGGCTGCAACCGCGCCAGCCCCTTCTGCTCTGCCGTATCAAGGCAATTATCTTTATACGTACGACACGATTCACCCAGTGACAACCAATCCTGTAATGCTCCGTCCTTAATTGTCATCTGCGTATGAATCGCCGCCGATCGCATTAACTCGGGGTTCCAGTTTTGGTCAAACATGAAATTGCCCATCGAATATACAATCAGTTTTCCTTTATAGGCTTCGGTTGATTGTATCCAGTGTGGGTGATCACCTATCACTACATCGGCACCGGCATCAATCAGGCCGTGATAAAAATCAGTTTTGATTTGATCAGGTACAGGCTTATATTCTGCACCCATATGTGGCATAGCAAATACTGGCATCACCTTGCTATAGCGAGCAATCTCATCAACGGCAGCCTGAGACGGAATCTTAAATACTCCATGATACGCACATATTGCTACAGGGAGCGCCTGCTTCTTTGTACTATCGTCGCTGTATCGTACTGTGACTGGCAGCGCAATCACTTCACATATATCGTCAATTACATCAGGGTCATAATGCCCAAAATACTGGATCCCAGCCGCCTCAAGATGCTCCTGTGTTTCAGCAAAGCCATCGGCCCCCTGGTTATCGGTATGGTTATTAGCAAGTGTAAATGCCGTAAACCATTTCTTCGCCTCGGGTACAAAATCAGGCGAACAGTTGAACTGTAGGTTCTCCTCTTGCTGAGCTGCCGTCATATGAACACTCGCCTTCAATGGACACTCAAGCCCAGAGATCCATGCATCATATTTATCACGATCAAGTTCGCTCAGCTTTGAGAATGGATAGGCGTTGCCAAGTTCGCTTTTAGCAGCATACTCCCCCGTATATCGTCCCCAAAACGTATTTCCCAAGAAAAGAATATCTGAGGTTATTTGTACTGGTGTTGCCGCTACGATCGACGCACCGTTATTAACCGGTGCCGATGAGTCGTCCCGCGGCCACACTTTCCAAGTCACCAGGCAAGCAACCGCAAGTAATACGCCTACGCCAATCGCGAATGGCCATACACGCCGTCGCCCCCTCACCTGTATTGTCATAGGTATAGTGTACGGCTAGACGCGAACTTTGCCAAGATAATACTTGAGCTCCTGAATACTGCCTCGGATGTCTTCCATTGCGCGGTGAGCTTCGGGTTTGGCGAACTTCTTTTTGTACTTGCCATCAAAAACTACTTTCCAAGCACTAACATCGAGCATCCTGTAATGCAACCGTTCGTTCAGACGTGGCCATTCATTCTCGATAAATTTTCGGTCTTGATGAATCGAATTGCCCGCCAAAATTACCTGGTCGCCGTCAGCAAAATGCTTATCAAGAAATGCCAATAGTTCATTCTCGACCGTACGACCATTCTTGCCAGTCTCGTTCTGCGCCTGCAATGCATCACGCACGCCCGAATACTTGTCCCAGAACTCACCCACCATACGTTGTTTCATAAGATTAGTGCCGACCTTTTTTACTGCTTCGTACGTCGCGACCTCATTAAAATCCCAATCGGTTGCAATCGCTGCTATCTCCATGATTCTGTCGTCAGTAGGACTAAGTCCCGTCATCTCAAGGTCAATCCAAAGAAGTTTTACGCTCTCGCTCATCACAGCTACTATACCATGCCTTGTGCCATGAGGGCGAGCAGTGTATAACTAAATTGGCATCCAATCCGTGTTGTCGCACCTACAAGACCAGGAGTATCTCATGTCCAGTCAAAGACGGCCATGGATTCCACAGTTTGATCTGTCCGATGTCTATGATGCGACCCAGCTTCATGATGTCGTGCAGATTGCACGTGGACGAGTACTACGCGCGTTTGACCGCGCTACTGAGGTACATTCCGGAGCAATCCGTGGAACCAACCACTACATTGGTGGTGCCGGTCCCAGGCAGAGTGAACTAGCGACGTTCGTGCTTGATCGACGAATGAAGTCATTTGTATCGCTCACAACCCTTCCGTCGCTACCAGCGCACCTGCTGGGGTTAGCCCGGCCTTGCTACGCTGAGCTCGTGAGACAGATTCATGAACGGACAATCCGGCTAGCAATCGAAAGTCTCGTTCGCGAGCAGGCCATCTGGCATGACGGGTGCGTCTGGAATATCCTGCCATCCACGCTATCGACATACCGTGCCGAGCAGCGTGCAATCACGAAGGTAACGAAAGCGGCCAAAACCGCACATCGTACCGTCCGACAAGGAGGATGATATAGGTGCTTGTCCGTGTAGTAGGATGGGAATAGCCACATCAAGGTGACCCTACCGAACCACGGCGCATACGCCCCCTCACACGAGGGGGCGCTGTCATTTCTTTGAAAGTAACACGACTCACCGTTAATCCTGTTGTGCTTGCCTTTTTCCGTTAAGCAATCTTTAATAATATTTATCATCCCTGCGAGGCTATACTCGGCGCAAATCCGCGCGATGACGCACCTCAGAAGTTAGGAGCACTATGCCTATAGCTCGTGATGCGAGCGGAAACGCTCGCTACGTGTCAATCGACACAACTTTCTACAAGGAACGACCCGAGGACTTTCTCGGAAACGGAGAGGAGTACGAAAAGCGAGTTCGCATCGCACGAACGCGCGTACTGGAAGCGATTCGGTTTGCCAGTGTTCCGTTGACAGGACGTGGCACGTGTCATGAGGTGAGAGGCGTCGGTGATAGCATCAACGCCCTTACTGATTTCATTGATGCGTCCGATAGCCGCCGTGCCAACAGGGTACGTAAGCAGCGTCATCGTGAGAGCAAGCATCTCATGACACCAGACGAGCACCGGCTTAAGTCGCCACAGGACACTAAGCGCCGCCGCTCAGCCCTCATCAGCGGATCCGAAATCTGCCCGAGCTTTTTCAGGCGGGAGTATGGATTCCAAGAGAGCAAACGCGAACGCGATCAATTCGTCGATCTGATGCGCTGATGGCTACTGAACGTTGCGATCGAGCGAATGGTCCAGGACCATGAACTCGTATGCGTCGGTGCGATCTGGTACGTCCCTGTCAGTGTGTTTGACAAGTACGATCCTGCTCGCAAGCAACGCAAGCGCAAGTCAGGGCGATCGTCCAAGCGGACCAAGCGAGATGACCGTTCGTTCCACGGCCGTCCCAATCGAGATCGAGGCAAAATCGCCGCCTAACTTCAATCCACGAGGAGTATTGGGTAGCGTAGATGAGAAGACCACATCAGGGTGACTCTACTACCAACCAATACTTCTCGTGGAGAAGTTAAACTTGGTATTATTTAGAATTAAAAACAGCGTCAGAATGACGCCGTTTTTAATATCTACCGAGATAATTAATCTTTTTTCTTATCAAGGCGATCTAGCTTCAACACATGGATAATCCAGTAGATTACGAGTGCTGTCGCAAGCAACGTAATCGCCGATGACACAAATGCCCCCCATGCAAAGTCCGCATTACGTCCCCATAGCTCGACATGCCATACGGCAGCTTGCAGGCCTGCTTGCGATCCTACGAGAAATTGTACGATTGGGTTAATGAATCCTTCAACCAATTTTGCCACCGTATCGCCTGCTGCGGTACCGATTGCGAGACCGACCGCAAGCCCAACCACACCTTGGGTGCGAATGAATTCTACAAATCCACTACCATGTCCAGCACCGCCCTTCACTGCTGAAGCTGCTTTCGCTTTTGTTTTTGCCGCAACACTCTTTACTGAAGGTCGCTGCGTCTTTTTTGATTCTGCCATTTCGTTTCTCCACAATTAGTTTATAGCCATAGCATACACTACCCCTTAGGGTATAAACAACTGCGCCCTTTGACGTTGTGTTTTTGCCAAGCGACCACGCACCGCAACCGTCGACTTACGTTGCTTGCTCCGCTCATCAATAATTTCTTCATAGGCCTCAATCGAAGCATCAATAAGATCGGCGCTCCCCGCCAGCATCCCCAATCGTCTTCGCTGGTCAGCCGGCCATAGCCGCAACGTGAGATCTTCGGTTGGCCACAAGCTTTCTTCAATAATACGGACGTCATCGAGTGCAGCCGCAATCTCTCCTGTTTGTCCGAGTGCACGTATTGTTTGGGTAGGAGCAACCAGCTTATTACGACGGTCAATATCAGGATACAATCCGCCAAGCGGCGTGAGGTTTTGATGGGCCGTCCAGAACTCTCTTTGCAAAACTGCATGAACAAAATTCGTATACGACGCCAGTAATGCGCGTCCTTGCTCAGGTCGATACGACCGCATAACGAGTATATTATCACGCCTCAACGCCATCTCATCCTTGAAACGACGACTACTCTCCGACGCAAAACTCATCCATAGGCGCTCTGCCCGTGCGGCTTCCTTATTCGCAAAATGCGAGCGTTCCAAAATAATATCACCACGAATTGTATTCACCGCGCCATACTCACCGCCTTGCTTGGCAAGCGCTGTTCCCGCAAACGCCGATGTCATATCAATGTATAGATGTTTCTCTGCTGTATCAAGTAAGTTTACTCGATGCGACACTCCGTCATGCTGCAACTCATCCTCCAGTACAATAAATGAGTGCTGGTTTGCAAAACTAATCCAGTGGTCGACACCAACCTCATCAAGACATTCCGAAGTAACAATTGAGTGGCCGTGGCAATTTGTCCGTTGTGTCTGACCCAGCATCTCGGGGCTAAACGGTGGATGTGCTGATGTATGCTTTTCAAACCGTAGTGTACGCCGCACGAGATCCGCCGTGGCATTTGCCGCCTCAACCCTGTCATCGTACGATTGCTCTGATGATTGATACACCTCCTTAATCATTTTAAATCTTGTCGAATCTAAAATAGGTTCGGGTGTTACGCCAAATTCAGAAATGTCAGTATGTGGTGTCGTTAAGCGATCTGTGTACATATTATTTAAGGAATTATTGGAGGAAAGATGATGGGCCGGCTGGCACCAACGACTGGGATAGTGTCGTTGATGCCAGCCGGGGAATGCCCGTTGCAGTCCTGTAGGACCTAACGGGACAGCTTGATGGAGATGATGCCCTTGTCGGGCACAACTCGGACCTCGAGGTCGTCAGTCGTTTTCATCGACATGACTGTCGACTTCAACGTCTGTGTTGTCATGCATCGACCCAGCTTCAGCTTTGACCGCACATCAGACCAGGTTGTGGCTCGTACAGAACCACCGGTCTTTTTGAGTGCAGCCGTCACATGCCGGCAGTCCTGACTTCCGCCAGTATGCCGTGTTCCTGAGAGTGTCATCCCTCCTCCAAATTGTTTTGCCTCGGGGACGGTCCCCAAGGTCAGACGCATCGCTTCAACAAAAAACGCCGAGGTTTCCCTCGGCGGTCGTTTCGGATGCAGATACGTGCAAACTACGGCGCCGAGGGCACATCGAACATGAGACCGAGAATCATGCATGGAGTGATGTGACATATAGCTTTCATAGTTCACTTCTTAACGTACAACAATTAACCTGTCGATGCAAGCATTACATTCGTTCTGGTGCGTGAATACCCAACATCGTAAGACCCGCTTGCAATGTGTCGGCATAGATATTCACTAAACTAGCTCGATGGCCTTCAGTATCCGATCCGACCACTTGATTCTTCTCATAATAACGATTGAATTCTTGTGCCAGTTCAAAAAGATAGTGGCAAATATGATGTGGCTCGAGATGACGAATCGCAAGCGTCACCACGTCACTATACTCACCAAGCTTGCGCACTAACGCACGATCTTCAGCCTGAATGCCTGTGAGTGGCTGCAGTTCAGCCGTCACTTTCTCGAGGATACTACGCGCACGCGCATGTGCATACTGAAGATACGGACCAGAATTTCCCTGCAAACTTACCGTCTCCTCAACATCAAAGGCAATGTCACCACCTAGTTTGTACCGAGCAAATGCATACTTAATTGCGCCTAATGTCACTTGTTCGATGAGCGATTCATCATCAATCAACATGCGCACCTTTTCGCGTACAATATCAATCACATCAAGCGCACGCGTCACGTTGCCCAGGCGGCTGCTCATCTTTTTGCCATCTGCAAACTTTACCGTACCGTTGGTCAGATGCGTCATGGCACCTGCAAGATCAGGGCGGAAAGTCTCGGCGGCGGCAAATACCACACGCATATATTCTTTTTGGTCATTACCTGTCAGTAAATATCGATGCTCAAAATTATAATCTTCTTTTTCTTTCCAAATGACACCAATGTCTTTAGTTTCATAGGTCGGTAGACCCTTACTCGTCACAAATACGCGCGTATGAAGATGCTTTGATTCGTCGCCTTCAAAAACAACTGCACCATCAGACTCTCTCAGGTTACCTTTTGCGAGTTGCTCATCCACCACCTGCATACCAACAATGGCAGTTTCGCTTTCTGGGTAATACCGCAATGTTTCAACATCAATCAATTGATAGAATGCATCGAAATAATCATAGCTCCACTGACGCGTCGTCCAATACATCTGCGCCAAGGGCAAATCGTGGTCATTGGCCGCATGAAAGCCATAAATTGTTTTGTTTAGCTCATCAATTTCAGCCTTAACATCCGCGTCATCCTCGTACGCTTTCGCCCCGCGTACATAGCAACCACTGATCCAGCGTGACCGAGCAAACGCATCATCCTCAACAGTCGTCGCCAGCTTTTCTGGGTACTCACCGCCTAATGTCTCACGCATTCCCCACAAACACTTTGCCACATGGAGTCCCACATCGCCACCAAAACTCGTCCGCTGCAGTTTCGCACCCCCTACGAGCATCAGCCGTGAAGCAATATCACCAAACACCGTTTGATACAAATGTCCTGTATGAAGCTCCTTGAACGCATTCGGGCAGCTATACTCAAAAACAATAGCACGTCCGTCATACACCTTCACTGGCTCTTGTCGCATCGCAGCCAGCAACGCACTATCACTTACTGTAATATTGATAAATCCAGGCCCCGCCACATCCACTGCTGCATACTCACCCGTTTCTCGCAGCGTGCCCGCCAATTCTTCGGCAATTACACGTGGATTCTTACCTAGCGGTTTCGCTAGCTGCAACGCGACATTCGTCGACCAATCACCAAATTGTGGGTCAGGACGGCTAATCTCGACATCCACAGTCTGGTCAAATAATTTCTTTATAATAGTAACAATCGTCTCGTTCATCACTACCAGTGTACCATGTCTCATCTGTTAAACAGATATTACAAGAGACTTTATTGCCGTGGCTGACCCATCTCATTCTTAGAAAGTCTATAGGCACAGCCGGAGATATCGGGATTAGTACCCGTCCACCAGGCAACCCTATCACCAATCGGACAGGTCTTCAGTTTCGTGCAATACACAATAACCGCAGAATAATCTGGGAAGTTATTTGTTGAGCCATCGTAAATGACCCCTCGTACCGTCCTTCCGGCTACACAGCCCTTTACTTCTGGAAATGTAGAGGTAGGCAATCCGTTCTCAATACCGCGCAACTCCTCCATCAATGCTGGATCTGCAGGTGCCGGTATACCACCATTCGCTCCATTATGGTTACTAGCGGGATTAAAGCAAAAGTTTTCCTCATATCCATTGCCCGCCGGTAACGTTGTCGCATCCCCCAAGCATCGCCAACTTGCGCGCGGTGCTCGGCCGTTTTGGACAATATATAGTTCAAGAATATTTGCATACTGCTTTACATGAGTAATAATTGCTGATGCTTCAGCACGCTCGCGAATCCCACGATACACTGCTGCCGATAACGTCACGAGGATGGCAATGATAATCACCACCACCGCAACTTCGATGATAGTGAACCCACCTCGTCTTTTCATTCGCTATCTGTCTCACTATCGTCATAGACGGCAAATTCAGGCACAAATGATGACGGGCTAAGCCCCTTAACATTCTGCAACAAGAAGTTCAGCACGCTGTAATCGTCGATGTGTTCGTTTTCAAAAAGATGATGTTGATTTTTGATGTTCATAACTGTATTGTATCACGCTTGTGGTTGTGTACAACTATGTTCGCAAAGCATTCTCCAGCAGCCCAACAAACAGTGGGTGTGCACGAAATGGACGACTGCGAAATTCAGGATGCGCCTGTGTAGCAACGAAGTACGGATGACCTGATGCCTCAATATACTCCACCAATTTTCCATCTGGACTCGTACCACTGACAATCAAGCCACCTTTCTCAACTGCTTTTAGAAACACCTGGTTCACCTCATACCGGTGACGGTGTCGCTCGGTTGCTGTTGATGTGCCATACAGCTCGGCCACCTTCGATCCTTTTTGTAGTTTGGCGGTATAATCACCCAGTCGCAAGGTACCGCCTGTCGATTCCTTACCTTCCTGACCCTCCATGATATACACCACGTTTTCAGGAGTTTTAGGATCAAACTCGGCGCTATTTGCCTGTTTCAGGCCGCCAAGACGAGCTGCCGCAATCACTGCTGCCTGCAACCCAAGACAGATACCAAGGTATGGAATATCATATTCCAGTGCATATTTTGCCGCAGCAATCTTCCCCTCGGCGCCACGAGTACCGAATCCACCCGGCACCAACAAGGCATCAACTTTGTCGAAATCCTCATCAGTGGCATCTTCAGCATTGATCCACTTGATCGCGAGGCCAATCTCTAGTTTCCATGCGGCCGCCTTCAGCGCTTCAACAACTGAGATATATGTGTCTTCGTTGTCCATGTATTTTGCAACCAAACCAACGGTAACCCGCTTGATAGGCATCGCAGCCTGTGCGGCAATAATCTTATCCCATTTAGCCAGATGAGGCTTCTTGGAAACACCAGTAAAGTCAGACAGCAGCTCGTGGAGACCGTTACTGGCGACAATCGACGGAATACGAAATACGGTATCAACATTTGGCATCAACTGAACCTGCTTCTCTGGCACACCGCCAAACAGCGCAATCTTTTTCGCGACGCTCTGCGGTGCCGGCTCGTCACTACGCACAATCACTGCATCCGGTACAATACCAAATCCTCGCAAATCGTTCAGAGCATTCTGGGCAGGCTTTGTTTTAAATTCCTTACTGGTACCAATAAACGGCACATATACCACATGTACAAACAAACAATTTTCGCGTCCGACCCGCCAGGCGAACTCACGAATCGCCTCGACAAAGGATAATCCTTCGTAGTCGCCAACCGTTCCACCAATCTCAACAATATGGACATCGCTATCCTCACCGGCTTCAAGAATCTTATCCTGAATTGCACCAGTGAGATGCGGTACCAACTGTACGGTTTTACCACCGAATCCACCATCGCGTTCTTTTTGAATCAGGTCCAGTAATAATCGTCCTGACAGCGTCGCATTCTTTTGCGTCAGCTCCAGATCGAGGAATCGCTCATAATGCCCCAGATCGAGGTCCGTCTCTGCCCCGTCTTTCGTCACAAAACACTCACCATGCTCCGCAGGATTAAGCAAACCCGCATCTACATTGAGATACGGGTCGCATTTTTGAATTGAAACAGCAAGACCTTTGGCCTGCAAGACGGCACCCACGCTGGCCGCGGTAATGCCCTTTCCTACCCCCGAGAGTACACCCCCAGTTACAAATATGTATTTTTTCGCTCCCATGTTTGATTGCTCTTCCATGGGGTTTCATTATATCATTATTTCGCATTGGTACGCTATATATAAGGTGTTGTAGTAGTTACACTACGCTATATATGTGGATAAGTGGAGATGTTATCGTGCTATACTAAAGGAGTCATGGACGATAAAAACAAAAAGGTTGACCTTCAGACCCTCTACCCAACTGCCCTCACACAAGGTCAAATATACGAGAAGAATCTTGAGCGCAGACGACGCCTGCCAACACCGCCCTCATTTGCTCGCACAAAAGTGGCGTTATTTCTGGGATTCATCTGTTTTCTACTGCTACTCCTTATGTTCAACCTCGAATACTTATGGTCAATGGGACTGT
The DNA here is from genome assembly GCA_937859515.1 of uncultured Candidatus Saccharibacteria bacterium. GTDB lineage: Bacteria > Patescibacteriota > Saccharimonadia > Saccharimonadales > Saccharimonadaceae > CALMAK01. Next base: position 78,459 of record CALMAK010000018.1, on the reverse strand, counting down.
CAGGCATCTCAGCCTCGTTTCTCATCATGACTGGGGTTGGGATTGGTGGAAAGTTTGCCCTCTCATACGCATCACGTGTTTTTGAGATGTTCGCCAAAAGTACAGGACCATTCCTTGTACTGTGTATCCTATTTATTATGATCCTCATGGTCGGGCACCAATTCGGCTGGCCAAAAGGTATGTCCACGCCGTTCACCGCACTCGTCTCCAGCGGCGTCTTCGCCGTTTTGTCGTTTATCGCTCTTTGCTTTATGCTTCGCCGCCAACAATAGACGCGATATTCGACCCTTTTTTGTACTGCATGACTGGACTAGCGTCCATGTCCCATGCATATTGCACCTTGGCCAACAGCTCCCAGCTGCGCAGGACTTCGCTGCTGCTGGTAAAAAGGCTTTTACGACTATGGATGGCGTCAACTATCACTTGCTCGTAGGCGTCAGGTAACTTTTCATCTTCAGGAAAGTTGAACCCTAGTGAACGCGATGCAAACTCACGGGCATAGCCAGGCTTTTTGACAAATAAATCGATACGAATGCCCTCATCAGGCTGAATCTTAAAGACGATGCAGTTACTTTGAGCTTCATGTAATTTCTTAAGGTGAATACGCACCTCTGTCGTCTTTTCGTCCAGGGCCTTACCAGCAACCAAACGTATTGGCACATCCAACCAACGCGGCTGGTCAGACTGCAACTGAAGGCTAACAAAAGTCTCAGTTTGACTGCCTGGATTCTGGACCTCTTCCTGGTATCCTTCGTACTGTGCACGTACTGCCAGGTCAGGATCCGCTGGACGTAGCTGCTCCAATGCCTTAAGACGGAGATCGGGTAGTACATGCCAATCAAAGTCGTGCGGAATATCCATTAACGTTAGTGCTAGTAATTGCATCAAGTGACCCTGTACAACATCGCGCAGTGCGCCAGTTTGTTCATAAAACTGTACTCTTCCCTCAATACCAATCCGTTCGCTGGCAATAATCTCAATCGACTGAATAAAGTTATTGTTCCAAATATGACTAAATAGGGCATTTCGACCACGAAACGCCACGATATTCTGTGCCATTTCCTTCGCTAGGTAGTGATCGATGCGATACAGCTGATCTTCGGTATAATACCTAGCCGTGCGTGTAATAATATCCTGTGCCGATGCGTGATCGACACCAAATGGTTTTTCAAACAATATCTTGACGTTTGGTGTATTAATGCCAGCCTCACCCATAAAGTCAACGATTTGCGTTGCCGCCATTGGTGGTACTGATAGATACACAACCAATTGCTCGTCACTACCCAGGGCTATCTCGTCTTTAAGATGCCGATAATCCTCAGCCTCAGCCAGGTTCATCGTCACAATCGAAATACGATCTTTGAGGTCGATGCCACCAAGCGACTTCTGTAATAATTCCGTAACATTTACTGTTTTACGCGATACCCCAATGATCGATACGTCGTCAAAATCACCCGTGTTAATAATCGCGCGCAGCGCTGGCAGCAACTTACGCGTACTGAGGTCACCAGTAATCCCAAAAATAAGAAGTTTCGTCTTCATACTATCCCTATTTTACAGCAGCAATAAGCTTAACGCTACTACTGCAAATCCTGCAATGAGTCCATAGACTACTTGGTGCTTATCGGTTTGATAGCGGCGGGCGGCGGGCAGCAACTCGTCAATCGCGACAAATACCATCATGCCGGCCACAAACCCAAACAATAGGCCAGTGAACTCCATCGGAACAACAAACTGCAATAACACAATCGCCACCACTGCACCCAGTGGCTCGGCCAGGCCCGAGATAGTCGCCCACCAAAAGGCTTTCTTACGACTTTTGGTCGCCGCATACACTGGTGCTGCCACGGCAATACCTTCTGGGATATTATGAATCGCAATCGCCACTGCCAATGTAATACCAACACTTACATCCTGGTATGATGCTAAAAACGTCGACATACCTTCAGGAAAATTATGGAGCGCCAGTACTAACGCTACCAATACGCCACTACGAAGTAGCTTCTTATTCGTCTTTCTATCGGTAATGCTGAGATGATCTTCTCCACCCTCCACTTCATTTGGATTCAACGACTTTGGCAGTATGCGGTCAATGACCAACACCATCGCGATACCCGCAAAAAATGCCCCATACACCCACCATTCCATTATCTTATTTGACTCGCCCGTCATCGATAATCCTAGCGGCAATATTTCGACAAACGACACAAATAGCATCGCCCCTGCCGCAAATGCCAATGATGTCGCCAGCATCGGACGGTCGAGCACCTTTTTGTGCGTTGCTAACAGCCCACCAATGCTGGTAGCAAGTCCGGCCAAAAGCGTGATCAGTAGTGCATACACCATAGAACAATAAAGGCTCGCACTATGTACGAGCCCTCCCTTATCATGTCACTGCCTATTGGCAGCCCTCACACATCGTAAGGTCAGCTGGATCAAGCGGCGCAAACGTCGTGCCATTTGCTGCTGCTGAGGCCTGTGCTGAAGCGTTAGCATTTGCCATTGCCTGATCAATCGCTGCCAGCTTTTCCTCCAAAGTCATATCGTCTGAAATGATTTGTGATGCGTTCATTTTGTGTTTCCCCTAATTACCCTTATATTCTTTTTGTGGTGGTTTATGTATCTGATTATACGCCATATATAGCGTAACACAAGCATTTTCAAGTGCTTTTTAGCTGTAAAAATACCAACAATTACCTGTGGATTTCTCATCGTCGTACTGTCCCAGAGGTAGCCGATAGGCAGTAGCAACATCAAACACTGGTGGCAACGATCCAAGACGTTTTGTAGCAACATTTCGCGCCCGAATATCATCGTCACCCGACAACACTTCAGCCCGACCATTTACGTAGACACCCTTTGGGCCCTTACTCATGTCAGACGAAACCAGCGAGACACTGACCCTGCTATCGCGTGCGATGTTCTGTGAATGCGCGGTCGTCTCTTTTGAGAACCAGTACACGTACTCACCGTCCGTTACCATATGGAGTGGCGACGACCATGGAGACCCGTCTTCATTGATTGTCGCAATTGTTCCGATAACATTCTCATCAAATACCCCTTGTACTTCTTCAGTCATACTTCCTCCTTCAGCCGCCCCGGAAGCGGCGCATCAAATTTGATCTCTGGCACATCATCCATGATGAAGTCCGCAGGCAAATCCTTGTACTGCTGACGGTACGCCTCAGTCGCCGCACCAAAAACCGCCTCGCTCCAGTCAAAGCCAAGCACCGAAGCAGCATCACGCACGATCTGCTCGCTCCCAGCCTCGATCTCAATAAACGGTCGCAGCCACGGCCATTCGTCAATCACGACCTCTGCTTCGTTGAGATACCAAGTCTCGCGGCGAGTTTCTTGGTAACTTTTTGGTACCAGACCAGAATTCTGCAAAATGCTGCGCGCATCCTCAAAACTACTGACAACCACCTCAACCTCTTTTGCACCATGCAGGCCGATCTCGTCGAACCACTTGTATGTCATCGTTGCCTTATCGCCCTCATCGCGCACCCGTACATAGGCGTCTTTGTTACGATCAACCAAGTAAAACACCTGTCGCCGCATCAGGCGCATCGGTTGTGCTAGCGTTGCCCCCGCCTCTTGCAGGCGCTTGCGCATGTCATCTATGTCAATATCGACAAATTTAACTTCTATCTCTGTTTGCATGAAACTACTTCCCGCTATTTACTTCTGCTTGATGTCTTGCGTTAATTAGCTGCTTCTTCCTCTGCAACAAGAAGACTCGTAAGTGCATTCCTTACTGCGTCCTCTACCGTATCCTGACGAGTTCTGCGACCACCAGTAAAAACTGAGTACGGATCCTTTTCTTTTGCACCTTTTACTTGCATAGCCCACGTGCCAACATCTGGATACTGCGACGGTACGACATCAAGTACCTCTTGTGGGTACTTAAGATCAATCGAAAGTCCCGTATAGGCAGGCCCTCCGGGTCGTTCAATAACCACGGCGACACACCCATACACACCGTCAGCCACTGGGTGAAGCCCACTTTCAACAGTGACAAAAAAATCTGCCGCTACCCCAAGCCTACGAAGCGCCCCTTGACGATTCATAGCACCTTCAAGCGACTCATCGAGTGAGTACGGCTGTTCGGGGACACCCGATTCAAGTTTTTTACCCTTAACCTCAACTTCAATACCCTCTCGCTTCATTGCAGCCGCAACTGCGCGATGCTTCAAGTCACTTTCGGTGCTCATGTAAACAACTAGTCGGTCGCTCATTGTTTAGTTAGTTTCCGCTGTTTACTTCGTAACTGGTATTGGTACTTTCAAAGAAGTTCACCAGTTCCAATGTGTCATTAGCAGTCGCCATCCACTTGGCAGGATTTGGTACGTTGTATTCAGGCTCAAATCCCAGCTCAACCAGGCGACGATCGGTCATATGCATGACGTATTGATTGACATAGTCAGCGTTAAGACCAAGGATACCCTTTGGCAGCATATCTTCGTTGTATGCCTTCTCCAGTTCAACGGCCTGAAGAATCAGCGCGCGAATTTCATCGGCAAACTCTTGTGTTTGCAGTTCTGGGTTTTCGTCCAAAATCGTCAACAGCAAGTTGATGCCAAATGTCAGGTGAAGGTTCTCGTCCTTAGTAATCCAGTCCAGCAGCGATCCGACATTACGCAACAAGTTGCGCTGGCGGAAACTCATGCCTACCATAAATCCACTGTAGAACCAGATGCCTTCTAACACGATGTTGTAGGCAACTAGGCTGCGCACAAACTGCTTTTTGCCTTCCAATGTGTAGATATCCAAGTTTGGATCCAACATGACATCAAGGTGCTTGTTTTGGAAATCTGCCTTATCAGCCAGCGACTTTTTGCCGAATCCGGCGGCATAAATCTCTTCACGGTCAAACGGAAAGGTCTCGATAATGTACTCAAAGGTCATGAAGTGATTAGCCTCTTCCCACATCTGCTTTGACAGATACAACTGTGCTTCAGCAGCATTGACGTATGGGTAGATACCAAACGCCAGTGACTTGTTAATCAACAGTTCATTTGGGTTGAGATAACTAATCACTGTCTTCAAGGCATGTTTTTCGTCATCAGTTAGCTTTTCAAAGTCTTGTAGATCCTGTACCAGCTGCACTTCGTTCGGAAACCATGTGTTCGCCACCGCCTGGTTGTACAGATCCATTGCCCATTGATAACGGACAGGATGTAAGCTCAGTCCATCACGGAGCCCCGATCCTAGAATTCCTCCCTGTGGATGTTGATAATCTGCCATATTATTTCTCCCTTATTCTTGTTATTACGTTTCGTATCCCAGTTATCCTATGAACTTCGTTTCGCAAAGCCGAATCCGCGTGCAGCTCCACCCTGTTTCTTGATCTTCGTCTCAGCAATCTTTTCGACAGACACAGTAGTTTGCTCCGACTGGTGACGCGGTTTAACGTGCAGGTAATAGGTTGTCTTGAGACCACGGCGCCATGCCTCACTGTAAATCTTCACGTACTCGTCGATATCACGCGTCTCAAGATACATATTGCGGCTAATTGCCTGGTCAACCCATTTCTGCGCACGAGCTGCCACTTCGATAAACGCATAGGGCGATAACTGGAAACTAGTGCGATATACTGCCTTAACATCATCAGGAATCGTATCGATATTCTGGATATCGCCCTGATTAGCAAACACTTCATCCTTCACTTCATCCCACAATTCAAGTCGCTTCAATTCACGAACAAGATTTGGGTTCACTTCCAAAAACTTACCGTTCAATGTGCTACGACTAAAGATCTGTGCAAACTGCGGGTCTAGCCCTGGCGTCGTACCAGCAATGTGCGCAATGTTTGCCGTTGGTGCAATCGCCATAAGGGTGGCGTTACGCATACCCTTCTTCACCTTAGCGCGAAGCTTCTCCCAATCAAGACGAGCCTTGCGGTTAACATTTACTTTGACTTTACGGTCAGCTGCTAGTGCATCAACCGTATCGATTGGCAAGATTCCCTTGCTCCAGCCACTGCCCTTAAACGCTGGGTAGCTACCAAGTTTTTTGGCAAGCTCAGCCGACTCATCAATAGCATAGTAGCTAATGTATTCACTCAGCTGATCAACCAGCTCGTACGCTTCTTCTGACTCATAGCTATAGCCAAGCTTTTCGATCACATCCGTAAGGCCCATGAATCCAAGACCCAGTGCACGCGTCTGACTGTTTGCGTTCATAGCTTCTGGTACTGGCAGGTTAGTAACATCTACGAGGTTATCAAGCTGGCGAATGGCACTGCGCGCACTGTCAGCGAGACGGTCGAAGTCCCATGTCTTATCTTCGCGGAGGTGTGCCGAGAGATTAATACTCACAAGGTTACAGACGGCAATATTCTCATTATCTTGTGGCAACGTAATCTCCGTACAAAGATTAGAAAGATGGATAGTACCCGTATTATTATTCAATGCACGAACATTGATAGTATCCTTCCAGGTTAGCCATGGGTGACTGGTAGCCTGCAGTTGAATCAGGATAGCACGGAACTGCTGACGAGCCGAGATCTTCTCGAACTTGCGCAGTTTGCCAGCTTCGGCCAACTTGACGTATTCTTTGTAGCGTTTGCTAAACTCAGCACCGTACAGTTCAGTGAGATCCATAACTTCTGCTGGGTCGAACAGATACCAATCCTCATCCTTCTCAACACGCTTCATAAATTCATCACTAATAAATACCGCAGTATTAGCAAATCGCGTACGTAGATATGGATCGCCACTATTTTGTTTGAGGTCGAGGAACTGAGGAAAATTAAGGTGCCAATTTTCCATATAAAGGGCGGCAGCGCCAGCCTTCTTTCCCTTACGACTCACTGCAAACAACGCCGTATCAATCATCTTCATGAACGGAATTGGACCGGTTGATTCAGTGTTCGTTGTTTTGACCGGAGATCCCGCAGCGCGGAGCTTTGTAAAGCCAATACCGATACCACCTGTGCCCTTAGCAATAAACGCCGTATCACGAACAGACTTTACGATTGACTCCATATCATCATCAACATTTATCAAGAAACAGTTTGACAGCTGTGGATGTGCACCACCGGCGTTTACCCTGGTCGAACCGCCCGGAACATAGTCGAGGCTCGACATGTGCTCGTAAAAATCAAGTGCGCTTTCCGTTGGGTCAGTGGCGTTATAACTCAGGCCCATCGCAATACGCATGTGCGTAAATTGTGGCACCTCAATCGGATCACCCGACCCTTTGCGCAGTGCATAGCGATTCTTGTTCGTAATCACCCCAAGATATTTCGAAAGATCGTCCTTTTCTGGATTCAAAGCCGCTGCCAACTTTTTAATATCAAAGATTTTGTTATCATTCATGCGAGAGTCAAGCAAGCCAAGTTCAACTGCTTGCTTGAGATACTTTGGGAACTCCTTTTCATGAAGCTTCTTTAAATCTTCTGGTGTTTCGTAGGCGCCTAATACCTTCTTGTAGATTGTCTTCAACAAAAGACGTGCTGCAATTTTATCGAAATCTGGATCGTCTTTAACATTCTGCAATGTCGTATTAATGACCGCCTCATCCAGTTGCTCTGACGTAATACCGTCAAATAATGTCAGCTGCAATTGACTTGCTACCTCGACAACTTTACTAATTTGATCAGGCAAACCCTCACTTGCCTTCACCAACGCCAAGTTAATTTTATTGGCGTCAAATGGTTCGCGGGTGCCATCTCGCTTGACCACTGTAATAGAACTCATACCCTATTCCCTTTATTTGTTAGTTATTACCCTCACACATAAGCCTCTTCATTCAAGAGGTGCAAGAAGAACACCATCCAGTCTCTCATCTGGTGGCGCATGTTCCTCCTTGCGCATATGTCTGTTTTATTGAACTACTACACATGTAGTGTCTACCAATAACTATAGACCCTACATATATGGTTTTCAAGCCTTTTTGGAAGGTATTTTTCACCACACACGCATTAACCCCTTATGGTGTCGTGTTTATTATTCACAACACTATATATAGTGTTTTTGGTTTTATTTTATAAAAGATGCTACTACTGTATAATACAATCAATTATTAGTTAATCAGGATAGACATGCAAGAGCCTAAACAGATAGCCAAAAGATCCACAAAAAGGCCCATATCCATTCAGTACTTTGCAGCCATCACCTTCTTAGGCCCAGCAGCATTAGTTGGATTATACTTTCTTAGGTTGGCGATAGTGACAACGAATGAACATATGGGACTTGGCGAAGCCCTTGCCACCGTCGCGCTATTTCGACTTTTTCAAACTGTATTGTTCGCGGTTGTCATAATTGCTCTGATTTTTGGGCTAAGCTACGCTCACCGGAAAGCCCGTAAAAAATGGGCTTATTATATATTTCCACTTATCATACCGATAACATTCCTAATCATTATGGCTGTGCAATTTACTAGTGGGGTTCTCTACAGGGCACACCCTGACTATGCGCGATATCAGCAAAACATCTCTCTATGCCGCCAAGTGAGCAGGTACAGCCCTACGCATATAGGTGATTCTTCCATATATGATGAAGATATCATGAAGAAGGTTAGTATCGACTATGCGCCCATTAATACAAAGATAGTAGAAGCAAAAACTTATGCCGATGCTATATGGTCGGGTGCCGATAGTCCATGTAGCGACCAGCACATGACGCCAGAAGAATTAGAAGAGCTGAAGAATCATAACAATAAAATAATCGAAAATAATAAAGAATTCGATGAATACTACAACGCATATGTTCTATATTCAAGTATGTCGGTGCTTGAAGAGGTCATGCAACTCGAACAAGTGGGTGACATAGATGCGGCGTTAGCCTACGAAGCACGACACCTAAATTCAAACTGGATGGGTATTAAGGAGTGTCGCATCAATACCGATGTTTGTAGCATTAAATGGGTAGACCAGAGTACAGGCAAAGAGATGTCGTCAACTCAAAGTCTTCTTGAATTGTACCGAAACACAATTCAAGAAGACGAATCGGGTCAATCAACTCACTAAATTTGGCGGAGAGAACAGGATTCGAACCTGCGATACGGTTACCCGTATACACGCTTTCCAAGCGTGCGCCTTCAGCCACTCGGCCACCTCTCCGCGTACTATCTATCTTAGCAAACTTATTGCCAAGCGTGCGCTGTCTATACCCACCCGTACTACCTAGGCACATTCAACTGAGTCTGAATCTGCCGCAAGGTTTCGCGCGCCTCAGACTGTGTTGGTCGACGACTAGGTGGTGTATAAAACTGGCCCAGCTGACGAAATCCTGCCTCGATTAACCTCATCTGTTCATCAGTGGCTGGGTTCATATCACCATGCAGTCCATCACCGTCAATATCTTCGTGCTGGCTGCTTTTACGCACAGCAACCAGTGCACTGACGCCCATAACAAAGGGCACCAGGCCAATGACCGTAAAGACAGTACCAAAGATAATGAAATTAAGATCGCCTGAATCATGATAATGATTGCTGGCTGGGTTATCGGCTTTATACGACACATTCACTGTTGAACCCCGAGATATACCACAGTAGGTACTACTGCTCATGATCGACTTGCCTGAATATTGTTTGCCATCAAGACTAAACTCATACAGTACCTGGCAGGTATCCATGCTACTACCATCCGAATCTGCCATGTGATCACGCTCGATACCCGTCACCGTCCCTTCAGTCGTTGCATTACCAATACTACCAAGTGAGCTTATAACCGAGATAATACCAATGATAAGAAACGGGAGACTGAAAAGGATCATCCCAATACCAAAAACCCTGCCAACCCCTCTGCCGAATCGTCGAACCGTCCGCGGGCTGATGTTAATAGTACTGGCTACTTGGTTATTGCCATCATACACGGGTAATTGTTGGTTGGTTGTATCATTCTGTTGGTGTTGCTGATTATCCATACCCCTATTCTAGCAAATGCGAATATTGCTATACTATAGCCATATGAATCCAGATAACCAACAACCAAAGAAGCCACGAAGCCCCTTTATCGGTTCTCTTTTACATACCAAGAAACTCCCTCTTTCCGAGGCCAGTTCATCCCTTTTCCGTGCAGCCCACATCATTAGTGCGATTATCGGTATCGTCACTCTTGTTGCGCTCGTACTCCCCATTGTTCTTACCTTCATTGCAACCAAAGACGCAGGTGCATCTGGTGGCGCCGTTGTCTTTGCAATGTTCTTCATCGCACCGTTTATTGCCATGATCGTTGCAGGACTTCTCTTAGCTATCCCTCTCATTCTTATGCTTATTGGTGCGATCCGCTTGCAGTGGCATATCCATCCAGTTGAACGTAACCTTATGATTCGCTATGCCATCATCTCTGTTATTGCGATCCTGTTAACAATACGGTTCCTGCCAGAACTTCTTCCAACCTACCTGCCACTCCTCTAACTTTCCTATACCTATTGTTCATTTCACGTCATGCTTGTGGTTGCCGTACCCTCCCTTTACTCGCATAATAGAAGTAGTGGCAAAAAACAGGAAAAAATCACCAATCGTTATCAAGCTTAAAGGCGTCAAAAAGCGCTACGGGGTTGGTGATGCCGAACATAATGCCCTCGATGGCGTCAATCTCACCATTCGAAAAGGTGAATTTGTGGCAATTATGGGACCCTCGGGCTGCGGTAAAACAACCCTCCTTAATATCCTTGGTCTCCTTGACCAAGCAACCGAAGGTGAATACCAACTTGATGGCACTTCTGTTGCAACTATTTCTGCCAGCCGCCAAGCCCGCATCCGCAGCAAAACCATTGGCTTTGTATTTCAAAGTTTCAACCTTATTCCTCGCCTCACCGTACTTGAAAACGTCGCTCTTCCTCTTACGTATAAAGGTATGCGCCGCAATAAGCGACTATCGCTCGCCAGTACCATCCTCAAAACATTTCATCTTAATGAACGTGAGTATTACATGCCATGGCAACTCAGTGGCGGACAGACCCAGCGCGTAGCCATTGCACGTGCCCTCGTCAACGATCCGTCAATTATCCTCGCCGACGAGCCAACCGGTAACCTCGACAGTCGCGCCAGTCATATCATTATGGAAGAATTGTCTGACATTCATAAACGCGGCAACACCATTATTATGGTCACCCACAACCCCCGTCTGACCACCTACGCCAGCCGCGTTATCACCATGATTGATGGCACCATTGACACCGACACCAATGACACACCCGCGGCCGACCAAGAAGGCACCCTCGCCAAGCGATCCCTCGGCAAAGTTACAAAAGAAGCAGAGGCTGCACAATGAAACTACTCCTCCTTAATCATATCCAGAACGCCCGCGACTCGCTGCGCGCTAACCGCATGCGCACCTTCTTAACTATTAGTGGCGTTGCCATCGGTATCGCCAGTATTGTTGCAATCTTATCCCTTGCCACTGGCGCCAGCCAAATTGTGGCCAATCAAGTCGATGAAGCAGGTGGCACCATTGCTGTCATTCGTCCAGGAGCCCCAGCCGCTGGATCGATGAATGACCTCGTTAACCAACAGGCTCATGGAACTATCACGACGAGCACCATCACTCTGTCGGACGCAGCCCACATTGCAACGCTACCGACCGTTGAAGCCGTTGCTCCTATTATTGTTCTTCATGCCAACATCACCAGCAATGAAGATGCCGTCAACCAAGGAGTTGTCGTTGGTTCATCCGAATCACTTCTTGATATAAGCGGCGTCAAGGTTAGTATGGGCAGTTTTGACACCACTAACGAGAACATCATTACCATTGGCATGCAGCTATCGATTGATTTATTCGGTACCGAAAATTCCCTTGGCAAAACCCTCACAATTCGTGGTCAAGAATTCCGTGTTGGTGGCGTCATGGAACGTCAACACAACCCAATGAACTTCAACGGCTTTGACTTTAATGCCATCGCCCTTCTCAGCAAGGACCAGATCCTTAGACTTAACCCAACTGCCCAAATCCAACAGGTTAATGTCAAAGTTGACTCGATTGCCAACCTCGACGCAACCGTTATTAAACTAAACAAGGATCTATTGGCGCGCCATGGCGGCGAGCAAGATTTCTCCGTCCTGGTTGGTGATTCCATCGCTGAGCCCACCAGTCAACTATTCCTCATCATTGCCGGTGTCACCGCAACTATTGCTGGCATATCATTGTTTGTAGGTGGTATTGGCATCATGAATATCATGCTGGTTAATGTTGCCGAGCGCACACGCGAGATAGGTATCCGTAAGGCATTAGGTGCTACCCACAGTGATATCATCTGGCAGTTCCTTATCGAATCGCTTCTCATGAGTCTTATTGGTGGTATCATTGGTGGATTAGGCGGCCTCGCGCTTGCCTTTATTATCAGTCTCTTTCTGGCTTTCGATCCTGTGATTACCTGGCAAGCAGCGTTGGTTGCGGTTGGTACCGCATCTATTATAGGTATTATTTTCGGCCTCTACCCTGCCGCACGGGCAGCACGAAAAAACCCTATCGAATCATTAAAACAGCAATCTTAAAGCTCTTGTTTCAATTTTTCAATCAATGCGACCGGTGTGGGATCAACTCCGTTGAGGATTGCAAGATAAATACTGACAAAGTCCGCCAGTATACAGCCCCACAGCAATTGCTCAAGGATTGAATCGCCCGTCAATTCAACGCGTGTCGCCTTTGGCCGTTTGCCACTTAGTAATCGATCACTAATCTCAAATCGACGCTGTACCTGTGGGTGTTCAAAACGGCTACATAAGTCAATCACTACGTATGGTTTTTCAACGGGATGTGACGTCCAGCCCAAAAATTCATTATGATTAAACTCTGGATACTCGTTCCAAAACGCAACATTCTTGCTATTCTCATTCCAGCTAATCTTCCACTTGTATGCCAACGGTGCCGTAAGCTCTCCACCATAAATAACTGCTGACTTACCCACTGCTAGTAATGCTAACTGCTTGGCGAGATTCTTGTCGGTGGTGATATCTGCTGTCCACTTTTTTGATGCGGTAGCTAACTTACTTGCCTGAAGGGCGATCTCTTCATAATACTGTCCGGAGATGATGCCAAAATGCGCCAACAATTGTGCCAAGGCACGAGTCTGCGCCACTGTCGTCATGCGCGGTTCAATCACGGCACGATCAGGCAGCACAACATGGGTAATCAACAGGTCTTGCGCCTGCTGCAGCAAGGCACCGCCAGAAGTCATAATTGTCACCTGTGCGTTGCGTTCACGTGCCTGTGTCAAACACCCCAATGTCTCCTCAGTATTGCCCGAGCAACTGCTGACAATCACCAAGGTATTGGCATCAACGTAGTGTGGTAAGCTGTACCCACGCACCACTTCAAAGGGCACCTTCAAAACATCACGAAGCCACACCTTCACGATCAAGGCAGCTAATGCCGATCCACCCATACCAGCCACAACGACATTTTTAATTATCCGACCATCGTGATCAGCGTTGACTATTGTCGCTTCAAATTCTGCCTGCTTATATTCATCAGCTGCAATCGCCAGCGCATTGCTGGGATCACGTTGTTTGATTACATTGTTATCGTCTAACATATCCCGCCCTTTTACTATTTACTCAATTCCTCTTCCTATGATACAGTATATAACAAAGAAGCATAAGTAGTAACTGATACATTCAGACAAGGGTGGGACCATGGTAGATATTCAACCGACAGCAACACAACCAATAAGTGACGACCAAGAACTGGCAAAAGTTCTTGCTGGTGTCAGTCAACAAGCAGACGATTCATTGCAATTCGAAGAGACACCCGCACCAACGCCAGCCGCAGACCCTGCGGTAGACCCAATTGCAGCTGATCCTGCAGATACCTCGCTGGCTGGCCTTGATACCACGGCTGCTGCAGCACCCCCTGTTGTTGGTGATGATCTCACTCCAATCAAGAACGAAGCCATTAATGAACTGCGTCCCCTCGTTGACAAGCTTAATCTTCAGCCAGAAGAAAAGTTTGACACCTACCTCCTCTTGCTTCGCAGTACTGACGATCGCACCCTCATCGCTCCGGCTCACGCTGCTGCACAGGCCATCGCTGACGAAGCCCGCAAAGCACAAGCTCTTCTTGATATCATCAAAGAAATCGATTATCTCTCAAACCCACAACAATAATCTCGTTCATAGTGCACATCTTGCCACATCATCAGGTATGGCACTTTGCGTTACTATATCTATGATTATTGACATCTTAACATATTTATGCTAAAATACATGTATCTGTCGCCATTCGGCTGACAGCGAGACCCCTACTCTTAGGAGAGAACATGTTTAACATCAAGCGTATTGGTGTGGTCGTCGCTGCGGCCGCCCTTCTGGTCACCCTGACCGCCTGTGGCACCAAGGACGACACCAACACCACCACGGAGCCCGCGCCGACCACGCAGACCGCCGAACCGACGAAGAAGCCTTCGCCGAACGACGAGTACGCGTGGGTCAACGACGTCGAGCCGCTTCTCGCCGAGCTCGGCTGGGAGATCGACCCCGATCACACCCAGATGGGCTGCTCCATCTCCCAGAGTGGAGACGGTGAGTGGAACAGAGTCTGTGTCCCAATGCTCAAGTTCGGTGATGACACAGAGCTGCAGCCGATGCGGTTCAAGGGTGACGGTGAGGCCATGCAGATGCGTTTCGCCGATTTCAAGGGAAATCTGCTCGACCCCATCAACCCACGGGCGAATGACGGCATTGTCCCGCCATCATTCGCGAAGTGACATACAACAACATGCAGAGGTCTCAGCCTCTCGCAGGAGAACAAGTTCTCTCCTCGCGAGAGGCTTGTTTTCTTTTTTAGGCTAGTACATGCCACCCATGCCGCCAGCTGGGGCGGCTGAGGCTTCCGGCTCTGGAATATCCACGACCAATGCACCCATCGTTGCCGCAGTTGACGCAATCGACACTGCGTTCTGTACGGCTTCTTTTGTAACCTTGACCGGATCAATCACGCCAGCTTTCTTAACATCAACCAGTCCCTTATCGGGGTTGTTGACGTCAATTCCCTGGCCTGCCTTGCCAGACTCAACCTGAGCCAGTAGTGCTTCGCTGTTCAGGCCAGCATTCTCGGTAATTTGCAGGAATGGCACACGGAGTGCGTTCTTGAGGATCTGGCGGCCGGCACTGATACTGTCGGCACCATCTGCCTTTACGGTTGTCGCGAGATTGACAAGGGTAACGCCACCACCGGGTACAATACCCTCGGCCAGTGCCGCCTTGGTGGCTGCCACTGCGTCATCCACACGAAACTTCTTTTCATCAATCTCGGTCTCAGTTGCACCACCCACCTTGATGACCGCGACTTTGCCACTCAGTGCTGCCGCGCGCTTATCAAATTGCTCCCTATCGTAGTTGCTGCTTGTATTGTCCGCTTGAGCCGCAATTTGGGTAATACGGGCCTCGGTATCAGCCGCCAAGCCAGCACCTTCGATAATCGTTGTTTCATCTTTACCGACAATCACCTTACGGGCCGAGCCGACCACTTCAAGACCAACATTCTCAAATGTCAGACCACGATCTTCGGCAATCACTGTCGCACCAGTAAGTACTGCGATATCTTCAAGAATTTCTTTACGTCGATCACCAAAACTTGGCGCCTTGACGGCCACCGTATTTAATACACCTTTCAGTTTATTGAGAATAAGTACACTCAGTGCCTCACCCTCTACCTCATCAGCGATAAGAACAATATCTTTCTTGCCCGCCTGTGCCAATTTCTCAATGATTGGCAGAAATTCTTGTGCACTTGAAATTTTCTTGTCAGTAATAACAATTGCTGGTTTTTCATACACAGCCTCTTGGCGGCTTGCATCAGTCACAAAGAAGGGGCTACTCCAGCCGCGATCAAGCGAGAAGCCTTCCACGACTTCCGCCTCGAGGTCAAGACCTTGGCCCGCTTCAACCGTCACAACGCCATCTTTACCGACTTTCTCGATAACATCAGCAATTAGTTTACCGATCGTCTCATCACCGGCTGAAATAGTTGCCACCTCGGCTACACGATCGCTCTTACCTTCGATACTCTCACTCAGGCCATCAAGTGCCTTTACGACTTCAGCTCCTGCCGCCTCAATGCCCTTGCGCAGCTCTTGCGGGTTATGGCCAGCGGCAATCAGACGATTGGCTTCTTTCAAAATATTATAGGTCAAAACGGTGACAGTGGTCGTACCGTCACCAGCAACTTTATTGAGCTTGCTCGCAGCTTGCTTAATCAGCTCTGCACCAACTTTGTAGCCAAGCTTTTCGTCGTCGTTTTCGGGCAGGTCGACACTTTCCGCCACTGTTACACCGTCGTGTGTCACGGTTGGACCACCGTAACCCTTGGCAATCACGACATTACGACCCTTTGGTCCATACGTAACCTTTACAGCATCATAAAGTGCTTTTGCACCGCCAAGTACACGATCGCGTGCATCGTCATCATAAAAAACTTTCTTCGCCATATAATCCTCCTAATTCACTGTCGCAAGGACGTCTTCTTCTTTTACTAACAAATATTCAACTCCGTCAATCTTCAATTCGGTTGTAGAGTATTCTTTATAAACAATCTTATCGCCCACCTTTAATCCCTTTACATCAGGACCAACTGCTTTCACTTCTGCAAGTATCGGCTTTTCTTTTGCGTTATCCGGTAAATATATTCCACTTGCTGTCTGCGTTTTCGCCTCTTCGCGTACGGCAACCACGCGATCAGCAAGGGGAGTAATTGGTGCACTCATATTTTCCTCCTAATTTCTTATTCGTATCTGTAGTATATAAAAATAAATTAGCACTCGTCAAGTACGAGTGCCAGAAATGAGAGTGGCCTCGGTAGCATGGTGCATACCGAGGCCGCCAGGGAGGTTTCTCAACCCGGCATAGTGCATCTCCTCTCATGTGCTGTGTTCACTTCCCGGACGTTCCCTTGATGACAAGGGGTCCGATCCAAGTCGTGTACTCGGGCTGGATGCCCGACTTGAAGTGTCCCGCCATCTTGGCGTGGTAGTAGCAGAGCGACATGTTCTGCCCGCGCACGTTGACCGTGTAACCCGGTCGCTGCGCACACTTACCTCGCGAGACAGCCTCGCAGTTCTGATGAAACATTCGCTTCACCTTCCCTTCCTGAACAGCTCACGATCTGAGAGCATAATAACATAGTATCACTCTTTTCTAATATTGTCAATAGCAATTATGCCATCCTTAATACTTTCCAGCAATATATTGCCAGATGTCGCCTCGAGACGGTTGGCCACCGGCCGAATACCCGCCAGATCGTCAGCCGCAATCACCACGACCGGACCTACGATAGCATTTTGTTTAATAACCACGCCCTCAAGACCAGGTATTGCCGTAACGCGTTGGTCACTTTTCTCAATAAGGTCGCGAAATGCACCCGAACGCTTGACGTCTATATAGTAGCGAGTGCCCGACTCATGTGTAAGAGACAGGTCCCATCCCTCCTTCACATCTTGTTCTGTGGATGAAAAAGCTACTTCTGTCATGCCAAGTTCATTCTTATGCTTATCAAGCAGTTTGTGCGCAATGAATTCAGTACGAACGCCATCTAGCACGCGTCTCCGTAATGTTTGAATCTCAGGGAGCTCACCAAAAACCTCACCCTGTTTTGCCTCAGTGATCCTCCGCCGCCTAAAATCGTCGGCACGCAGCTCCAGCTGGTCAACAATCCCAGTTTCGACATCATTAATCGCACCCGTAGCAAGAATCGAGTTAGGAAGACTGGCAAGGCGTTTGACGAACGCATGACTGAAGGCATTAACTGTGGCGATTGCATCAAGCTTGCCTCCCCCACTAAAACGCTTCTTATCAAGCTGGTCTTGTACTGGCAAGTAGGTATCAAGAAACCCCTTCGTCACGGCTCGGGTATCACGTGCAGACCACAGACCTGTACCCACTTCTATCTCATCAATAGGAGCCCTATGTTTTTCAAGTACAGCTGGCACGTGACTGCCAGGCACAGCTTCACCCCTGTCTTTTGGCGTAGACTCTTCTTTCTGCACACGAAGTCCTCGCACATCATTTGGATTAATTCCGATACTGCCTAGGTTGCGTCGCAAGTTCTCGGTCAACTCTGACCCTAAATCAACATCCTCTCCGGCAGCAACCTGGATAGACAACGCCGCCTTCTCGGCAAGACCGCGCACAAATGCTCGCTCTTTTCGATGCAATTTTTTCTCTTTTAATTCTTGTACCTCTTCATCGGAAAGTGGTTCCGAATCAATGGCCATACCTTCCAGCATGTCCAACAGTGGGTCATCATCAGCAATTGGCTGGTCAAGGGTGTCTCGATCCACCTTACGGACGGCGTCGATAAATGCAATTGAGGGACTTTTTTGTTTTTGTTCGTTCATGATTAATATCATAGCAAAAAATTGTGTTTTTGTCAACTTGCTTGTGCTTTAAACTCGACGGGCTTTTCTCCGTATTGTCTCAATAATCCAGTTGAGGCGATATTTTACTGGGGAGAGAATCAAGTCATGGGCAGGAACGTATTTCAGCTCATCCACACCAAATCCACGCTTGAATACACTGACACCATAAAACCGGTGGTCGGTATCATCCTCATCAACAATCCCCCAAAAACTATATCGTTTGATGCCTCGTTCGCGTGCATCACGCATGGCTTGCATGTGTAACAGTGGCGCACCAGATAATTTTGTTCCCAATTCCGTACTAACCCCATAGTGATATGACGCTTCGTTGCCATAAAAAATCATAAAGTTCTGCGCCAAAACTTCACCTTCATGCCGTGCGGTGTATAGCACTGCTGAGTTATCATCCGCAAATGACTTGAACTGTTTTTTCAAAAAGTCCTCACTAAAGTGCGTAAAGTCGTGTCGTCTGGCTGTCTCCAACTGGATACGGTAAAATTCGGCAATATCATCAGAGTTGGTGCTCGTTTCAACTGTGATGTTATTCTTCTCGGCCTTGCGCAGTGCACGACGCAGACGTTGACGCATACCCTTTAATAACTCCTCTTCTGATTTTGTCAGATCAAGAATGCCCGCGTGTTCAACACTAAGATAGTACGGTGCAGGCTTAAAGCCAAGTCGATCAAACAGTGCCGATGATTCATCTGATTTTTCCAGCTGCGGCCTGACACGCACAAACGCGCAACCATGCACCTCACCTTGTTTTTTCATATCATCACGCAGCAATTGGACAACATCAGCATTGCCCCAATCAACAATCGGACCTCCTGCGATTGCCAGGTGTGTACCGCGGCGTGCCGTCTCAACCACACCTTCGTACACCCCCTCAAGATCCTTGCCAACATACACACCACGACGAATCACCGTCTTACCACGTGAGATATGAAATTCACCCCATTGCCAGGCATGCAAAAAATTTGCCTCTGGGTGTGCCGTCACAAAGTCATCCCATTCATTTTTATCAGTTACATCTCGAATCTCAATCGCCATTATAATTTCCTTCGTTTTTTCCTTACAGTTTCAATCAGCCATGTCTTTAGATAGGTATGCTTTAGTACAATATCGTGCGCCGGCACATAGGTTATATCGTCACCGCCAAAGCCTCGCTTAAAGGTTGTAACCCCTGCAAAGCGATGACTTGGATCATCACTATAGGCAATTCCCCAAAAATTATATCGGCTTTTACCCATGCTTTTGGCATCGCAGATCGCCTGCCATTGAATCGCATAGGCGCCTGGTAGGCTACGGCTCTCTGGGGTCGAGGCTGCTTCAAAATAATCTGCTTCCTCGCCTGAAAATAACACAAGCGCAAGATTCAGCAACACTCCATCTTTTTCTGCCCGATATATTCGCGCATTTTCACCAAATGCGGTGACCTGCGCAGCCAGGAACTCACGCGATGGTGGAATAAAGCCTTGGCGCTGTGCCGTGTCAGCTTGTACGGTGAAAAATTCTTCGGCCGCCGCTTCATCTGACCGCCAACTCACCTCCACACCTTTTTTCTTGCCCGCGCGAACTTCATAACGAGTTTGGCGACGCATACCAGAGAGCAGCTCATCTTCGGTTTTTGTGAGATCAAGAATGTTAGTGTGTTCAGCATGAAGGTGAAATGGTGCAACGTGCAGTCGTGAGGCTCTTAATTTTGCGCGAATCTCTTCGCTGTCATTCACCTGTGGGCGAATCCGCACAAACACACACTTTTGCTCTTTTGCCACCACCTTTAGCTGCCCAATAATCTCCGCTGCTACCTCATCATTGTGCCAATCAACCAATGGCCCCCCTGGCACCTCTAAGTATCGTCCACGGCGCGCATCCTTGACAATGCCCTGCCACCCGGCAACCAACACGTCTTCACGTTTCACACCACCACGCACAATCCTGTGGCCGACCTTCTCGTTTGCACTCGCCCACTCGACACTTTGTAAAAAGTTTGCCTCGCGACGTGTCGCTACAAACTGCTGCCACTGTCCTTCGCTGATATTCGTCATACCTTTACTGCCTCATTCACTAATTGACTGATGCGCTTGATATCAGCGCTTTTGATGCGCTCATGCGTCGGAAGATTAACCAGCTTGCTGGCAACACGCACGGCATTCGGACATTCATCGACTGGGTACTCAACCCTGTCATACAATCGCTGCGGCGATACTGGCACATCATACCAAATATCATTCACTTGGATACCACGCGTCGCAAGATACGTAATCACTGTATCTCGACTATCGACCAGGAGCGGCACGCGTACCGGTGCTCCACCTGCCTGTCCCATACCTGCAGGCGATAGATCTTTGAGGTACGTACCGTAGGTTTGTGCCTTCTGGCGACGCTTCACAGCAGTCGTCGTCAGTGACACTACCTGCTGATACGCAAGTTTTGCTTGCCAATGTGGCAAACACACCGTCTCATCAACCTCACCATCAGCCGATCGGCGGACAAGACCTAGTTTAATACTGGCACCCATCACATACCGTCCGACTCTCACCGGATACAGTGCACGCGTTAACCATGCAATCAGTGGGTATATCCGATCACGCAATTGCACCGATAGTGACGGTGCAATGGTTGGAAATGCGAGAGATTCCTTGTGGTTTCGCACCACCAGTGCACCACCATTGACGCTATCAATCGCTTTATCACGACCAAATGACAGCATCGTAATGTCGCCAATCGTACCTACCTCGCGACCATCCGCATATTGCGCCCCCGCTGAATGCGCCAGGTCTTCAATCAGTATCATGTCTGCCGTATCGGCCACCTTCTGAATGGCAGCAATGTCAGCAGGAATCCCCAACATGTTCTGAATAACCACCGCCTTGATGCCAGTATGCTTTTTCGCTGCTGCTATCAGCTCCTTAGCGCCAAATTGCAGATCAGATTCGCGAATATCGACGAATACTGGCGTGCAGCCCGCAGCCTCAACCGCTTGCACTACGCTATAGCACGTTAGCCCACTGATAGCGACCGTTCCTTTACCGCCTGTCGCAAGGCGAATCGCCGCTGCCAACGCCGCGCGACCCTTCTGATACAACACCGCTTCTCCGCCATATCGTTTGACCAGCGCCTGTCGCAGTTTTTCACTATCTTGTTTGGACCCACGAGTAAACGCATGCTTCACCGCTGCGCCAAAACCGTACCGTGCACCTAAGGCTTGAAATATCATGCCTCGAGCTCCTGCATAATTGCCTCGGCAAGTTCAACGGGGTGTGTAATGTACGGTGCATGTGCCCACCCATCAAATTCACGGATTGTGGCATTCGGTAGGTCGTGCGCCATCTTATTCCCCTGCGCTAGTGGTGTAATAGGGTCATCTTTGCCCCACAACACAGCTGTTAGTGTTTGAATGTCCGTCAAATCAAGATTTTTATCGCTTTCTAGCATGTTGTGCAATGTCTTTTTCATATTTGCTGGCGCGCGGTCATAATCACTACCACCAATCAGGCGATACACCACCTTTCGCACCAGCGGAATATACTTTAGTGGCTTTAGTATCTTCGCGGCGATCCTAAATACACGACGTTTCATTGAAATCTTTTCATTACTCACATTAATCCCTGCAGCATTCAAGAGAATAAGTTTTTCAAAACTACCTGGATATGCCTTAAGATAATTCAATAAAATGCGTCCGCCGTTGCTATGCCCCAGCACAATAGGATTCTCCATGCCCTCTAATTCACTGCGCAGCCACTCTACATAACCGTCAATATCCCACACGTCACTGCTTTTGGCAGTGAGTCCCGGCACCCGTAGTTGGTGCACGTTAATACCTTTGGTGCGCAAAATCGATACCGTTGCCGTCCAAGGTTCAATGCTGTATGTCCAGCCGTGAATGATATATAACGTCTTGCTCATTTTATAACCCCCACTTTGCACGGCGCTTCTTGGCGGCTGGCTCTTGACGTGGTAATTTTGCGATATCATGAGGATCCGCAAGCAAATGCTCAACCACACCCTCAAGATACTGACTACCTTTAAATAACACCGTTTCATTGCCCGCAAGCTCAGTCTCAAGATAGTTCAGCGCGTCCTTGGGATGCAGGAATGTCACCGTCCTATCAGCGTCCATTTCTGGATACGTATACTTTTGTGTTCGTCGTCCTACCAACACATATCGCTCAAACTCCGCCTCTCGCAGCAGACGTCCCAACTTTGCGTGCTCCTCGGCCTCAGCTTCGCCTTGCTCGACAATATCACCAATCACAATCCATTTGTGCTCAGTCTGCATGTCTTTATATAAATCTATGATCGACTGCACACTGATAAGATGCGCGTTATAGGTACTATCAATTAGTCTGACACCATTCTTACCTTCAAAAAAGTTGCTTCGCCCTGGTGGCTGCACATAAGCAGTAAGGTCGGTCACCGCAGGTTCACCTAGATATTTCGCTAGTTCTGCCAGTAGTGCCAGTTGCGTATACACTTCACCCGGCATTGGCTCATTGAATACATATGTCACGTCGCCAACGGTGATTTTGGTTTTATCCGGCCACACCTTGTAATCCGTCACCAATGCATCAGTGACGCCAACCTTCTCCGCACCTTCAATCGCCTCCATCGTACGAACAATCAGTTCACTTTCACCATTGAAGGCCACAAGTTTTGAGGTGTATTTTGGTAAATATGAAAACTCATGCACAATCGCCTCGTCAACCGAATCAAACAAACCAGCCTTGACCTGTCCATCAAAATATACGGCATGCGTACGACCAACACTCACCCACAACGTTACTTCAGGTTGCAACCAACTGGCCAAAAACTCTGTCTCTTTTGGCCGTTCACCATCAATCTCCACCACAAAGAATTCTTCGTTGTGGCGAAACCATACACTACGCACTGGTGCTGCAACAAATAAATAAAACCATCGTAACTTTGATCCACGCACCCCATCCATGCCCAAGATATCAAATGCAATCCCATATGAACTATTGGCGTTATGTGAATAATGTGCCCGTGCGCCCAACTGTACCTCAAGGAGATTCAACAGTGTCGTCTTACCCACTGAACCCGTCACCGCAATGATTCGCGGTTTCCAGCGTTTGAGTGAAATATTCGCAAACATGCGAAAATACCGCACCACAATAAGGTACAACCTCTTCTTGACTCTCGCAGTAGAAATCATTCATCTTATTATACCACTCACTCTCTGTTTTCGACAGTAATAAGCATTGACTTTTTGATAGATTTATGTATAATAAAATTATTGTTAACTAAAAATAAACATGACAGAAAAACAACCTTCCACCACCGATCAGAACACCGCCGAGCGCAATGAGGTATTGCGTGATCAGTGGAGTTCGTCCGAATTACCTGCCAACACCCCTGTAACCATTTCGGCAGAGCATACCACCACAGACGCACCCGAAGTCGCTGCCTTTCATCTTGGCGCCGAAGACAAGTACGACGACCGTCGCAAAAAAGGCGCCCTTTACCAAGTCGTCGATGTCTCAAAGCTCGATCGTGTTGGCGATCAATACTCATATGAAGGACAACTATTCGACGCAAATGGCGGCGACTATCTGGTTATTAGCTCTCCTAACGATGGAAGTGAAACCCGACAGCGCGGTGATGGAACCACCCCAGACAACTTTACCTATCGTTTCATCAATAAGGGTGAACAGATTGAAATGGGACGCACATCTGACCCTGACCTCACCCCTGATCTCGACGGTATTTCGCGCCAACACCTGCAGCTGTACGTTGACACAGAAGGCAACCTCTCCCTGATTGACCTTGATTCAACCAACGGCACCACCCTTCATACTCCCGAAGAAGCTATTGCGGTAACTGGTGAAAGTATCGAGGGACATGTTGAACCTGATACGGACGACACAGAAGAAGACCCATCAGCTGCGATTGACGCCGAACCTGATGCTGAAATTCGTCACAGCGACGCTGAATTGCTTGGCCGGCGCTATCCCGTTCGACAGGCAGTGCGTGCCGTCGGTAACCAACGCCTGCGCGCTGTTGAATCAGCCCAAGCAGCCTGGAAAAATACCCTCGACACTCCGAAGAAAATGCGTCTTGGTCTTCGCACATCACTTGCCGAAGGACGAGTCGCACGTCACCAGGCACGCGTTGCTGCCGCAACCGAAGGGACATGGATTCACCAGCGCCGCTCGAAAAAACTCGAAAAAGTCACCGCCAAACGTAATCGTATTAAAAGTGAGTATGACGCCGTTACTGGTCGTATGAAAGATCGTCGCACCTCAGTAAAAGACAACTTTGAAAAGCGAAAAGGTGATTACGTCAAAGAACTAAAGGATCGTGCCGAGCTCGCACGCTCACGCAAAGCACTCCGTCATGAATTGAAAGATCAGGGTGCCGGCTTTGTGGAACGACGCAAAATCGTTAAGGATGTCATCAAAAATCATCCAAATGTTATTCTTGAGGCAATTGGTGATGCTTCGAGCGTCGCCACTATTCGTGCACGTGAGCTGAAAAAAGCCGAAAAATCCGAAGAGCGTACCCATAAGACACATACTCAGACCAAGGAAGCCCTAAACGTCACTTCCAAACAAGCAAAAGAATATTCTTCAAAACTGCAAGCTGCATCTGAACGACAAGCTTCGGTTGCTGATGCGACCACCTCAACTTCAGAGAAGATCGAGGCACTGACAGCCGAACGCGAAAGTCTCGACGAGCGCGATCCTCGCTACTTCGTCGCCGGTATTGAGTTGCGCGAGGCTGAGCGCACCCTTGAAGCATTGACAGCCGAAGCTGAAAGCCTTGATCAAAACGTAACGTTCTTAACCAATGAAGTCGAGCGTCTTACTGCCGAGCAGACACGACTCACCGAAAAGGCTCAGGCCGATCAGGACGCACACGACACCGCCAAACAACACACTGCAACTCGTCGACAAGCCGCCGAGGATGCCAGAACAGCTCAGCAAAAAGCTGCCCATAATGCCGTTGCCTCACAACTACCACCAACAAAGGAGAAAAAATAAATGCCAATTCTTACCAAAGCCGTTCTCGATAGCATCGGAATCGTACTCAGTGGCCAGGATTACGAGTCCCTGTCGGAACATTTTGAAAGCACCCTAAACGATCGTGTGGTCAATGAAATAGCCCTCGAACTTACCCCCGAGCAAGCCGCAGAACTTGCCACACTCGAGCACGCAGACGATGCGACTGTCTCAGCCTGGCTGCAGGCAAATGTACAAGATCTTGGTGAGATTATCAGCGATGAAGTCGACATCCTCCTTGGCGAACTCACCGAAAGCAGCGATCAACTTTAGGCAATCTTCCACCAAATATCATCGTCCCACTCTTGCAAATGTATCTGGTTATACTATAATATCCTGCACGGTTGATCGAGAGGAAGGAGTCACCGTGACCGATTCATCCCAGGAGGATGCTGACGAATTGTGCATCCTCGAGAGCGCACTCTCCACAGGAGACGCACTCAATGAGGCAGCGAATTACCTCAAGGAGGTGCTAAAGGACATTCGAATCACGCATCAGCGTATCGAGCATCTCACGGCATACCTTGTTGGTACCTACTACACCGACGAGCAATACCGCCGCGCCTCAGCCGAGATCGTACGACTCGACACCACCGTCCTGCCCGCACTCGAAGCTCAGCGTGTCGCCGCACTTACCATGCTGATCGACGCACACTACCCAGTTTCAGTGCACTACCGTTAACCCCGCAACCCCAGGAAGAGAGCGCCCCGCGCCCACCTGGGCTGCGGGGTTCTCTCTTATCCTAGTAATTCTCGCACCACATCACCGTCGTTCCATGGAATGCGCTCGCCGTTAACAATGCGAAACACTTCGTGACCCATGCCGGTAATAAGAATTGTGTCACCCTTCGTTGCGATATCAAGAGCTTTCTTGATAGCCTCGCGGCGATCAGCAATCTCGGTGGTCTTACCTGTACCATTGCCCTGCTCGATACCTTCGTAAACCATGCGGCGAATTATTTCTGGATCCTCATTATAGCTTTCTTCGTCAGTCAAAATAATACGATCAGCCATATGCGCTGCAATCTCACCCATAATCGGCCGTTTAATCTTGTCGCGGTCACCACAAGCACCAAACACCAAAATCACACGATTCTTGGTCGTCGATTTGGCGGCCTCAAGTAGCTTTTCCAACGCATCTGGTGTGTGAGCATAATCAACAATCACGTCAAAATCCTTACCCTCAACCACCCGCTCAAACCGTCCTGGCACCCCTTCAAGGTTTGCGACACCTTCTACAATATCGCTGCGCTTGATACCCAAAATATAGGCCGTCGCCGCTGCCGCTGTCATATTGTAGACATTGAACTTACCTGGCAAAGCCGTTGCGAGCTCAAGTTTGGTCTGATGGTCAATCACTACTCGAGCTTCACTGCCCTTACGGTACAACTTTACTCGGTCGATTCGTGCTTCGGCTTCATCATGAGTGCCATAGGTAATCTTTTGCGAGCCCGCAGGAAACTTGTCAAAATAATCAAACCATTCATCATCACGGTTCAACACAATAAACCGCGGTTCACCGGCGAACAGCTTCGATTTTGCCGCCGCATATGCGTCCATCGTTTTATGATAGTCAAGATGATCTTGGGTAAGATTGGTCATAATCGCTACCGCGATTGGCACGGTGGCGAGCTTGTGCTGATGCAAGGCGTGGCTGGTAATCTCCAGCACGACATAATCTACCTTGGCCTTTTTTGCATCACGAAAGAACCGTTGCATCTGTGCTACACTACCGACCGACATATTGAGATCGTTAAGCTTTTGCTCCCCTGCAACTTCTATCAATGCCGTACTGAACATCGCCGTCGTTAGCCCTGCTTCTTTCAAGATCTCATTGATATAGTTCACCGTCGTCGTCTTACCATTCGTTCCCGTCACAGCTATCACACGAAGATCCTTAGCCGGATTGCCATACCGCGCTGACACTACTTTTACTCGAGTCCGACGATACGCCTCCTCAACTTTATGCACCGTTCCTTCCGGAAGCGTCCCACGCACACTCTTTACCAACTTTTGCTTCATACCCATATGTTTCTATTTTACCACTTCTGGATGCTAAACTAGCTTTAGTGAAAGTTTTGGGAATCGAAAGCAGTTGTGATGAAACCGCTGCCGCCGTGGTTGAGGACGGCCGGCAGCTATTAAGTAGTGTCGTACACTCGCAAATCGACATCCATGCTGAATATGGCGGTGTTGTTCCAGAGGTTGCTGCACGCAGTCACATTGAAATGATCAATCCCGTCATCAATAAGGCGTTAACTGACGCCGGCTGCACCTGGAATGATATCGATGCAATTGCCGTCACCTACGCACCCGGGCTCATCGGCTCGCTGCTCGTCGGTACACTTGCTGCTCGAACGCTGGCAATCCTACACAAAAAACCACTGTATGCCATTCATCATGTTGAAGCACACGTGTATGCAAACTTTATTATTGAACAAGGTACTCAGGTGGCGCCAGCTCGGGTGGCGGGAGACGGTGCGGCACCCGTGTCGACTGTTGGAGACACAGGGGCGGACCGACCGACAGGACCCGAATCCAGCGACCTACGTAGCGAAGTATACGACGGGAGCGGTGTTAGCAAGTTGCAACTCCCTTTAAAACAACCCACCTTCCCCATGCTCGCCCTCATCGTCTCTGGTGGTCACTCCCAGCTCGTCCTCTTTCGCGACCACGGCGATTACGAACTCCTCGGACAAACCACTGATGATGCCGTTGGCGAAGCCTTCGACAAAGTGGCAAAAATTATTGGCCTTCCCTATCCCGGCGGCCCCTCCATCGCCAAAGCCGCGCTCGATGGCGATCCGCACAAATATCAATTACCTAAAGCAAAAGTACAAGGTGCCTACGATTTTTCATTCTCTGGGCTTAAGACAGCCGTTCTGCGCGCCGTCCAACGTGAAACTGGTGTGGACTTCACCTTCCCTTCCCATCAGTTGCCACAGCGCGTCTCAGACACTCAGAGAGTTGACTTTGCTGCCAGCTTCCAGCATATAGCGGTTGAAACCCTGGTAGACAAAGCCGAGAAAGCATTTAACGATTATCAGCCCGCCTCCATTGTCATTGCCGGAGGCGTTGCCGCCAATACCGAACTGCGTCGACAACTATCCGAACGCCTCCCAATTCCTATTGAATATGCCCCCATGCAACTCTGTACCGACAACGCAGCCATGATCGCCACTCTTGGCTGTTATCACGTACAATACGGTACCACCGTCGACCCCCTATCACTCGAGGTCATTCCTAGCCTTTCTATGACTAAGACGGCTTGGCGAAATGTTGTAAAGGAAACAACGTAAAATGATTTCGTTTTTACAATCAAAAGCTTGGCGAACATTTCAGCAGAAGTTGAATCGCGAAACCTTCACCGATAATGGTGACAACTGGTCATACTTGGCCATAAAAGAGAGTGGCATCCTAAACACACGCCTCTATGCTCCCTATGGCCCAGCTGTTATGGATGAAACGTCGTTTGACTCAGCCGTTACGTCCTTAAAAAAGGTTGCTCACCAACAAGGCGTCACCTTCATTCGCGTTGAACCGCAATCTGGCGTTACGACGGATTATCTGAAATCTCATGATTTTCGCCCCGTCACTTATCAACAACTGCAACCAGCTCATACTCAGATCATCGATCTATCACATACAAAGGACGAGATACTGGCCGCAATGAGTCAAAACAGCCGCAATATCACGCGTAATTACCACAAAAAAGGCATGACTATCCGCATCAGCCACGACCCCAGTGAAATCACCGTTCTCACTTCCCTCCTGGCGCGTGTTGCTCACCGCAACCACATCACCCCACACAGCGAAGAATACTTCCGCACTCAGACTCTGGCTCTCTTCCCTATCAAAGCCGCCGCCTTATACATTGCAGAGTTTGAGAATACACCGATTGCCGCCGCTCTCGTATACGACAGCGCCGATACTCGAACGTACGCTCATGCTGCAGCAAGTGATGAATACCGTAAACTAAGCGCAGGTACGGCATTGGTTGGTCAGATGATTCTGGATGCCAAAGACGCCGGATTGAAGTATTTTGACCTTTACGGAATCGCACCTAACGATAATCCGAAACATCCTTGGGCTGGATTCACACGATTCAAGAAGTCGTTCGGTGGCAAGGAAGTTACCTACCCTGGAGCCTGGGACCTGCCATTACGGCCACTACAGTACCGGATCTACCGAACCTATCAAAGTATTCGTAAAAAATTACGATAACCACACCTGCCAAAATTATCTCTTTTGACCATTCCTTTTAATGGTATAATGGTAGGTGAAAACAAACACGTGAAAAAGGATGGGAAATGCACATGTTTTCACGGGAAAACATTTGTGTAGTTTTGTGTTCTTTTTTCACGTGAAAAGCAAGACAGGGTAAAGACTTTGATATGAAGCTGGCTAAAACGTACGAACCAAATACTTACGAACCAAATATCTACGCCATGTGGGAAACCAGTGGGAAATTCGCACCACAAGGGGAGGGCGAACCCTACAGTATCGTGATGCCGCCGCCAAATGCCAACGGCAACCTCCACACTGGACACGCATTAACGGTTCAGCTCGAAGATATCCTTTCACGCTTTCACCGCATGAAGGGAAGAGATGTTGCTTATATTCCCGGCGCTGATCATGCTGGATTTGAAACATGGGTTGTATACGAAAAGGAACTGACTAAACAGGGCAAAAATCGCTTTGATTTCAGCCGTGAACAGCTATACAGTCAGGTCTGGAACTTTGTTGAGCAACAACGGGGCAACATGGAGCTGCAACTGCGCGCTTTAGGCGTTAGTGCCAGTTGGCAGGATCTTGTTTTTACTCTGGACGAGAAGGTGATTCGCACTGTCTAC
This sequence comes from uncultured Candidatus Saccharibacteria bacterium, assembly GCA_937859515.1. Lineage (GTDB taxonomy): Bacteria > Patescibacteriota > Saccharimonadia > Saccharimonadales > Saccharimonadaceae > CALMAK01. The sequence goes on along the minus strand of CALMAK010000018.1, from coordinate 48,281 downwards.
GGCACCTTCAAACGGTTATGGGACGAAGGTCTTATTTACAGGGGTGAGCGAATCGTTAATTACAGCACGAAGTACCAGACCAGTTATGCTGACATTGAGGTCGACCACAAAACAGAGAAGGGGACACTGTGGAAAATCGCCTATCCTACGCTCGATAAAATTGGTGAAATTATCATTGCTACGACTCGTCCCGAGACACTTTTAGGTGACACTGCTATTGCCGTTCACCCTGAGGATGAGCGCTACAAGCACCTCATTGGCACCCGCGTCCTTCTCCCGATCGTCGAACGCGAAATCCCTATTATCGCCGACGAATACGTTGATCCGACTTTTGGAACTGGTGCCGTAAAAATCACGCCCGCCCATGATCCGAACGACTTCGAGGTAGGGCAGAGGCACGATTTGCCACGAATCCAGGTAATCGATTTTGATGGCACGATGATTAACGTACCGGCTCAATTTGCTGGTCTTGATGTACTAACCGCTCGCAAGCGCGTTCTTGCAGCACTTCAAGCCAGCGAATTACTGCGTGGTGAAGAAACTATCGAACATTCTGTTGGCTATGACTACAAATCCGGTGAGCCCATCCAACCGCTCATCAAGGACCAATGGTTCCTTAACGTGCGGCCCCTGGCGGATCGTGCAAAACAAGCAGTTGAAGCAGGGGAGATTTCGTTCAGCCCCGCCAGTAAAAAGCGCGCTTTAATCCAATACTATGACAACCTAAAAGACTGGAACCTCAGCCGCCAAATCCCATGGGGCATCCCGATTCCAATGTTCCAAAATGTTAATGATCCGAACGACTGGATTTTTGATGAAAGAGTAGACGAAAAAGAAGTTGTTGTGAATGGAACAACATATCGTCGCGAAGAAGATACGTTTGACACCTGGTTTAGCAGTGGTCAGTGGCCATTCATCACCACCGATTATCTTGATGGTGGCGACCTTGCTCGTTTTTACCCAACTTCTGTACTTGAGACTGGCGTGGATATCCTCTACGCCTGGATTGCCCGTATGATCATGCTGGGCCTTTACGCAACTGATCAGGTACCATTCCGCCACGTTTATCTTCATGGCCTCATTCTCGATGAGCACGGTCAAAAAATGAGTAAATCCAAGGGGAACGTCATCAACCCAATGGAAATCGTCGCCGAATACGGATCTGATGCCCTTCGCATGGGTATTATCGCTAGTCGTTCAGCAGGGCAAAACCAGGCCTTCTCAACCAGCAAAATCGTGGCAGGTCGCAACTTCTGCAATAAATTATGGAATATCGCACGCTACATCCAATCACGTACCGGTGATGACTATACGCCTCAGGGTGAGTTACAACCCGAAAGCACTGCTGATCATTGGATCATACGTCAGCTCAACAATGCTGCCGACCAGATTGAAGACCATCTGACTAACTACCGCTTTGCTGAAGCCGCTGAGACCGTCTATCACACTGTTTGGAACGACGTTGCCGACTGGTATGTTGAGGTATCAAAAAAGCAAGATAATGTTCAAATGTTAGCCTGGGTTCTTGATACTACTCTCAAGATTACTCACCCATTTGCCCCATTCGTGACGGAAACCATTTGGCAGACGCTCGGCTGGCATCACAACCTGCTGATGACCAAACAATGGCCAAGCGATAATCCGCATGACGAGATTGCGGCGGCGGCCTTTGAGCGAGTCCAGGAATTCGTGTCCGAAACCCGTTACGTCCTTGCAGAGCTGCCCCTTGGGAAGAAGTATTCCATTCTCTACCAAAATGACGGTTTGATTACCGACAATATCGATGTTCTTGTGCACCTGACACGCGTTAAGGAAATCAAGCAAGTTGATCAACCAATTGGACTGCGCCTTGCTTCATCCAACCGCGAAGCATGGTTAGATGTCGACAAGGACACCCTATATGAACATCAAACCAATCTTGAAAAGCGTCTTGGCGAGGTCCGCCAGCAAATCGCGAATCTTAACGGACGTCTGTCTAATGAAAGTTACATCCAAAAAGCCCCCGCACATCTCGTTGATGAGACGCGCAAGGAGCTAGAGCAAAAACAATCGTACGAAAAGCGCCTCGAGGCAGAGCTGTCCGTTATTGACGCCTCGTAATTCGCTAACCAACAAGTGGTAGTGTGTAGTTATCAAATGGATGGTGGCCGCGCGCCGAAGGCTTGGCCTGGACATATTTACGATCTTCCTGACCGCGAGGCTGCGTTCGAGGTTGTGATGCATTTAAATCACGGATTGCTTGGTGCAACGAACCACGCTCACTATGAGTGTGAGGTATATTTCCAAGAGTAACCACCGTATCCGCATGCTGGGATACTGCCTTTACCATTGCTTTATCGACATTAGTATCGTGAATCAGCACGCCACTGGCCGTACTGAGGCTTAGTGCTATTGCAAAAAGGTGTGTAAGTGTTTGTGTGTAAATCATAATTGTTTGTTTTGTTATTTGCTAACATGACCTAATATAGCACAAGCTTTATTATTTGTCAACTGTATGTCAATTATGTATTTATATGTGATGGTAGGCGCCACCACGAGATATCTCTTGAACACGATAGATCTGCTCGACAAGAATCAAGCGGACCAATTGATGAGGAAAGACAAGCTTCGACAGAGACCACACAAAATTTGCACGCTGGTGAATCGTATCATCGACGCCATAGGCTCCTCCGATAATAATGACAACTTGTTGTCCGCGTGATACCTCAGCTTCGACACAACGAGAAAGGGCAGGGGAATCAATATTCTTGCCACGTTCATCCAGTAGAATCACGAAGTCATTGTCCTTAAGGCGCGATAGTATGCGCCCAGACTCTTCCTGGCGCGCCCTGTCGGCCTCAAACTGCGAATGTGGCAAGAATACCCATTCTATGTCGTATGGCTTCTTCAGGCGCTTCTCATAGCGCTCAATACCAGCTTCAACCCACGTCTCGTGTCGTTTACCGACCGCAATCACTCGAATCACAACCTATAGTTCATCCTTCTTTGAACTAATAAAAGATCCCCAGCGGCGAATCAGCCCCAGTACCGCCTTTAGTGGCAATTCAATCACCATATCAAGGATAATCGCAATGATGTTGAACTTCGCATACCCTTGGCTCAACTTTTGACCCACCACCGCAAAAGGAAGATAAATAAAATCACGTACCATTACTACGCCATTAATACCGTTCTCGACCGTCTCAACATCGCGAATATTGCGGCTAAGACGAAATCCGAGAAAGCTTGCCGTACAAAAGAACACAAAGAATATCGCCAAATGAACGATTGTAAACCCAATTTGCATCAACAGCCATGACACAACACCAAATATACCAATGATCAGCAACGCATAAACGGTATTAAAAATGGTTCCGTACTGGCCGGACGTCTTAGGCGCTTCGTAGGTGGGCTGTTTTTTGCCGTACAGCAATGTATCGGCCTGTGACACCAGTGCCCGTGTATTGACTGGGCCCGGCATCAGCAGCGTTAACCTCAATAGCAACATATACAGCGGTGGCAACGCCAGGTTCACCGCAAGTGGCAGCCATGCAATCTCACCATGTACCCAAAAATCATACGGCACCTCAATCGCCACACCAATAATTGCTTTCGTAATGATAAGGAAGAGAATGCTGCGCACCACACCACGATTCATGCGATGCTCGATATCCTCGTAGGTCATATTAACCGTGTCTTCAAACATCTGGAGGAATGACCCCGGCTTTTCTATCATCGTTACCGCATCATCGTTGCGCTCAATGGTTTGCCACAGAATACGAAATACCGCGCCCTCGCGATTAACCATCCGCTGGAGGCGCTTATTATCCTTGGTGGTAAGGAGGTCATCGATCGCCTTGTTACGGCGTTGATATTCGGCTAGTTTTCGCGGGGTGCTAGCAAAACGGCGCAATAGGGCCCACCTGATCGTGGCATCGTCAGATTTAAGAATTGCCCGATGCACTGCAATAAATAACAGCAGCTCGTAATCTTCTGGAGCTTTTTTGCCATACAGCGATGTGGTGTCAATAGAACTCTTGAACTGCTCGAAAACAAACTGCTCGAACGTTTCCCGCACCAAATAATCTGTCAGGTGCGAATGCACTTCAATAGCAAGCACGTCAACCACCCATGATTGCACCGTACGTGGAGATTTGTCGATCGTGCCATATGCAGCGTAATAATCAGCAGCAGTTTGGGTTAAAACGTCAACCTTGCTTAGTGGTATTGAATCGTTAGCAAGATATCCTGATAATGTCAGCTCAGTAATCAGCTCACTGCCACTTTCCTCCAGCTGCTTAATGTCACCAGTAATAAAGAGTCTCGTATAAAAACGGCGAATCGCGCGCTGCAACAATAGGTGATCCTCAGAATATTCAGCAGCATTGCGAATTTGCTCGTACAACACCGAAATGGTGCCACCAGCTCCCACCACATGAAAGGTATCGGCACGACTGTCGGTGGCGACAGTATAGTTTCGATAGTGCTGCGCCTGCGATAGGGCAGCGGCAAACTTCGCTGCCCTGGTATTGAGAGTATTCATAAACTATGTACTAGTATACCATTCTTGACCAATATTACACCTTAAAATGTTATACTAAAGGACATGAATAAAGGAATGTTTCAGGCAATACGCGCCATCGGGTCAGAGTTTGCCACGCGGCTATGGCGATCTGCGCTGTTTTTAACGGTAGGCGTCGGTGTCATATTAGTACCACTGTTTATATGGCTCATCTCTTTCAATGCATGGTGGTGGGTTCTGGCATTTCCTCTTATTATTGCATTCTCTGTTGCCTCGGCATTGCTCGTAATATTTTTCTTGCTTATTCGTTATGTCCGCCCACAATTATCAACCGACCAATCCGCACAAGTTGGTGACTTTGTTAACAAACTACAGCGGATTCAAGAGTTATCGGGTACTCCCAAATTTATTATTCTTTTTCGTACCATTCGCAGTATTGCTGCACCTCGGTCGGAGCCATATCTGAAAGAATTGTTCGAAACAAAAGATCTGCGCCGTGACTTCATGGCAATCACCAAGACATTTACACCATAGGTTGCTGTGCTGTATGACGGTGGCGACGTGCTAGTAATATCGCCATCACGACCAACACGACCGCACCAACCACCATCAGTCCAACCGCCACAAACAACATAATCATTTGGGTCGGCGAGAGGGCTGGCTTGTTTTTATCCGCATACTTTTGTAATGACGATACAAGATAGTTCTCAGGGTAATCCTGGGCCACACTGTCAAATCGTGAGGCGGCACGTGTATAATCACCAACTTGTAGCGCCTCTACACCTTCATTCCATCGCCTAGCAATATCACCATCTTCAAACGTAATGCCTTCCTCTTTTGCTAGTGCCTTGTAATCGGCAATGTCACGCGCCGTCCCATCGCCGAAACATTGTTGATCGGCGCACATAATCTGCCCATATGTATTAAGACCAATTTGTTCGCCGTCATCATTAAACGCTGGACCACCACTATTACCTCCAGCAATTGGCACGCTGGTTTGAATCAAAATATACGAGCTATAGCTTGAGGCAGGACCAATATAATTCACCTTACCACGCGTCACGGCTGGTACCGTCTTGCGTTTTTCAGTCGTAAGTCCACCATCAACAAACGCTGGATATCCAACCGCCACCACCCGATCGCCTGGCTTCACACTACTCACACTGCCCAATGTCACGACAGGGAAGGTGCCTTTCATCTTCAAAATGGATACATCACTGACGTTATCATTAATCGCCTGATTGATGTCAACGTTCACCTTATAGTTTGACGCGATATGCGCGGCCTCTTTGATTGTCTTTGAATAGTTAAACGTAAAGTCCTTGCCTTTTTCCATCGTCAATTTCATCGGCACATCGGACGTCTGAATGGCGTATGTCGTACGAGGTGATCGGTAGTCGATATTCGTGATGTACGAAATTGATTTTCCAAGCGCCTCAAGCGCTTGCTGATCTTGCGCCTTTATATTACTGAGAAATGTTGCTGATTTATCGCCAGGCACGACCCCTGCCTTTGCCAGATAGTCTACGTATCGTTCAATGTCACCCCAGCTGCCATTCGTAACGCCGTCTTGATACGCAAACGTCAGCCATGTTGTCAAAATTCCCGCATCGCCCAGCTGCGTCACATGTCCGTTGGTGGCAATATAGCCGTCACTCGAGACAATTGAGCCACTTCCTACCCCTGCTGTACATGCATGATTAATCGTCAGTGTTGCGCTGCCACCCAGTGTGACATCCGCACAATGAATTGTACCGACACGTACTACCGCAATCTGGTTTTTCAGCACCACATCAAACATCGTTTTGGTACTGATTTTTTGCGGTGTATATGATGAACCCTTTGGCACAGAAGGAGTCACGGTATCGGCGGCTTGTTCGGACGTCTCGCCTGGCTTGCGGTAACTTGTCCCGGCAATAATTGCCTCAAATGCTGCCGTATCCTTTGTGGTCGTATCGGTAATATTGTCGATGTGCGCCCAATACGGTCGGCCATTTTGCACCGTGATATAGTAATCAGCCCAATTTTTTGTCTCGATCAGGTCATAGTCCACTCGTGTATGGGTAACAGTAAACTTTTGATAAGTTACACCATTGATTACTACCTCTGTTGAGTCAGAGATGGTGACCTTTTCATTATTGAAACTGTTCTCCAGCTGAGTCTTTGTGAGAAAGGATTTGACCATCTCCATCTCTGAAAGACCAGCATTCTCTGGTTTGGCTTTGGCACTCTCAAAAAAATCTTCGTTGATATTTGTGCCAATCACAAGCTCTTGTTCAAGTATCAATCGTTTTGTTTTGACATCCTCCGCTGTCATCGAAAACTTAAACATACTGTAGTTACGGGTCTCATCCAAATCATCACCATCAAACTCCTCACCTGAAACATAACTACCAACCCGACTGTGCGTCACCTGTGCACGCGCAGTCGCCATGGTCGCATCATACTGCGTCCTAAACCCAAGAGAGGAGGTAATAGTACGGTCTTTGACTTGCACCGACTCAACGCCAATCGCCTCCTCAAGTGCCGCTTCATCCGGCGCGGCAGCTGCCGTCTTTCTCATCTGAGTAAAGGCATAAAAGCCAAGTGCCGACGCACCAGCAAGAAGGATTGCTGCGATAATTATAAAGAGGTAGTGTTTTTTCATAGTACTTTTATCGTATCATGCCAAGCAAAAAGCAGCCCTTTTCGAGCTGCTTTTTGCTTGGCGGATGGAGAGGGATTCGAACCCTCGGAACCGTTGCCGGCTCACTTGTTTTCGAGACAAGCCAGTTCAACCACTCCTGCACCCATCCAGACCTACACTATTCTATCATGTTTATAGGGGTACGCATCGACCTTAGGCCTCCTTCGGTTGCTTGCACCCGGCACGATATCGGGCTAAAGCCCTCCTTCGCTCAAAAAGGGACGAAAAGAACTTTTCGTTTCCTTTTCTCGCTACACCGAACGTGCGACTACCGCCAGACAAGCTGGCGAGTCGCCCGTTGGAACGGGGATGACCAAAGTAAAAAGACTAGTTTTCACTAGCCTTTTTACTTTGGTACACCCGGCACGATTCGAACGTGCGACCTCTTGCTCCGCAAGCAAACGCTCTATCCAGCTGAGCTACGGGTGCATAATGTACCACCACACGCCGAAACGCATAGTGATACTTTCGTGTAACTAGAAGGTACTTTGCCGTTGAGTTTCAACGGCGAACATCGGTTATTGTACCACAGCACCTCTTGAAAAGGCAACTTAGAGGCGCAATTTGCGGATAAGCACGTCAATGGGGTCGAGTTTTAGCGTCTCCATTGGCAAGCGTTGACCTAGAATGTCGACAATCTGTTCACCTACTTCTTCGGGGAAATACACCGATACGCCAGGTGCGAACCGCTTGATAGGGATGAGCATAATCGAGTGATGCTCGCCGTCCCGAATCAGACCAAACGCCTTAAAATCTGCCAGATGATAAAGGCGATCACCAACGTACAAGCCCTGTTGAGGGCTGAGTGTATACTGAATATCTCGTGGCGGTCGGCGCGTATACACCACCAAGGCAACTGCCATCACCACCACTAAAATTGAGAAGGTGTATAGCCATGATCGCAGCAGAAAGATGTCAGCCGCAATAAATCCAATCGCCACAAGAGCAAAAATAGCATACCAACCCGTGCCCTTGGCCTCATCAATATATTCACGAGCTATCCATTGAACCGGAACTTCGTCTGGCACTTCAACGGGTTCGATGCCTTCCGTTACCTCTGTATCGTCTTCAATCTCCTCAACCGAAGGTTGATACACCTCTTGTGGATAATCAGTAGCAGGTGCCTGCTGTTGATTTTCTTGCCAATAATTCTCCTGGTTCTCTTCGGGATTCATATATTTTTAGTTTACCACAAGCGGGGTAGATGCAAGAAAAAACCTCTAGCTGTAGGTCACGTGAGAGAGGAGGGGAGATATCGCTTCACTTCGTTGCGCTCCTCCGTTTGTTCATGAAAAAATGTAAACACTTTTTCATTTCACGCACTGCGCCGAACTCGCCGCCAATTTTGACGAAGTCAAAATTACGCGGGAGTTCAGATCTCACCCCAGGCAAATAAAATACACGACCATAAAGGTCGTGAATTTTATTTGGCGGAGGAGGGGAGATTCGAACTCCCGCTCCAGGTCTCCCCAGACTAACGATTTAGCAAACCGTCCCCTTCAGCCACTTGGGTACTCCTCCAGCAACATGAGATAAACCTACGGTTTTTCTCATCGCGCGGTGCGACGAAGTAAATTCGTCGGGACCGGCTGCTCTTTTCCCTTAGCCACAGTACAGGCTTCAAGGTAAAGTACGTTCTATATAGTACCATAAGATTACAGTTAAAGGTAGACAAATTACGTATAATTTGCTATAATATAACTATATTGCATAATAAAACAGGAGCACGCCTCTTATGACAACCAAATTACTTCTTGCCCTCACCGCTTCAGCCCTTATGGTTGGTGCTGTTCTGTTTACTCCTGTTATTGCCAGTGCATTTGATGGTTCTGTCCGTGGCGGTGTTGATGCAGCACGCGGCAGCGATGTGCCCAGTACGCTTCTCGGAGACGGCGGCGCACTGACAACAATCGTCAACTCTATGCTATTTATTATCGGTTTCCTCAGCGTCATTATGCTGATCTGGGGTGGCCTGCGTTACATTATCTCTGGTGGTAACGCAGCCGCTGTTACTGCAGCTAAAAACACCATCCTTTACGCAATTGTTGGTCTTATTATCGCCATCTTTGCTTATGCAATCGTCAACTTCGTCATCGGTTCACTAACTGGCGGAACAGCAGGCGGCACCAACGTCTAGTTACCTCGCATCAACAAGCTCGAGTATCCATCATCAACAACCGTGCGCCATCCCTGGTCTTTTAGTTGCACTTGAATAATTGCCGTGTTCTCAACAAGCACACAGCCGATGTCATATTGGCTAAACTGTACAGTTCGATACGATTCATCATCTAGTATGCGCAAATAATCTTTCATATAGGTACCGTCCCCATGCTCCCAACTTGGCATACGACCGTCGATATATACTTTGTGGTTGGGAAGTTGCCAGATAAGATATCCACCAAAATTATAACTATTGAACAAATTGCCATTACATGGACGTTCTGTCAGGTATTGCACTGCACGCTCGGGGTAGGTGATGGATAACGAATTTCCCGATGCACTCTCAGCAACAGGTGCCAACAAAGAAACGCATACAAGGATAACCCCAGCCATAGTGGCTGCCTGTACTTGCTTTGATCGATACTTCTTCGGTGTATCATCACTGATATCCCTTACTGTCTGTTGTAAACCACGCAGTGACATCAGGACAAACAGTGGCGTCATGCGCATACTTGTCACCGCCATAACAAACAAGAGGGTCTCAAACTGCACATATCGCTTCCAGTCGCAGCGATTCCGATACACGGTTAGCCCCAACCACACCAGGGTATATGGTATTGCACTAATCGGCAGCGCAAACCGTGCCCACTCTATAATTGTGGCATGCAGATCACTATCAAACATGGTTCTAAATACTTCGGTATATATCTCTATGCCATAAGGGTTTATAAAGGTAGCCGCCAGCGACACCACACCAATAACCAACAGTCGCCACGATTTTTCGCGTAACACCTGCCAGCCACCATAGGCGATTCCAATCAAAAAGCTGCCATGGAGATTTGCCCATACCAAAAATAAGAAGGGAATTACCAGTCGCCACTTTTTGTTTCTTTGGCGAATAATAAGATGTAGGAGCGCAAGACCCAACACTGACCACGTAAGGGCTCGGACCCCCGCAAATGGCAATACTGCGACAGCTCCTGATACCAAAAAGGCCGCATGAACGCCCCGACCTAAGATTGCAAACGCCGACGTCCACAAAGCCGCATAAAGGAGCGCAAGCAGCTCGAATGAGCCCACCCCGTATACGAGCGCAACAACGACATCACTCAGCCACTCATGGTTTACCCAATGAAACGCCCCGGCGGTATAGGTGAATATATCATAGCTCGGGATTCCATGTTCAATAAAATATTGTCCCGAGCGTAAATGCCAACCAAAATCAGGATCAAGTGTCATATATGACCACAAGAAGAACATCGTGAAGATACCGATGAATAGCAGCAGGCGAGAGTGAGTTGCAATAAAGTTTCGTAAATGACGCATTAGGTATAGTGTACAGGATAATCGGGGGGGAGGGATATCGCTCCAAACCCCTGAACAAGAAATAAGATGACCAAAAGGTCATCTTATTTCTTGGCGGAGAGGGAGGGATTCGAACCCTCGGTGAGCGTGAACCCACGACGGTTTTCAAGACCGTTACCTTAAACCACTCGGTCACCTCTCCAGATTGTTACTGATGTATTCTATCAGATATAGCTTGTTTAGTCGAGGGTCTCGCGCGCTAGGACCGCCACCCAAACCTCTTTGGCGCCCGCCTCACGCAGCCGCTTGGTCGCCTCGCGAATCGTTGCACCGGTCGTCACTACATCATCAACCAGCAGATAAATTGTATCGGGGTTAATGACACCCTCTACACGAAACGCCTCCTTCGCTTGCTGATAGCGCTGCACCCCAGTTGCTCCTCGCTGCATTGTTTTACTAATGCGTCGCAGGGGGAACTCAACAGGTATCTTCAGGTGACGTGAGGCGGTCGTGGCAATTATTCTCGTATGATCAAACCCTCTTTGTCGGATATGCGACCGCAGGGTTGGCACAGGCACGATCACCACATGAGAGGGAAGCCGCGGTAACCTACTTGCTAATATTTCGCCCAGCACTGTCGCCACTTGGCGCATCGATACAATCTTCATCCCCTTGATTGCATCACCCATCGGACCCTTATAGCCATCCACTACCCATCCACGCCCATAAGGAACGGTACATCTGCCGCACAAGCCACTGGGCAGCGCCACACCTCCGCAGCCAATACATCTTTCAAATGGGTCACTAATGATGTTATATTTACAATTTTTGCATATTGGCACCCCCACTTGTCCACAAAAATAACAGTGGTGTGGGGCAAAAAACGACAGCACTTTATCTATCATTGTGATTTTTACGTTTCGCGCCTTTCTAAGGTTGATTATAGCGTAATACTCGGTTATACTGATAGAGACTATTTGTCAATAGAGCCTAGAGAAAAGTGGAGGATATCATGGCCCGTAAACAAAATGACGATCTCTTGATCGAAGATGAGCTTGCACAAGCGTTTCTAAATGACGACTTTGCAACGACCGATGAGCAACCAACCGTAGCACCAGCACCCGCTGATGATGCATGGGAAGAAGCTGACGACGAGTTTCCTGGACAGCTCGCTGTTGATGTATACGAGACAGAGGGAACTCTTGTTGTTAAGGCACGTACTGCCGGCGTCAACAAAGAGGATCTTGATGTTAGCATCAGCGACGGCATCCTAACCGTCAGTGGTACCCTGTCAAGTGGTGACGACACTGACGCAACCAACTGGCACATCCAAGAATGCTACTGGGGTGAGTTCAGCCGCACCGTTGCCTTGCCAGTCCCAGTAAAGGAAGATGAGGCTCAGGCTTCACTGAAGGACGGCGTTCTTTCAATTACCTTCCCGAAGGTACAGCAAGAGCAAGCAAAGAAGATTCAAGTACTATAAATCGACTTGATAGCAAAAACACCCTCGCTCATCCGAGGGTGTTTTTATATGCACAATTCTAATAAAATACTCCCCTTCGTAATGAAGGGGAGTATTGCGATACCACGTACCCTCTACTAAGTAGTAGTGTTTCCGTTCATTGCTGCACCAACAACCCAGTTGACAAGTGCGTAGGCAAAGATAGCGATAACAAGACCGATAATCGCATACATAATCGTGTTCTTAGCCGCAGTAACGCTGTTTGCATTACCACCAGAGGTTGTATAACGAATACCTCCGTAAATAAGCATCACGACAGACACAGCACCGATGATGAACAATAGGACGTTTACAACGGTATTAAAAATACCGTTTGTTCCACCAACACTTGTTGGTACGCCATTTGGCTTTGCTGCGTTCAAGTTGATCTGTGCAGCGGCATCGAGGGTTCCTGCGGCGGCATCGAGGGTTCCTGCTGTAACAGTCAAACCTAGTGCAAGGACTGGAACCATCAACAACCCCGCAAGTGCAGTTCGAATTGTTTTCTTCATTTATTTCTTTCCTTTCATATTATTGAACTATACCTTATGTTATATCACATTCTATTACGCTTGTGAACAGATTACGCCCCAGGATTCACTCCTGATGTGCCACCACTTGCCTTAAACACAATGTAATTGACAATTGCATAGGCAAAAATCGCCACTACGAGGCCGATAATCGAATATAATAGCGTGTTTTTTGCTGCGGCAACGCTGTTTGCATTACCTGCCGATGCCGTATAACGTACACCCGACACAATAATCATAATCACCGCAATTACACCAACAATAAACAACAAGACGTTTACAATCGTCTTAAAGATGTCATTTACATCAGTCTTCTTGCCGGTACACATTCCAGGATTGAGCGTACAAGGGTCAAGATCTGCCGCACTTACTGGCACTACTGGCACCGCCACAGATGCGGCGATACCTACCACCAACAGGGCAGGGAGTAATAATTGTTTTAGTTTCTTCATTATATATCTCCTTATAATTTCGAATTAATAAATGTCGTAATCGCAAATGCAAAGATAATCACTACAATACCAATCACCGCATATAGGATTGTATTTTTTGCCTTCGCTGTCTTACCTGAGTCACCAGATGATGTTACGTAATTTAATCCACCAAGAATTACCATAATCACCGCAACGACACCAGCAATAAAGTAGGACATATTTAATGCATCAATTAGTATTTGACCCGCATTTTTATCTGGTATACCAAAGACGTTCGACCCAGGTGCAACCAAACTGTCCCATATGAAATTCTTTACAGCGATCGCGCTAAGGGCAATTGCAAAGCCAACAGATGCATTGATGATCGACTTTAAGGCTCGTGCTGTCGCATCAGAGTTGCCAGCACTCGTAATATATAAGAATCCTCCATATATGATAAATATCACCGCGAGATATGCAATGACCCTTAATACAATGTCAACAACATTGAGGACAATCTTCCAGATATATTCCTTTAATCCTTGCTCAGTCTTTGGAGGACTTTTTATCTTACAGTCAGAACCCGTTCCTTCAGTCATCCCCTTATACCATGGGTTAATACCTAAAACTGCAGTATCACAGGCGGCGGCGGCTTGACCCGACGGAAGAGCAACCATACCTACCATTCCACCAAATAATCCCGCAAACACTATCCCGACGGTAAGTAAGATTTTTCTCATTTATTTAATACCCCTCCTGGCAATAGCCATTGCAGTAGCGCCCACATGGCAGCAAACGCAATAACACCAATCACCACATTCGTTAGGATACCTCGGGCTTTCTTAACTTGCTCCTGATTGCCGCCTGCGGTCGTATACATCACCGATCCATATATAATGCCAGCGATGGCTAGAATACCCGCACCTGCAGTCATGATGTTTACGACCAGTTTCAGTAATTTCCAAACGCCCGTATCCTCAATTTTATCTTTGTCGCCCTTTGTAGCAGCATTACAGAGAGAAGAAGGCAAAACGCCACACTCTAAATCAGCCGCCGCGGCAGTGGGGGCAATTGGCGTCAAAAGAGTCGCAAGACCAAGTGTTAATGTCGTTATTGTTATATATAATATGTGTTTTTTATTCATAGCTACTATCACGATACAACATAACCGCGCCTCAGGCAATAAAAATCACAAGAGGTATTGCAATATTTGCAATTTTGATGTATAATAGTAACATCTTTAATAAGAAGGAGACTCCCTATAATGGCATCTGAACATGGTAGCAAAAGTCCACGAACCGACAACGACTCAACCTTACGCGAGCGATTACTGCGCAGCGCTGGCGTGCCGGTTATTGCAGCATTAACTGCAGTCGCATTAGTTGCATGCTCTAATACCGGTGCACAGGAACAGCCACCGACTGAACAGCCTTCAATATCTGCATCACAAGACCCTACAGAACAACCCAACAGCCCTGATACTACACCAACCACCCCAGCGGCTGGCGAGTTTGTAGGTGTGCCTTCTGGGCTTGAGGTTGACTATGATGCCTTTGCTGACTGGGATGATATAACGAGTTTTACTATTCCCGGCGGAAGCAGCCTAGAGGAGGATACTTACGACCTCAGATTCCCAGGCTCAAAGCGTTCTATCTGCTACAATTTTTTTGAGACGAATGGCTTAGAGATAAATGTAGAAAATGGCTGGGAAGTTGATAGTAACGGTGAGAATCTTGCTACTAATGGCGAGGAGTTCGTTAATTCTATGGTTGGGCGCCAAAATATGATCCTCGCACTTGCCGCCGATGACACTGATCCGCGAAACCTCGAGGTCTCCTATAATCTCACTGAGTGTGTTACGGCGCCAAACAGTGATTCACGACAGGAATTAACTTCAATCATTGAGGGCATTCGTAACGGTAGTATTGAGCCACAAAATATGACACTGCAATCAATTAACAAATACGTTCACGAACAAAATGGCAGTGTATTTGCGAACTACACCCTCGTTTCGCCTGATGGCGACACTGTAACAGCGCAACAACTATGGACTGCGGTGGATTCTGGTTCAGGGCTCTATAGAAGCAAAAACTACACCCCCGAAACCGAAGAATAAACAGATAATAGTCCCACCTAATAGGCCATAATTTAAGAATAGACCCAGTTGGGTCTATTCTTAAATTACGCCGCTTGTGCTTTAATTAAACGTAGCATGTTACGGCAAAGCCCAAAGAATAAACAGAAACAGAAAAGCTCGCGCTTATTCTCTGTGTTTTTTGCGTCACTCGTTCTTGTGGGGGCATTGGTAACAGCAACAGTAATATCTCAACCGTCTTATGCTGCCCCGGAGGATTACGATAATCAGTCGGCGTGTGAGGATGCAGAATACGAATGGGACGGTGACGCCAGTAAGTGTGTTGAACCCGCTAAATCCTCATGTGGTATCGAAGGCATCGGTTGGGTAGTCTGTCCCGTCATGGACTTCCTTGGTGGAGTTGCGGATATGGCCTTTAATTTTCTTGCCGACAGCTTTTTATCGATAAAGGTTGAATATGTAAACTCAGCCAGCGTAGAGAGTGCCTGGGGTGTTATGCGAACGCTCGCAAACGTTGTGTTCGTCATCGCTTTCTTGGTAATCATTTTCTCTCAATTAACAAGTACGGGTATTAGCAATTACGGAGTCAAGAAGCTCCTTCCACGCCTTATTATTGCAGCCATCTTGGTGAATATGTCCCTGATTATATGTCAAATTGCCGTCGATATTAGTAATATTTTAGGCTACAGCCTAAAAACACTATTCGACACACTCGGTAATGACGTTCTACTAAGCAGACCTATAGATGACCCGACTGGTGTGAATACTGCCTTGACAGGCCTCGGTTGGGCTACATTAATTGCCGCGTTACTAGCTGGAGGCATCACATTAGCACTCTCAATATCTGGCCCGGTAATACTGGCGGCCGTTCTCGCGCTCCTCCTCATTGCACTCATCCTTGTGGCTCGTATCGCCCTTATCACCACCCTGACCATTATTTCACCGCTTGCGTTTGTCGCGTTCCTGCTGCCAAACACCGAACAGTGGTTCAAAAAGTGGTATAAAATGTTCCTTGCCTTGTTAATGGTATTTCCAATAATTGCTGTCGTTTTTGGTGCGTCGGCATTAGTCGCAGAAGTGATTAACCAAACCGCAACACCAATGGATGCGAGCGGTAATCCTACTGGTGACCCAAACCTGCTTATGCAAGTTATCGCAATGGGTGTTGCAACAGTTCCATTATTCCTTGTCCCAAGTCTCTTGAAAAATTCAATGAGTGCTGCAGGATCGATCGGAAATAAGCTGTCTGGCTGGAGCTCGAAGGCAAATGGCAGAATTGGAAGCAAGGTACGCGACACCTCAAGGCTAGGCGAGGCACAGCGTGGAATTAAGAACAGGATGGCCCTCCGCAGGGCGACTAGACGCGGCAATAGTCGCATTGGGCGGGCAGTCGATAATTCACGGTTTGGCAAGGCGCTTGGCCTTGACAAAGGTTCGGCCGCAGCAATGGCCGCCGTTGACAAGCAGGATGAGATGGACGTATCACAAGAACTGACACGATTTAAGAATATGAATGGTGCTACAGATATTGAGGGCGCGAGTACGGAAATGAAAAAAGCCATTAAGAGTGGTGATTCCACTAAAGCACGGGCCATGCAGCGATACCTCGCAGGTGCTGGCGGTGCTGGTATTAAGGAGCTCGAGAGAGTATATGGTGCCAGCTCAGGGGCAATTACCGATAACAGCTCAATGAGACAAAGTCTTGCTAGTGATGCCCTTGGACTTGGACTGAAAGGGAAGAGTGCTGCTATCGATAGCTTCTCCACTGCATCTCCAGGAAAAGACGAGAACGGTAATATAATACAGCCGGACTTCACAAAGATACAGGGAGACCCGGAGACGTATAGTCGACTTGGTGCATCCGAGCTTGCGGGGCAAAAGAATCTTGGTAACCTCATGTCAAATGGACTTATCAATCAATCTATGGCTCAGTCTGTCATGGGCACCGAGTCTGCCAGAAACCTCATGAGTGTTGGAGATCGCGAAACAATGGCAGGGCTTGCCGGTACAGATCTTAGCGGCAACCCACTATCAGGTGGTGGCACAGGCAGCAGCAGCCCATCTCCTGACACTCCAGCTCCAAGCAGCGGAGGTGGAGGTGGCGCATCTGGTGGTGGTACACCACAAATCTCATACGAAAATGCACCAACTACCAACATTAACCCCTCAACTGGTGAAGTAACCACTACTTCAAACTTTGCCAGCGGCCAGGAAGTCATGCAACAAATACATCATGCATCAGGTCACGAAGGTTCTGCAACTAAAAAGTCTCTCAAGGCTGGCGTAGGTAATCTCTCTGATGCTCAGCTGGGTGAGCTGATCCAGCAAGCACAAACAACACCTGGTGCCGAAAACGACGCCCACTACCAAGAAGTCTTAAAGGTTGCCCGAGGTGAAGCCGGTCGACGAAATGGCGGACCGCCACCATCATCACGCCCATAATCAAAACCCTTATGCTACACTAGTACTATATGTCCAGTTATAAAGTGCCTCAAGACGTCGAAGCCGACGATAAACTCCTTGGACCATTCAGCTTTAGGCAGTTCGTCTATCTGATGATTGTTGCGGTTGCCCTGGGAGTAGGCTTCCTTTTATTCAAGATATTCGCGCCACTTGCCGTCATTGCACTGCCGTTTGTGGTCTTTTTTGGTGCACTAGCGCTGCCACTGCGTAAGGATCAACCAATGGAAATATATATGGCAGCTCTTCTGTCGTTTTACCTCAAGCCTCGTAATCGCATGTGGGATCCTGATGGTATTGAGACCCTGATACAGATTGCTGCTCCGCGTAACGTCGAGCCACAACGAACAAAAAATATATCCAGCAGTGAGGCCGAACAGCGCCTGCGCTATCTTTCGAACCTTTCCGATACCCACGGATGGTCGGTGCGTGGCATCCATGATCCATCAGGTAACTCGCTAAACGCTGATATATTCAACGAGGCACAACAAACCCAGGACCTTCTGGACAACGATGGTACTGTGGCACAAAATCTCAATCATATGATTTCTCAGGCCGACCAACGTCGCCACCAAGAAATGCTTAACCGATTCCAATCAGCGGCCGCAGCACCAGCTGTGCCTGCACCACAACCCGTATATACACCACCGGATCCATATACTGTCCTCGCCCAGCCAACACCAACGCCCGCACCTGCGCAACCTCAAATGACTACACCCGCTACAGCGCCACAACCCGTATATACACCGGCTCCACAGCCAGCTGTAGTGCAACCTCAAACTCAAACCGTTGTTGCACCCGCGCCAAACCCCTTTGATACAGCAGCTGCCCCTCAGTTCAATCCGTACCCATCCAGCATGAACCAGACTGTCATACAGCCACTATCAGCTCAGGCGCAGGTCACTCAACCTCAACCCGCTATGCCCGCACCAGAGCCGCAAATGGACACGCCAATAGTCGCCCAGACACCGGCGCCCGAAGAACAAACAACCACTAGCACTAATGCCGTCTCACCTGATATAATAAAGCTTGCAAGCAATACTGATTTATCGGTCGAGACAATTGCCAGGGAAGCTCATCGCATCAGCGAAAAGTCAGCATCTCTCGATGAAGATGAAGTTGTCATCTCATTGCGATAATCAGTCTAATTGATAGGAGTGGGGAACACCGGCGCTATGCCACCAACTAATCAAACACCAGGACCAATGCCAGCCGCCCCAAATGGAGCGCCTTTTCAGGCTGCTCCAGGACAGCCAATACCAGGGCAACCAGGTGTACCCCAACAACCACAAAAGGCACAGCCACAAAATCCTAACTCAACCCAAAACAGTCTTCAATTCGCTGAAATTCGCGACAGTATGGCAATCATGACCGATGGAACTTTCCGATCAATCGTTGCGTGCCAGTCAATTAACTTTGATCTTATGAGCAGTCGCGAACGGGAGGGCGTTGAATATGCCTATCAGAACTTCCTTAATTCATTACACCACCCAATTCAAATTCTCGTGCGGTCACAGCGTGTCGATATCGGGCCATACATCGATAAGCTTGTTGATCTCAGGCGTAACGAAGATAACATGCTACTAACTGTCCTTATGGATGACTACATAAACTTTATCGATGCCTTGGCACAAGAGGCAAATATTATGGATAAATCGTTCTATATCGTCATACCTTACTTCCCAGAAGGTGATGCCGCCAACCTCAAGGGGCAGGCCAAAGGATTCTTCGGGAAACTATTCACCAGCCCTGCTTCAGTTACAACGATCAACAGCGACGCTTACGAAAAGGCAAAGACTGAAATCAATAACCGTGTCGAAAGCGTAATCGCAGGTCTCTTTCAGATGGGCGTCCACAGTATCCGCCTCAATACAACAGAGATCAGTGAGTTGCTATACAACTTCTACAACCCAGATACAGCAATCCGCGAGCCAATTCGTAATTTCGAACAAATGACATCAATTTATACACGCAAGGGTGAAGGCCAAGCACCAGGAGTACAGAATGGCTAAAAAAAGAGACGCAGTTGACATTGCTGCAGCACAAGCTGCGCGTGAACAAGCCGAAGTTGAGCAGGCGTTCCTTAAAGGTGTCTCGACAATGCGCGACTTTATCGCACCAAGTAGTCTCGAGATTCACAGCGACCACTTCCGCCTGGGCACAAAATACGGTCGGACGATTTATGTCTATGGCTACCCACGCGAAATCTACACCGGATGGCTATCGAGCCTCATTAACATCGACGAGGTGCTCGACATTAGCATGTATATTTATCCCGTCGACAGCCAAACAGTACTTAATAACCTCAAAAAGAAGGTGACGCAGCTTGAGGCAACACAATCAATCAACAACGAGAAGGGGCGTACTCGTGACCCGGGCCTCGAGGCGGCAATTCAAGACGCCGAGGAATTACGTGACCAGATTCAGGTTGGCGCCGAACGGTTCTTCCGTTACGGGCTGTACTTTACTTTGTACGCCGACAGTTTGGAAGAATTGACCTTTGTTCAAAACAAGATCGAGACGATTTTTGGCCAACAAATGGTCTTCAGTAAGGTTGCCAGTAGCCAACAAGAGCAAGGCCTCAACAGTACCGTACCACAACTATCTGACCAGCTACAGATCCGCCGCAATATGAACACCGGTGCAATCAGTACCTCATTCCCGTTCACTAGTGCTGACCTTACTGATAGTAGTGGTATTCTGTACGGAATCAATATGCACAATAACGGCCTCGTTATTTTTGATCGATTCACGCTGGAAAATGCCAATATGGTGGTATTTGCAAAGTCTGGTGCCGGTAAGTCATTTACGGTCAAGTTGGAGGCCCTCCGCAGTATGATGGTTGGTGCAGAAGTCCTCATCATTGACCCAGAAAACGAGTATCAAAAACTGTCCGATGCAGTAGGTGGTAGTTATATTCGCCTCAGCCTCAGCAGCGACACACGTATTAATCCATTTGATTTGCCACGCGTGATTGATAGCGACGAGGCAGATGATGCCTTGCGTGCAAACCTTGTTACATTGCATGGTCTCTTTCGCCTCATGCTAGGCGGTACTCAAGTAGCCGCTAATGGACAAGCAATGTCCGCACTGACACCAGCAGAAGAAGCCGACCTTGACCAAGGCCTAATTGATACCTATGCTCGTGTTGGTATCACCAGCGATCCCCTGACACACGGTTCACAGCCACCAACTATTTCCGACCTATACGACACATTGCTTCATATGGGTGGGACTGGCCCACAATTAGCGCAGCGTCTGCGTAAATACACCACCGGAACCTTCGCTGGTATCTTCAGTCAGCAAAGCAATATCGACATTAATAACAGCATGGTAGTGTTTAATATTCGCGACCTTGAGGATGAATTACGACCAGTAGCAATGTATATCGTCCTCAGTCACATTTGGAATATTACACGTACCGACCAGAAAAAGCGTATGCTGATCGTTGACGAGGCTTGGCAATTAATGAAGTACGACGATAGTGCCAGCTTTCTTTTCTCTCTCGCCAAGCGTGCTCGTAAATACTATCTTGGTGTTACGACGATTACTCAGGACGTTGAAGACTTTATGGGTAGCAAGATGGGTCGCGCCATCGTTGCCAACAGTTCAATGCAACTTCTCCTCAAGCAATCGACCAGTGCCGTCGACGTCCTGTCTGATGTTTTTAAATTAACCGAAGAAGAGAAAAAGCGCCTCGCCAACTTCCCAGTCGGACAAGGACTATTCTTTGCTGGGCAAAACCACGTACATATTCAAATTATTGCCAGTCAAACAGAAACAGGACTGATTACTACAAAGCCGCAAGCGGCAGCCACAGATACGAGTGGATATAGTCAGCAAATGTAACAATAGGATATACTAATACCAGTTATGCCAACACTTACAGATGACGATCAAAAATCAGCTATCGACAGAAAGGTCGAGGCCGGAAATGGTGCATACTTGAACGATGCCGAGAACACCGCTGCCGATGCCGCACAAGATCAACGTGACGCATTTGAACGTGAATTTGGTGGTGAAAACTACAAAAAAGACGGTACATCCGGTGACTTAAGCGGTGGTACCAAAAGGGCAGAAGAAAACCCCAATACCATGAATTATACCGGTAACGGCGGTAATGCGATTGACAAGCCGCGGCTACAAAAGGCGGTAGGATTTGCGAAAAAACGCGGCGGAATCATTGGTCTTATATCTATATTTGGAATCGGTGGTGGTATTCTGGCTGGATTTTTCGGACCTGCAAGTTTATTAATTAATCTCACCGAGAACTTCAGCATATCCAATGATTCTTCGTCGACGGCAATGGAACGCCGCTTCATGAAGGTATTCAATAACATGACAAAAGGCGATGCCGTTTGTGCAAATAGTACTAAAAACATTAAATGCAAGATGGGCAAAATATCAAATAAGGCCCTCCGCCAACTAAAAAAGAAAGGTGTCACAGCTATCTTCGATGGTGGCACAAGTGACTCAACAAGGTACGACGGCAAAAGAACGGGGTATCCTCAGAAAAATCCAAGTCATTACGAATTCGACATGGGTGAAGGAAAAAGTCCAAAAAGAGTTGCGGCAAAGGACCTTACCGGGTTTCTGGCAAACAAAGATAATAGAAAATTAGCCAGCAAGGTCCTTGGTCATCGCGGCGCATTTAATCTTCGAGTTAAGGCATGGACTGGTAAGCATATAACTGGTAAGCTCTTTAACAAATTTGGTATTAAAAGAAATGGTGGTCTCGCAGACGGTACCAATAAAAAAGGGACCGCCAAAGAACGTTTAAGTAATATACAGAAAAAACTAAAAACATCAATTCCTGGAATGGAGACGGCGGAGAAAACTGCTGGCAAGATAACAGATAAAATCAACAAACAGACTGGCAAAGCAAAGAAAGGAGGGGTTGGCTATCTCATCGCTGTCGCGGGCTGTATTACGGTTAAAGCACCGGGGTATGTCGCTGCTGGTGTCGCTGCCATTCAGTTAGCCCAACTACTTCCTATAGTCATGGATGTCGTTATGTCCCCTGGTTCAAAAGCAAAGGCGTCAGGCGTGGATAAAGAAAATAGTATAACGGCAGACGATGCAGACGCCATAGGAACACTGTTGACGAATAAAACAGAGAACTCTGGCGGAAATATGACATCTGCGCTTGATTCACAGTATCTCTTAGCCGCAATGGGGGTTAATAAGTCAAAACCAGGAGTATCAACAAAGTTCGCACCAGGGTATGGTCTATTGTCTAACCCTGTAGTTCGTACTGCTCAAGATGTTTCAAAGGCTACGGAGCCAGCCTGTAATGTCATCATGAGCCCTACTGCCATGTATACTGCCATGGCAGTAGATATGGCAACAACCGTTGCCGCCTCTGCAACAATTATTGGTGGGCTAATTAAAATTGCTGCCTCATGGTTAATATCAGAACTTGTTTCGGAACTTATTAAAACAATTGCTGAAACCTACGCAATTGATTGGATAACACAATTTGCTCAAAATGATGCCATACCAGAGGCACAAGGAGAAGAGTTGGGCGACGTCCTGGGCGTATCTGCTGCAGCATTCTTCTCATCTGGTGGTATGGCGCACCACTTACCAACACTATCTGTTGATCAGTTGGGTGATTTCACTGCTATGCAACAAGAAAGTGAGAACTTCCAACGCGAGATGGATATCGCCTCGCTCAGCCCATTCGATACATCAAGCCGTTACACCTTCATGGGTAGTCTTCTCTACAATGCCCAGATGGCCGCCTTTTCGAGTGGGGGATATGGTATTACAGGCCTCTTTTCATCATTCTCAAAATTACCATCAGCACTCTCGACTAATGTTGGTGCGGCGGTTAACTTCTCTAGCCAATATTGTGGTTATGCAGGGGGGTATTAACTAGACACAAACAGTCAAAACACAACACCCCCCCTTTATATTGCAGGCCTGCCTTGTACTGGTATTACAAAAACCCAGGCAAATATGTCAACAGCTGAGGCAATCAACCTCCTACAAGACGAAGGTTGGATTTGTAATGCCGACAGTACAGCTAGTGGTGAAGGTGAAGATTGTCCAGAAATCCCCGAGGGGGCGACTATTGAAGAACTTATGCCAAAAAGTGGCGATAATGAGGATGGATACAGCGGAAATGGATTCATCCGCAAAGATAACCTATTGTATGAGTTTATAAATTCCTGTAGTAACCCCGATACCGGTGACTACATATTTAACGCCGGCGGTTGCGTAACCTCGGATGGTCAAGGTAATTCTACAACAAATGGAAGCGGGTGCCTTCAGGGTAATGAAACGTATACTAATGATGACGGTGAAGAAACTACAGCCAGCTGTGCGCTAGCTGAAGATGATGATGAGGAAAAAGTTGAAGGCGTAAAAAATCCAAAGGCCATCCAGGCAATCGCCGTATTCCTTATTGACTACCAAATACTTCAATCAATAAATGGCGAAGATGAGGAAGAGGGCGGCGAAACCTCAGCTGGTCAAATAGATGATACCTTCGTCCATCCTATCGCAGATGGTACTCGCGTAAGTGAAGGATTTGGAGGACCACGTCCAGATGTTGGAAGTGTATCGTGCGGAGGCATAACACCTTGGCACAACGGGTATGACCTAGTCGGAGCAAGATATACAACCCCTGTATTAGCGGCTCATGGCGGTACTGTTGAAGTCACAGGTGACTATAACAACTCTGTATATGTTAAACATCCCGATGGATATCGAACCAGATATCTCCACATGGATGACGGATATATTATCGTCACAACCGGTCAAGTTGTTAAAGCGGGTGATCAATTAGGATATGTAGGTAACACGGGATATTCATTTGGCGCGCACCTCCATTTCGAAGTTGACATAGACGAGAATACTAACCCGGAAGTTGCCAAACTACCCCTGGGAAGATGTACTTGGTCGAAATTTGTTAATCCGGCAGAGTTTATGAGGCTTGGTGGTGTCGAACTCTGTCCCGATGGAGGTTGCGATCACTCAATAACGCAATAGCCTATGATAGATAAAAGACCCTTAAGAATAGTAATCGCAACTGGAGTCATCTTGGGTATATTAATAATCGGTCTCACTATCTACGCCTTGACCCCGAAAAGCACAAAGGATACAACCGAGCAGACCAACAAAGATGCAACAGAACAAGACGCCACTACCACAACACCTTCACCAACCGAAGAGAAGAATAGCCCTGCAACTCCACGTATCACAGACGAAGGGACTAGTATAGATATTGAAATAGATCCGGCATTCTCGACAGATCTCGGAGGATCCCTTGATCCAAACGCCGAAATACCCGGGGTGCGCATACATAAGATAAAAGTGTACGGCATACCCCACCTTAGTTACGAGTTATCAAAGTCGATGGATGACGTTGGTTCAATACCTAACGACATAGCCACAGCAATACTGCGGTACGGAAGTGACGACCTGGGCGCAAAATATAAAACTCTCTCCATAGATATAAACTCCATTACCGTTAACCAGTCAATGATACAGGGAAGGATACAGCTTGGTGATACTGATAACACAGTGCCTTTTACAGCAACGATCTTCATATCGTCGGAAGATCGTTATCGGAAAGCCCTTGTAAAAATTGGATCTAACGAAAGTTTTGTATACGTCGGCGGACTCAACAGGGTGGATCGTGATAACTTTCATATTAGACAAATCAATACTTCATCAACCGACCTCTCTATTGACGGGACAGATAAAGAATCTGCTCTTTCCTATATATTCTCCCTTGGTTATAAAGTTCCTGATTTCAATATTACTTTTGTTAATTACAGGAATCCATTTGAATGAAGCGCTTAATCATAGTTATTAGTATTATTGCCATCGGACTCGCTATCTGGGCTGGAGCCGACTACCTACTTTCTCGGAGAGAGGTACGTTTTGATCTTCGTGGATCTGGATATACCGTCGAAATCGTAACCGAAGATGGTAAAAAAGTAACCAAAATAGACAACTCTAGTAACGTAACCCTGGAAAAAGGAGCGTATTTTTACATTATCGCTGGTACAAATTACCAGAAAGAGATCATATCTTTTCACACCAACGACAATCAAGAGATAACTGTGACACCAAAATATCTCGAGAGTTATCGATTAAAGTTACTGGAGCAAGAGCGTGCCGGTATAATAGAAATGATTTCAAAGAGGTACTCTGCAACTGGTAATATAACCGTTAAAAGCCTTTCTATCCACGAGACGGGTGCTTGGGCTTATGGAAAAATTAATCTAAACGATAAACCTAACGATATTTATCGATTCATTCTGAAGAAAAAGGATGACTCGTGGGAATTCACTATCACCCCTACAATAGCCATCAATAAAAGTGAAGCTCCTAGCAAAGATATACCTCTTGATATTGTTTATGATTTATACAAACAGGATATAATGTAACTATTATGGTAAAAAGAGATAAGAATAAAGGGAAAAGAATACGCATAGCATCCATTGCGCTTTTAGTTGGACTATCCCTCATTACAAGTAGCGCCCAAACAATCATCGCGCCCAACACCGCTGATGCCCTCGGCTGTAGTGAGGCGGATAGAGAGGCGCGTGCAGATTTTTACTCGAAAAATGATATACAATTCATAGACCCCTGCGATGCTGGATGTAGTACCGGCGGTGGATCAATAGGAGGGTCGGCGCCTACGAGCCTATCTGGTGAAGATAATTACGAAAAGGTGTGGAATTATTTCACAGGAAGAGGATTATCTCCCGTTGTTACCGCTGGTATGATGGGTAACTTAGAGAAGGAGTCACACGGTATGAACCCGTGGGGATTAGAAGGGGCATCATATCATGGAGGACAAGGTTTTGGAATTGTTCAATGGACGGGCGGACGTCGACCAGGGGTTGAGGCAGCACTTGCGGCGGCCGGCATAACTCCAGCAGATTACAATGACGCAAATCGAGACAAAGGCCTCTTAGTTCAGCTCAACTATCTTTGGGATGAGATGGAGGCGTCGTATGGTGGCTGGGAACAATTTAGTAGCGAAACCACTGTTGGTGAGATGTCTTATCTCGAAGGTCTCAAATCAACGGCGCCAAAGCGACAATTCGGCAACGTTGAGGAAATGAAGGGAAAAGGAAGTTTACTACATATTCATGCGAGATTCGTTATATCTGGCGACCAAGTAGTACCCGACCCTGGCCACGGAAGTATTATTGAACGAATGCAGTACGGCCTCGACTTCTATGAAAAATTCTCTGGTAATAGCGGAGGTTCGTGTGGTGCAAACGCCGAAGGACTCGCCGGCCTTGTATCCGGCTACGTCCTCCCTGACTATCACAGCGCTCCTTACGCTGGGGCCGACAAAGCTAAGCCCGAATACGTAAAGGCACAGGACACAGCTGTAGCAGCAGGCCGATACGTCGGATCGCCTACTTATTACGCGGACTGTGGTGGATTTGTCACTACTCTCATTATTGATAGCGGGTTCGATCCTACCTATAATCACAATTCTAAAATATCAGAGGGTGCCGGACCAACAGGTACGCAAAGAGATTGGCTAAGAGCTAACTGGCAAAATCTAGGTAACGCCGGTTCTATCGATGCAGCAAGTTTACAGCCAGGCGATGTATGGATATCCGATGGTCATACTTTTGTATTTATCGGTGATGTGCCTGGCATTAATTCTAAAATTGCCTCTGCGTCCTTGGACGAACGAGTCCCCATGGCCGGAGGTGAAAGTATAACCGACTCAAGCGGTGAGTGGTTCAGGAAGAAAGGATAAAATCATGACACAAAAGAAGATTGTTATATTTATTTGTATATTTTTCGCGATAGCAGTTATCATAGCCGCCATTATAGGCATATCTCGGTCATTAGAAGAACAGGGCAAGGTGGAGGTGCCTGTTCATACAATACCTGACGATGCAGTAGTATTAATTAATGATCAAATAGTACGATCAGGGTCAAAAATATATCTTAAAGCAGGAGATTATCAATACGAAGTATCCCGCGACGGGTTTGTTTCTGAGAGCAGAAAAATTACTATAACCGACTCTTCGTCTAGCCCTTCTTTAATTGTGCAGCTACAGGCGGAAACTGAGGCGGCCAATGAGTGGTTAAAGAATAATCAGAAGAAGGTGAGAGAATTCGAAAGCTTCGCAGGTAACGCAGCGGTTAACAAGGGAATTGCCGTAAAAAACAAGAATCCTATCGTAAAAGAGCTCCCCATATCTAACATGCTATTTAAGATAGGGTATAAAAATGATCCCGCAGATCCATCCGAAGAGACGGTCATCGTAACTATTAGAGCGACGGAACAGTATCGTCAAGATGCCATTAATTATCTAATAAAGAAGGGATATGATCTATCCATCTATAAGTTTGAGTTTTACGATATGGAGGATCCTTTTAATGAAAACTAAATTAATAATCATTGGTGTTATTATTGGCGTGATTCTTCTCGGTGTCTTCCTCTCACCACGTTCAGCCACTTTCTCTATTTCAGAAGATATAGAGTCAATCTACCTCACGAATAAAGCTGGAGATATACGATACGACAATATAAAAGACGGTGATTCTCTATGGATAACACCAGGGGAATACCAAATACGCACCAAGGATAAAAAATTTGACTCGACAAATAAGACTATCTCAATATCCCGAGCACTACAATCAAATAAATTCTCGGTGGATATGCCATATACTACAGATTATCTTGGAGGGCTTGTAGATAGGACCACCTTGAGCGCCCTTACTTTATTACAGGATAAATACGGCTCCCTTATGGACTCTTATACGATTGTAGACGCGCAACTATTTGATAATGCAAACTGGTATGGTGCGATACTCTACAATAAAAACTCCACTATAAATAATAAGAAAGATTATTTTCGTTTTATTATGAAATATGATGGCAAGGAATGGAGTCTTGTAAACCGACCAGTCCTAATTATTGATAATAGTTTTTCGGAAGTTCCTCAACCGATTAGAAGCGCAATAAATAGCAGTATCCCCTCAACAACTACCAACTAGAAGTTTACGATAGCTCCTGTATCAGTACATCGCTTTTGTTTGAATCAAAGTCCGTCGTCGTAATGATTGTTTGGTTATTTTCGCCCAATACAATATGTGACTGTCGAGTGATGTCGAGTTCACTAAACACGTCATCCAGAAGAATAATTGGATCCTGTCCCGTCAGATCACTAATGAGACGAGTTTCAATTCTTTTTAGCGCCAATAAAATAGTACGAACTTCACCACGTGAGGCAACCGATAGGGCGGGTGAGTCGTTAAAACGAAATATAATATCGTGACGGTGTGGGCCAATACTCGTGTGTTTCACTGCCTTATCATACGATAACTTCGCCTCTAACTCACGAAGGATTTTTTGTGATAAGTTACCGATATAGGTATCAGAATAGTGCGCCGATATCACATCGTTAGTTTGTGCAATATCACGATAATGATCATTTAGCTGTTTATTAATCATCTCCACTGCATAAATACGCTGTTCAATGATACGTGCGCCATGCTCACTAAGTGCAACATTCCATACAAACAAGTCCTCATTCGTAACGGTATCACGTTTTAATAGTGTATTACGCTGTTTTAGCGCTCGGTCATAACGTCGCAGTGTCGTACTATATGTCGGGCTGATCTGTGATATAAAATGATCAATAAACTGCCGCCTTCGCGACGGTGAACCGTGTAGTAGCCGTAAATCTTCAGGCTCAAATAACACCACCGGGTATTTATCCCGTGGCGACATACGGTATGAAATTTTTTCATTAATAATAAATCTTTTTTTGCCACTCGTCCGCGATGGATCAAAAGTAACCGATCGCACCATATCCTCATCCGTCATGACATCAATACGATACCACGGTGCACTATGTGCCAAGATATCAGAATCAACACCCTTAAAAGATGAGCCCTGTAATGCTATATAAATCGCTTCAAGAAGCGTTGTCTTACCAATACCATTACTACCGGTCAATATTGTCGTTTGTGGAGATAATTCAATAGTCTTCTCGTTATGAGACCTAACATTCTGAACCGACAACCGGCGAATCTTCATACGTTTTAACTCTTTAGCGGCATAATGACATGATAGTAATTCACATCTTTACCAACATTACGCAGTACAGACGGTGACATTTTTCCGTTAAATGAAAACTCTATCTTATCACCATCAATCACTGATAATGCATCACTAACATATCGTGAGTTAAGTGTAATCACACCATCTGCCGTTACCTCAGCAGATGCTTCGGACGTATTCTCACCAAGTTCCGATGCAATAGAATGAATTGAAATTATATTTTCAGCTGTGTCCAGCGTCAATGTAATGCTACCGCCGGATTCACGCGCAAATAACCCTGCAATCTTAGTAATACGCACAAAGTCGTCTCGTGCAATGACACCACTGATTGACATTTCATCAGGAATTAACTGACGATAGTCAGGGAAGTTACCGTCGATCAAACGACTGACAATCTCCGCCTCATTTAATCTAAATCTTACCTGTGTTTCATCAAATAACACCTCAACTTCATCTATACCATCTGTGATGAGTCGTAGTGCTTCCTGAAGAGTCTGAGTGGGGATAATCGCCGATACTTCACTAGATGTCTCGACAAGGCGCCGCTCAGATAAGCGATAGCCGTCAGTCGAGGCAAGATATAATGAACCTTCAAACGAGTGCCAATACACTCCAGTTAGTATTGGACGTGTCGAATCACTACTAGTTGTAATGATAGTTTGAGAGACGGCTTGTTTAAAATCCTCAGCTGTAATACTGTATTGAATTGAGGACGACTCATCAATTGTTGGTAGTTCTGGAAATTCATCCGCCACAACCCCATTTACCACCGATGTATACCGACCACTCGTAATTGAAAGTTTATCGTTTGTTACCTTCAATTCAACTGAACCTTTCGGTAGACTCGCCACAAATTCTGATACTAATCGAGCAGGGATGGTAATCGATCCATGGGACACGATCTTTGCACCAACATATTGCGTACTAGCAATTTCGAGATTTGTTGCTGCAACTAACAAACGTGTACCATCTGTTCTTAAAAGAATATTATTTAAAATTGGCAACTGCGTCTTAGTGCTGGCAACACGACTTACTGCAGCTAGTGCTCGTGTGAGATTTTCTTGAGTAACAGTTAGTTCCATTATTGTTATTACCTTTCTAATTTTTTCTTTAGTGGTTGTAATAGTAGGTGTTGTGGAAACTGGGTAAAAATAGTGTTCATAAGAGGTATTTTGGTAATTCTAGCTGGGGATAATCGGTCGGAAATGCGTTGGTATAAACGGTGGGTTGTTAGGTAGTTTTTCGCATCTTGTTGTGAGTTAAATATCTTTTTTACAATAGGTGTGGAAAGACGATCACAAGTTGTCCATAGGATAGTTCGCAGGTTTCTCACAATCTTTCCACAGAGACCTGGCAACAACTTACCCATAAAGGTTCTCCTTAATTATTGCGACTTGTTCACGCACTACACTATCGAGTTTAATAGCTTTTTCGATCTTATCAACAGAGTGAATTGCAGTAGTATGGTCTTTACGGCCTAGTTCTGAAGCTATTTTTGGAAAACTTAAGTGTAATTCACTACGCAAAAGATACATTGCAATCTGGCGTGGCACAACAATATGTTTATCGCGTTTAGCGCTACATATCTCGTCTACTTTAATTTGGAAGTGTCGTGCAGTCTTATCGATAACTTGTCGCGCTGTGAGATGTTGCGGGCGAGTTGCCCTGACATTTCCGATCAACCCTTCGGCGGTAGTAAGATCTGGCTCAATGCCACGCATTTCTGCATAGGCAAGTAGTTGGTTTAGTACACCCTCAAGCTCACGAATATTAGTCTTGATATTTGTTGCAAGATATTCAACCGTATCGCGTGCGAGTTCAACGTTCGACATTGCAGCCTTTGCAGTAATAATGGCACACCTCGTCTCGAAATCAGGCATCTGGATATCAATTGCCATGCCCATTTCGAATCGACTACGCAAGCGTTCAGTTAGTGTAGGGATACTACGCGGTGGCTTATCGCTACTGATGATTATTTGTTTATTGTTCTGGTGGAGGTGGTTAAAAGTATGGAAGAATTCCTCTTGAGTCTTTTCTTTACCAGCAATGAACTGCATGTCGTCAACAATCAACACATCAACATTGCGGTATTTATCAGAAAATCCTTTTTTCTTAAACCTGATATGATCTAGGAATTCATTAACAAACGTCTCGCTGCTGATATATAACACACGTGCGTCTGGTTGGCGGCGAATAATCTCGTTACCAATCGCCTGCATAAGGTGGGTTTTACCCAAGCCTACACCACCGTAAAAATATATAGGATTATATTTTTCACCTGGATTTGCGGCTACGGCCTGTGATGCAGTGTAGGCAAGGTCATTACTCGATCCAACAATGAAGTTATCGAAAGTATATCGTGGATTAAGGCCGCCAATTTGTGTGTTTTTTCGTGGCGACGAGGTTGTTGATTGTGGCAGAATATCTTCTGATGTAATTTGACGAGTCGTCTCGCGGTTCACACGAGTCTTTTTACCAACCGTCTTGATTTCATAGGTAATCTTCTTAGGTTGGATACCGTTCTTTTGTAGGACCTCGGCGATTTGAGTGTTAAATCTAGCTTCAAATTGTTTCTTGGCAAAAATGTTTTTTACAGCAATAACTACTTCATCTTCTGACGAGTCAAGTAATTCAGTGTCTTTGAACCAAGTCTGGAAATTGGCAGTTGATACCGATAATTCGATTTCACCTAACACACTTTGCCACAATGCACTATGCATAACCCCCAGATTCCCCTCGTGATTTTCTGCTAATTTGTTACTACTTACTATAGACAATAAAATAGTTTTCCACAACCACAAGAAGAAAGATGGGATTACCTTGAATAGGGAGAGTATTTATCCACAGAAATAAATAACACCTTAATAACTGTGGATATCTGTGTAGTAGCTGGGGATAAAAAATAGTATTACATCAGCAGCTGTAACGATTTTCAACCCCTCTACTTGTAGTAACGGTCAAAATATAGTACAATTCAACAGATATGCCAAAGAGAACACACCAACCACACACACGTCACCGCGCTCGTACTCACGGGTTCCGTGCTCGTATCGCCACAAAGGCAGGCCGTGCGGTTATTAAGCGTCGCCGTATCAAGGGCCGCGCAAAACTAACGGTCTAAATAATAAAATGCCACCCGACGAGGTGGCATTTTTGATACAATAAAGAATAATATATCATGTTAGCATTTCAATACAGATTCCATGGTCACGGCAGCTTGCGTTATGTCTATTCAAAAGGCCAGGCTGTGCGGTCAAGATATTTCACGATTAAAACAGCATACAACACTCGTCGTAAATACCCGCGTTTTGCTGTGGTGATTAGTAAGAAGGTACATAAATCTGCAGTTGGCCGCAATCGGATGCGCCGTCGTATATATGAAATCATCAGGCTTGAAATTCCTCGAATGAAGTCAATTCAAGATGTAGCGGTAATTGTATTATCGGCTGAAGTGATGGCGCTTCCATCAGAGGAGCTGCGCACACAACTCATAGCACTTTTTACCGACACTGGCCTGTACGATCAATCTGTAAAATGATATAATTAACAGAGTATATTTTTTTAGTGGAGTTTTCTTTTAGTGAATCTTTTTGATACTGTTGTTGTTCAGCCAATCTTTAACTTGCTAGTGCTTATTTATTCAGTAGTGCCATTTGCCGATTTTGGTATTGCACTTATTATTGTCACGGTTATTATTCGTTTCTTGATGTGGCCCCTCGTCAAACGTCAGCTTCATCAGACTAAGGTAATGCGCAAGATCCAACCCGAACTTGCGCGTATCAAAAAGAAATCAAAAGGTAACCGGCAGCTTGAAGGCATGCAAATGCTTGAGCTATATAAAAAGCACGGTGTTAAGCCATTTCGCTCAATCGCAATTCTTCTTATTCAGTTGCCGATTTTTATCGCCTTGTATCGAGTGATTCAGATTTTCACACTTCATCGTGATGAGATTGCTAAGTGGACATATGACGTTATCGAAGGTATTCCGCGTATCGCTGCAATCATTAAAGACCCGAGTCAATTCAATGAAAAACTCCTTGGTTTTATTGACCTTACACAACACGCCATCAGTGCAGAAGGTATCAGTACAATTCTTATTCTTCTTGCTCTTGTTGCGTCGTTTACGCAGTATACTGTCAGCAAGCAAACAATGCCGACCACAGGGTCTAATAAAAGGATTCGTGACATTCTGACTGAGGCGGGTGAAGGCAAGCAGCCCGATCAGTCTGAAATGAACGCTGCAATGATGCGTAAGATGGTGAAATTTATGCCAATCATGATGTTCTTTATTATGATTAATCTTCCGGGTGCGCTAGCGTTGTACTTCACGATTTCAAACCTTGTTGCTGCCGCGCAGCAGCATTACATTCTCAAAAAAGACGAGCACGAGCTGGAGGAGATTGCCAGTCAGCCAGTTAAACAACGTAAGTCTACACCCAAGAAGGCGACTATCGTAAGAAACACTCCTTCAAAATCACGTGATAAAATGAAAAGTGAAACGACTGTAACGCGCATTGTCGCAAAAGATACCAAGAAACAGTCAAAATAAGAGGAGTAAGTTATGAATCAAGAAGAGTCTATCCAGTACGCCAAAGAATACCTCGAGAACATCCTTACTTTTTTTGAAATCAACGTGTCGGTCGAGGTATCTTCTCGTGATGAATATATCGAGCTATCGGTTCCTTCGACTGAGGCAAACAGTATATTGATTGGCCGTGGTGCTGAGACGCTGCGTAGTATTCAATACCTTATATCAACAATGCTACGCAATAAAGATGCGGCACTGACGCGGGTGAATGTTGATATTGCAGATTACAAAAAACAGCGCGAAGAAAAGCTGATTAAACAAGCCCATGAATGGATCGCAGAGATCCGCCAAACGGGTGATACTAAGGTATTAAACCTCAATGCAGCTGATCGTCGTATTGTACATGGCGTTGCAAGCGAGTATAGCGATATTCGATCAGTGTCCGAAGGTGAGGGACGTGATCGCCGACTGATTGTCACACAGATGAGTTCATAAGGACTTTTTTATATACTTCAAGAGTCTCCTCGGCCATCTTACGCCACGAATATTTAGAAATTTGTTTATATCCTGATTTGATTAGTTTTTGTCGCTCAGGCTCGTCATTAATAACTCGCAATACAGTTGAGGTAATATCCTCAATATCAAGAGGATTGAAATAGGCGGCGGCACACCCGAGTATCTCTGGCATACACGACGTATTACTTGATATAACTGGCGTTCCGTAGGCCATTGCCTCCAGGGGTGGTAGACCAAATCCCTCCATGAGACTAGGGAAAACATAAGCCCGTGCCTTTGTGAACAACCAATCGCGCTGTGAATCTTCAACAAACCCAGTAAAGTGGATATTCTTATATCCTTGTCCTTCCGCCCATGCCTTGTTGGCGGCAGTATCGGGATTCATGCGACCCACTAATACGAGGCCAAGATTCGGTTTGGACACAAGCATTTTCTGGTGTGCCTGTATCAGGCGCCGAATGTTTTTATAATCAGGCTGTTGTCCTACATATAAAACGAACTCATTAAACGGTAAGTCTTTGTATTCCTCTAGTGTACCCGGCTTTGCCTCACCAGCTTCGTATATTACTGAAATCTTACTGTCAGGAATGTGGCAAAACTCCTGATATTCGCGCTTGGTGTTTTCGGATATTGCAATTACATGGTCACTGATGTGTGCAATACGTCTAAAGACCCATCTACCAACCAGTTGTTTAGCGTGAAACACAAACCAGTTTTTATCAGAGTTATAAGTATTGAGAAGTGTTAAGTCGTGCATAGTTGTCACCCTGGCACCGTGGTAGAATACTGGTTGTTGAGGCATACAAAAATGTACCAAATCTGGTGCCAGCTGATCGAGAAACTTCTTGAAACCAATTTGTTCAGAAAAAGAATAATTATCAAATTCAGCAACCGCTGTTTTAAAGTTTGATGCAGCTGGATGCCAATAGTCTTTGTCTTTCTCGCGCAGCAGTACAGTGTAGCTATTCTTCGTATCAATTTGTTGTAAATATTCAAGAAGCTTTGCGACATACGTGCCGGTACCAGAATTAATGATGCGTGCGTCGATTACGATGTGGGCCATACGACCAGTATAACAATGTTATGATAGATATATGAAAGAAACCAATCTAAAGAGGTATATAAAGACCGATTTGCCGGACACAAAAGAAGGGCTGACGACTGATATTGTCAGATTGCTGCAAGCTGCGGGCTATGAAGTTGTCGAAACAAATACGTCAAAACCATGGGGTTCGTACGTACGTATCCATAACGATCAGGCGGATGATTTTGTGCGTGAGTTTTTCCTAGGTTTATCCTCAGAAGAGGCACGTCTTGGGATTGAGGGTACTGAGCTGAGTCCGAAGATTTTGATTGTTGCCCCGGGACAGCGACTGAGCTGGCAGTATCACCATCGACGCGCCGAACGATGGACGTTCCTGACCGAGGGGGGCTATAACAAAAGTCTTGATGATGATCCTGGCGATTCAGTTATTGCCAGGGCAGGCGATGTTGTTCAATTTGAAAAAAGCGAGCGACACCGTCTCAATGGCCTAGATACGGGATATGTTGTTGTAGCTGAAATCTGGCAACACACCGATCCAGCCGCACCATCTGATGAAGACGATATTATACGTCTCTATGATGATTATGCACGCTAGTCTTTAAAGACAAATCGACTATAAAGGATGTAATTCCAAATCAGCGACACCACTGTGGCGGCTAATTTGGCGATGAATAGCGCTATATTTTGATCAATACTGGTTAATGGAAGTAGTGTGGTCCATATAACGATCGGTTGCAGTACCCACAATCCTGTAAGAGTAACAACGAGAAAGGGAATTGCTTGTTTGCGAGCATCCTTTTTTGATTTGAATGTAAAGCTTCGATTGGCAAAAAAACTGAATACAAATGCAACCGATGTTGAAATAATATTTGCAATATATTTGTTGAGACCAAGTCCATTTAAAAGGAAAAGAATACCAAAATCAATCGCGGTATTTACGCCTCCGATGAAGGCAAATCGTAATTTACTTTCGTGTTTTTTTAGAAGTTCCTTCATGGTGTTTCTCGATTAAATACAGTGGTCGTTGCTTGGTTTCATTAAAGATACGCCCTACATATTCACCAATAATTCCTAGTGATAATAATTGTACTCCTCCAAGAAACAGGATAACAGCCATTAAAGAGGAATATCCATCACCAGTAGGCACACCAAACAAGGGACGGATTAGTAGGTAGGCAATGTATATAAACGCAGTAGCAGAGATAATAAGGCCAGCTACAGATGCGGCACGCAGAGGGGTGGTAGTAAATGAGGTTATACCATCGACTGCGAGATTGATGAGTTTTGGGTAACTCCATTTTGTACTGCCGGCAACACGCTCGTCACGGTCGTATAAAATCTCAATCTTCTTAAAACCAACCCAACTAAAGATTGCTTTTGCATTACGCTGTGTATCTCGGAATTGTTGTATTGCGGCCACGACACGCTTGTCGAGGAGACGGAAATCCCCAGTGTCTTCCTGGATAGGCACATGGGTGACGCGTTGCAAGGTGCGATAATACGCCCTTGAAGTGAACTTCTTAAACCAACTTTCACCTTGGCGCGACCGCCTTTTAGCGTAGACGTCATCGTACCCGTCTTGCCATAGTTTAATCATTTCAGGAATGAGTTCTGGTGGATCTTGCAGGTCAGCGTCGATAATTACTGTGGCATCGCCCGTCACATGGTCGAGCCCGGCAATCATGGCAATCTCTTTACCGAAGTTACGCGATAGATTAATATACGATACTCTGGAATCCTTTTTTGCATATTGATCAATAATCGACAAAGTATCGTCACGACTGCCATCGTTCACAAAAAAGAACTCAAACTCAAAATATTTTTGACTATCAGCAAGGCCACTGAGTCGCTCAAACAATATAGGAAGAACCTCTTGTTCGTTGTATGCAGGGATGAGTATAGAAATCTTCTTCATTACAAATATTGTATCACTTTACGAGCGAAACGAGCTCAACGATACTAGTGGCGGTGATAATACCAGACTCTTTCATGAGGGCAGTTTTTGCACCTGCTGATTCGTTCTCACTGCCCAATATTGCGCCAGCGTGGCCAAGTTGAACTCCTTCGGGCGCATGGTGTCCGGCAATATATCCATACACCGGTTTTGATACACTTTCTTTGATGTACCGCGCAGCCTGTTGTTCGTCAGTACCGCCAATTTCGCCGATCATAAGGATTTGATCAACTTCAGGGTCCTCATTAAATAATCGTAGACAGTCAATAAATCCAGTACCGCGAATGGGGTCACCGCCAATACCAATGACGTATTTTTGGCCAATACCACGTTCGGTGAGACCGGCCATTGCCTCATAGGTGAGGGTACCACTGCGACTGACAATACCGACAGTACCAGGTAGTCCCATTGAAGCTGGTACGATACCGAGTTTGTTAACACCAGGCAGCAGGACGCCCGGACTATTTGGTCCGATTAATCGAGATGACGATTTCTCTGTTTGTTGTTTAACATACAACATATCATGAATAGGCACCCCTTCGGTGATACAGACAATCAGTGGAACTTTGGCGTTGATTGCTTCTAGAATTGCACCTTTGGCAAATGCTGCGGGTACGAAAATAACTGATGCATCAACCCTGAAATCTTGCTGTAAATCGGCAATTGATTGATAAACGGGGATACCTTCAAAGTTTTGGCCTGCTTTATTTGGCGAGGTGCCAGCAACAATATTCGTGCCAGCAGCTACCATGGCGCGGGTATGAAATGACCCTTGCGAACCAGTGATTCCTTGGACGATGACATTTTTACCAGCCAATAATGCATTATCCATGACGTACCTCCTGTTTTGCGGATTCAAGACATTGCCTCAGAGTCGGAAGAAGACTAATCCCGGCCTCGTCAAGAATAATTTTTGCCTCGTCATAATTTGTACCCGCAAGACGAATATAAAGAGGCGGTAGATTAGGTAGCTGCTGCTGGGCAATAATGATTGCTTTGGATACCTCATCACAGCGCGTAATACCAGCAAAGATGTTAATGACAATCGCCTGTACTTTGGGGTATTCCATAATACGTCGAAATGCTGCCAGTACGCTGTCGGAATTTGCCCCACCGCCAATATCAAGGAAGTTTGCTGGGCGCATACCGGCATCTGCCACGGCATCAACAGTTGCCATGGCCAGGCCTGCACCATTGGCGATAGTAGCGACCGTACCTTCAGAATCTAGCGATACAAAATTTGTCTCTACCGATTTTTCTTCGAACTCCCATTCTGGATGGCGAAAAGCAGCAGCCGTGTCGAGGGTCATTTTACAGTCACCGGCTGTTAAAGTATCCTCGGCCGTCAAAACTAATGGATTAATTTCAATCAATGTGGCATCATTTTTTACAAAGCAATCGAGCAAGTTTTTAACCAGATCTTGCAATGCGAATGTCTGTTCTGGTAGGTCATATAGCTCAGCGAGTTGCTCGCCGGCAACGAGAGGCGAGGTGTCGTCAAGGTCGATAGTGAGAAAGCTCTCTGTGTCATTATCTTCAACTTCCACACCACCCTGTGGATGTGCGACGAGTTGGATTTTAGCCTCGCTACGATTGATCAAAATGGATAGATAAAACTCTTTTTTTATGTTCAGTAATTCTTCCGCCAAAATAACTTGAGGCGTAAAGTCTTTGATGGTATGTGATAGCAATGATATTGTCTCGGATATAACTTCATCCTGATCGGTTACAATTCTTATGCCGCCCAGCTTGCCGCGTCCACCAGTGGGGACCTGTGATTTTAAGACAACTGGAACTGTAGGGGCCGCACTGTCACGCCTGACGACAGATCCATTGGGTGTGGGTATGTTGTGGCGTTTTAAGATTAACTTTGCCTCGTATTCCAGAAGATTCATATATCTAGTATACGATGGATTGCAATAACGGAGTAAGGCAAGTTATATTACGATGAAGCAATTGACCTCATGTGAGGTATAATATAGATAGATTATGGCAAGAGTTGCAGTTATAACTAGGACAAAAGATCGATCAGTCTTTTTAGCTCGTGCCATCGAGTCGGTTGAGGGGCAGACCTATAAAGACTACGTGCATGTGATTGTGAACGATGGTGGTGACAAAAACGAGGTGGAGAGGGTTATTGAGGCCCTCGATGCCGATATTAAGGGTAGAATAAAATTGTTTCACCGTCCACACCCTAGCAATGCCCCTGATACTATCTTCAATGAGAGTATTGACCGAGTTGAATCGGAATATGTTGTGATTCATGACGATGATGACACGTGGCATGAGGGTTTTTTGGCAAAAACCGTAGAACATTTAGATACCAACAAAGACCTTGCTGGTGTAGTGGCAAGGGCCGACAAGGTTACCGAGAAGTATGAGGGAATGAGCATCAAAATGCTTAAAAAACAGCCATGGATGCCTGACATGCAGACGATTAGTCTCTACAGGCAGTTTATCGATAATCAGTTGACTCCAATCACATTTCTATTTCGCAGGGATGCGTATCAGTCAGTAGGAAAGTTTGACGCCAATCTCCCGATTGTTGGTGACTGGGAGTTCGGTATTCGTCTACTGCAACAATATGATGTAGACTTTTTGGATCCAGGATTTGCACTGGCAAATTACCATCATCGCAAAACGACAAAGGATAACAGCTTTGCGAGGCATAGCCACAGAAAGTATGTCACGAAAGTGGCTAACACATACCTGCGCCAAGATTTAAAAGATGGACGCTTAGGGGTTGGGTATATAATTAGCGATTTGAAATATCGTCAAGATAGTACACACTTGCTTATCAAAAAAATAGTCCCAACGCGAGTACTAAGGGCGATTCAACGGAGGAAATAATGAAGACATCAAATATTTTTAGTAAACGAAACAGAGTTCTTTTAAGAGAGCTTGTCATTACAGATTTTAAGTTGCGATATCAGGGTTCGGTATTAGGTTATGCATGGTCATTGTTGAAGCCACTATTTTTATTTGCGATCATGTATGTTGTATTTGTACACTTCCTGCGATTTGGCGCAGGTATTCCACATTTTGCGGCAGCATTGTTGTTGGGTATTATCATGTGGACGTTTTTCATCGAAGTAGTGTCGCAGGGTATGCAGTCTATTGTCGGTCGGGGTGATTTACTACGTAAGATTAAGTTTCCAAAATATATCATCGTCTTATCGACAAGTATATCTGGTCTTATTAACCTTGGTCTTAACCTTCTGGTGGTAGCAGTTATTCTTATTATTGACGGAGTCAGCCTTAATGCGGCGGCGCTATTATTCCCGATTACACTTCTTGTATTGTATGTGTTCTCATTATCACTTGCCTTTTTATTCTCAGCAGTTTATGTAAAATACCGCGATCTTTCGCCAATTTGGGAGATTGTATCGCAAGCCTTATTTTATGCGACACCGATCATTTATCCTCTACAGATGGTGATAGAGCGTGCTGGCGAGATGGCTGCAAAACTTATCATGTTGAACCCGATTGCCGTATTAACTCAGGAAGCACGATCGCAGCTAATTGGCTCCGAAGTGGCGGTTACTGCCAGTCAATTATCGAGTAATATTATTTACCTCACTATACCGTATGCTATCATCATCGGTGTAGGGATACTCGCGATATGGTATTTTCGAAAACGCTCTGCCAAATTTGCGGAGGAGATTTAAGATGAGTAGTGTTGCAATCAGTGTAAAGAATGTCCATAAAAGTTTTCGTCTTCCGAACGAAAAAAACAACAGCCTCAAGAGTGCGATTGTTAATTTCCGTCAACACAAAAAGGGGTATACAGAACAAAAGGTTTTACGGGGAGTGTCTTTTGATATTCAAAGAGGTGATTTTTTTGGTATCGTCGGGCGCAATGGTAGTGGAAAGAGCACACTATTAAAGATCATCTCAGAGATATACAGTCCTGAGAAAGGATCGGTAACTGTCAATGGATCATTGACACCATTTATCGAGTTAGGTGTTGGCTTTAATCCAGAACTGACGGGTCGTGAAAATGTCTATATGAACGGCGCGTTGCTTGGGTTTAGCCATACCGAGATTGACGAAGTTTACAAGGATATTGTAGAGTTTGCTGAACTTGAGAAATTTATGGATCAAAAACTTAAAAATTACTCTAGTGGTATGCAAGTCCGTCTGGCTTTCTCTGTCGCGATTCAAGCAAAATCTGACATCCTTGTGCTTGATGAAGTCTTGGCTGTTGGCGATGAGGCTTTTCAGCGCAAGTGTGATAATTTCTTCAATGCAATCAAAAAAGATAAAAGCAAAACAGTCGTATTGGTGACACATAGTATGGATGCGGTGCGTCGGTTTTGCAATAAGGCTGTTCTTATTACCGAAGGAAAGATTGTCAAATCAGGCAGTCCAGACAAGGTGGCGAGCGCATATAGCGACATATTCATTCAAGAGGCAAGGCAGCAGAACGAAAAGCAAGATTCGCCAAAAAACACTTATAATTGGCCTATTTCGGTAGAAGAAATGAATATTGTACAGAACAAAAAGCCTACCAAGACAGTTGTGTTCAGAGAAGATTTTACTATTAGTATTGATATTAAATCACCACAATCATATAACGAGGTAATATGTGCCATCGATATCGTGGACGCTGCGGGAAGGGTAATCTTAAACACTTCAACACGAGAACTTAAGGAGAAGATAAAGCTTGCAAAAGGTACGGCAAGCGTTAGTATAGATATCGAGAATATTTTTGCCGAAGGTGAGTACTATATAAACTATGCAATGAAAGACGATTTTACTGAGGAGCAGCTATTCAAATACCCAGAGATTTATCAGTTTAATATAATAGGTAATCAGGTAAGGTCTAAAAGCAGTCTAACTCATCCTGATGTAACCTGGAGTGTTAAGTAGGATGGCGAAGAAGAATGTATTGGTGATTTCCGAGCAATTCACACACGGCGGTCTAGAGACGCACATTCTAAATCAGGTTGCTGGGATCGGTGACAAGGTCAATTTTGTTTTTGCATTTGGTAAATATGAAACTAACGATGAGTTAAAGAATAATACAGTGTATGATATAGGTAGCTTTGCGGACAACTACAAGGTAGCGGATTTTCATAGACAAGTAAATCGTCTACTAGAAATCGTAGATAAAGAAAAAATAGATGTCATTCATGCACATCCTTTTCTGTCTTTGCTGCCAGCAATGTTTGTCAGTGTGCTCTCAGGAAAGCCGATGATTTATACACTTCATGGCGGTCCATCTTTATCTGCATATAGTGATATGTTTACTTATAACTTTTTACAGCGCTTCTTTTTTAGCTATCTTGATCCCCGGATTGTATCGGTGCGGAAAGAGTTTGAAGATGTGCAGGCAAGTTATGGCATAAAGAACTATAACTATGTACCAAACAGCTTGATACCAAATAATTATAAGAATCTAGACCGTGCAAGCAATAATAAGTGGGCATTATTAACTCGGCTTGATGATGAAAGTCGAACTGCCATTACTGAAATTCTTAACAAGATTGATGACATCGGCATTGAACATATAGATATCTATGGTTCAGGATGGGCAGAGGATGAAATCAATAGTCTTATAGTAGACAAAGGACTCTCTGGGCGTGTGCGGCTATGCGGGTGGTCTAATGGTGTAGTCGGTGCGCTGACTTCTGACAAGTATGAGGGAGTAATTGGTCATGGTCAGGTTGCTCTTGATGGGCTAGCTGCAGGATATCCGGTATTACTTCTTTCGTATGGTCGCGTGTCTGGTCTGATTGATAAGACATTGTATGATGAGATTAAAGAATATAATTTTATAAATATCTACCACAAGTCAATTGTTGGTGACGAATTGACGGTACAGTTTAATAAATATCACGAAAACCCAAGCCAGTTCATCTTGTCTGAGGATGTTACGAAGGATTTTAACAATGGTGATATACAAAAACAATATCTCAAGGTTATTGAGGCCGCAACCCATAAGTATTCTACCCAGATTGCAGATATGTGGGAGAGAATCAGTGACCTTATCAGTGAAGGCTCGTTGGTTGCTAGTGAGAAGTTACTAGAATCGTGGGCGATAGAAGAGCTGGTTGGGGAGAGTGCGCTTCGCTATGGATTTGTCGTACAACGTGATTTATTGAACGAAATACATCGAAATAGACGATATCGAAAGCTTGAAAGTATAATCAGTGTGCTTAATCAGAAAATCGCAGATCAAGAACAGGAGATTCAATCCTTAACAACTATTCGAAATAGCTCTAAGCTCTTTGTAAAAAGCATCAAGAAAAAATTTTCCAAGTAGAACTAGAACTATCCAAGCTTATCGATAATTGCTTGAATGATGCGTTCACTGGCATGACCATCACCATATGGGTTTTTTGCTTCGCTCATTGATGCATAATACGCTTCGTCAGTCAGGAGTTTCTTAGTCTCCTCGTAGATAACATCTTTATTTGTACCGACAAGCTTTAGGGTGCCGGCCTCAATACCTTCTGGGCGTTCGGTCGTATCGCGCAGAACAAGTACGGGCTTGCCAAGACTTGGTGCTTCTTCTTGGATGCCGCCGCTATCAGATAGAATAATGTGAGATCGTTCCATAAAGTTATGGAAGTCAACAACTTCCAGTGGATCAATTAGTTTCACCTTGTCATCGCCGCCGAAGACTTCATTTGCGACTTCTTGAACCTTCGGGTTGAGGTGTACAGGATACACTGCCTTTACGTCAGGTGTTTCGTCGACAATCTGCTTGATGGCGGTGAATATTTCACGCATTGGATCGCCAAGGTTTTCGCGGCGGTGGGCGGTAACGAGAATGAGGCGATCATCACCCAACCAGTCAAAGATTGGATTGGTGTATTCTTCCGATACAGTTGTTGCTAGTGCGTCGATCGCTGTATTACCAGTAACGTACACCTCTTGACCTTTATTCAGCTTGTCGCCAATATTTGCCTTGCTAAGCTCGGTTGGTGCGAATAACATATCAGCCATACAGTCAATGATTTGGCGATTCATTTCTTCTGGGAATGGAGAATATTTATCATATGTACGAAGGCCTGCCTCAACGTGGCCAATCATCGTCTGTTGATATAGCGCGGCAACAGATGCAGCCATGGCAGTCGTGGTATCGCCATGAACTAATACGATGTCCGGCTTTTCTTCGATGATAACTTTTTCGATACCCTCAATAACC
The DNA here is from genome assembly GCA_937859515.1 of uncultured Candidatus Saccharibacteria bacterium. GTDB lineage: Bacteria > Patescibacteriota > Saccharimonadia > Saccharimonadales > Saccharimonadaceae > CALMAK01. Next base: position 3,370 of record CALMAK010000018.1, on the reverse strand, counting down.
TTTGCAGTGATCATTGAAAGGGTCTGGTTTGGCTGCATGATATCAAGGTCGTAATCAGGTGTGATATTAAACGCCTCCAAGACCATATCCAGCATCTGGCGGTGCTGTGCGGTTACACATACAACCGAGCGAATTTCCTCACGTTTTTCAAGTTCCTTTACAACAGGTGCCATCTTAATAGCTTCTGGTCGTGTTCCGAAGATGCTGAGTACAGTTATCATTTCTTACCTCCATTCAAATAATCAATAATGTCTTTCGCGCGCTGCTCCCAGGTGTTCTGTTTTGCTTGTGCAAGTAATTTCTGGCGCGCGGCCGACTTCTTCTTGTCTGTAATTGCTTTGTCGATATCTTTTTCAAATGTCGTCTCGTCTTTGGATACGTATACGTAGTCGTACCCATGCAGTTCGTTTAGATCGGCAGTACCGACAGTCGGAATACCCATTGCCATGTATTCGAATAATTTTACCGGAGAGGTGCTTTTGGCGATGTCGCCAAGCTTGAATGGGATAACTGCACAATCAAAGTAAAGACCGTAATTTGGTAGAACCTCGTAGTTTTTTGCGCCCAAGAAGTGAGTATTCTTATACTGCTTAAAACTTGCCTTACCGCCACCGTAGTCGGGTCCGATATAAACAAATTCCAAATCTTTACGCTTTTTTGCAATCTTATTCATTAGGTCACCGTCGAGCCATGGCGCAAGGGCACCATAAAAACCAACAATAGGGCGCCCAGTTTCAAGGATGCTTTTCAGATCAGATGGTACGGTTGGTTCGATTTTTGTGTAGTCAAAATGCTCGACATTGGTTGCATTCTCTGACAAGAGAATATTCTTCTTATCAAAGCCATCGTCAATGAGATTCTGTCGCAAGCGCTTTGACGAGGCGAGTGTCAGAAGGGGTTTATGTTCCTTTACGCTGTCATAGAACGACTGTAGTTCGTATACATTGGGTGAGATGTCATCACTAATATCATCAATATACTCGTATACAAGACCAAAGGTGTCGTCTTTGAAAGTATTCTTGACTGCTTTATATACTTCACTGTGCACATTTGTGGAGCTTGCGAGGAATACCTTGCGACCATCAGTATTTTTGATGCCCTCAAGGACGGATAGATGATTAATAGTGTACAATTGGTCGTTTACTTTGCGAATCGTTTTTGTGCCACCGCGTTCGAGATACACAACAAAGTCATCAAATTTTGAGAGCTGTTCGGCAAGATGCTGGGGGCGCTGTCGAAGATCAACATCCCATGGAATTGAATCGTAGATAATAACATTACTATCGCCAATGGCCTTTTTCAGTATTTTTTGTGCAGAAATAATCTTTCGGTTTCGATATTTTTTTGCGGTTGAAAGAACGCCCTTTCCTGCTGCTAGAACTACCTCACGTCGCTTGCTTTCGAAGGGGAATGCGTGATTGAAGGTGTGTGCAATTTTTCGTGATACGCGGAAACTCTTGCTATTGATTAGTCTTTCAAGATCCTTGTTGTATTGCCTGAGGTCTTTAATTTCTTTTTTGAGGGCTGCGATTTCTGACGTTGGAGCGGGATTCTTTTCTTTACTCATATGAACACTATTATACCACACCGTAGGAGTGTGTAGGTGGGTGATTTGGGTGGGTTTGAACGAATGATACAATGGATGCATGAGAGTGTTGCGAGGTGTGTAAAAGAAGCATATATTGATAGTCTGTCTAGTATTAGTATATGTCGTGATGGAGATTATTGGTTCAGTCGTAGGGATTGGTAGGTACGAGCTGCTTGCTATGCGACTGGTATGGTTTGGTGCCTTTGGTGTTATTCTTTTTTGGCATTCGTTTCCACGCATGAGTAGACTCACATTCATACACGTCGTCACACTTATCGTTCCGCTATTGGCCTTCTTGTTTGTAATTCTTGGGATTGTAAATATACATCTTGCAGATAAGCTTGCGATGGAGGATGGTGTTATTGAGTGGCTGTCAGCCCTTTTCTTGTTTATTGGATCTGCAGCGATGGTGGTTGTATCTACTTTGGCGTACCGACGCAAGCAGGTACATGTGGCTTGCGTTGCGGTCCTGTGTGCGATTGCATTCTTTATCATTGGTATGGAGGAGGTGTCTTGGATGTAGCGCGTGTTTGAGTTTGGGACACCGATATCGCTTACTGAGGCGAACGATCAATATGAATTCAATTTTCATAATATTGCAACAGGGTTCTCCGAACAAGCGTACTATCTGGGAGGATTTATTTTGTTAACGTTACTTCCATTCATGCGCGATTCAGCACGGGTATTCATGGAGCGACTTACGATAATGCGCAAACTAACACCGTTTCTGCCGAGTGCGTGGTTAGTAGTTCCGTTTTCTGTTATTGCAAGGTTTTGTATCATACAAGAGTCCAAATGCGTTAGTGTACGCGCTTGTTTATACATTTACATTTATGATTTTGTTTGCATTTAAAACAAACAACTTCTATTGTCATCGTGTCGGCAACAGTCGCACTCGTGACGATTATTATCGGTATAATATCACTTGAGTTCGTGGACTATGTCGAAGTTGCGAGGCTTTGGTACGGCACTGAGTATAGAGAGTTTTTTATCGCTTTAGGCATCGCAGTATATGCGATTGATGTAGTCGGCAGGTATACTAAGGAGCGTACTCAACAGTAACTTTTCCGGTAGATAAACTTCTAATTATATTGCCGCCCTCGAATCTTTGTTTTTGTTGATTGACTGATGTCTCAATTGGCCCAATAGGGAACCCTAAGACGCCACTAACTGATCCGAGCTCAACAAATTTTTGCCGAATAGCGCCGTAATTTTCCCATGTTCCTGTGTCTGGATTGTCGATGATTGCTCCATTCTGGAACGGCTGCACGCAGTAGGTTGAGGTTGAGATGCAGTTCATTGATCCTGTCGGGAACCCTAAGACGCCACTAACTGATCCGAGCTCAACAAATCGTTGTCTAATATTGTTTATATTCTCCCATGTACCATTCTTGGAGTCACTGATGATCGCACCATTTTGGTATGCCTGTACACAGTATGTCGTGCCCGTCGGGCAGTTGTGGGGACCCGTCGGGAATCCAAGATCTCCGTTTACGGAGCCTAGTTCGATAAACTTTTCTCGTATCTTTCCGATGTTTTCCCAGGTTCCACTATCAGGGTCATTGATAATCACCCCATTCTGATACGCCTGCACGCAATATGTCTTTCCCGTAGGGCAGTTGTGTGGTCCTGTAGGGAATCCTAACTTACCACTAACTGATCCGTGCTCCACAAATTTTTGCCTGATGCTCCCTATATTCTCCCAAGTTCCAGTAGAGGGGTTGCTTATAATCACCCCATTCTGATACGCCTGCACGCAATATGTCTTTCCCGTAGGGCAGT
>CALMAK010000017.1 GCA_937859515.1 uncultured Candidatus Saccharibacteria bacterium | reverse complement strand
CATTTGGCGCTGCCTCACGCAACCATGGCTCTAGGTTATCAAGGAGACGTGCCACCGCCTGTACGTGGTCACCCTGCAAGAACTCTGGCTGGCTAAACAGATTACCTATACCACTGAGATACAACTCATCACCGATTGTTGCCAAACCAAGGTTTTGCGTCAGGTCTACCAGACTATCAACTGCACTACGAATGGCGCGGTCTGCCCTGTTGCTATGCGTTTGTACACGCGCCTCAATCGCTCTCGCACTGCGATCAAGTTGTGGCGGTGTTGTTGCCTGAGACTCATTCAGCTGATTCACATAAAAACGATACCCTTGATCGGTTGGCACACGTCCTGCACTGGTGTGTGGCTGGGCAATCAATCCCATGTCTTCAAGACGTGCCATCTCACTGCGGATTGTCGCACTAGAAACACCAAACAATTTTGCCAATGTCACACTGCCAACGGGTGCCGCAATTTCAGCATATTGTTCGATGATCGCTGCGAGAATCTGTGCCTGTCGTTCTGTCATACCACCAGTATATCACGCAGTTGGCACTCATTCAATGTGAGTGCCAATATATTATTATAGTTCGAGTCCTTCTAGGACAATTTCACACGCTGTTACTGCAGGTGAATCCGACAAGCGATAGCTCCATGCACCGGGTAACTTACAATCAGCGTTCGCCCCATGTAGTGCATATTGAATTGTTCGCGCATACGAATACCCCGTTTGCGATGCATCAGTAATATCGTTACCATACACCGCTCCGACAAACGCCTCTGGTCCGCTGGGAAGATCCCGGTCATTCACTATATCTCCGCCACCCATCACTTCGCGCAAGGCACTAGCAAGTGCCAGATCCTCATATACGTCAGTGCCTGAGATACGACCACATGATCCATTTTTATACCCACTACCAAGACACACGACAGATATGCGATCTCCGTTAAGCTCGGGAGTTGTTTGAGGGTACTGATCGTTAGTTCCTCGATATATTTCTAAAGCTTGTTGGTAATTTTTTACATTTGCGATAATCTTCGTATTGTATGCCATCTCCTGAACACCCCTATACGACACGAAGCTGATCGTAGCAAGAATGCCGATAACGACAATCACAATGAGCAACTCAACAATCGTAAAACCATAAGCGTTTTGCTTCATATATCTCAGTATACGCCCCCGTGTATTTTAAACAAGGTAAGTCAACTACATCGAAATCTGTTGCAATAAATCACGTGCTGCCAAACGGGCTTCGTCATCTTTGCGTGTAAACACATCAGGGCGGCGCGCAATTTCAGCCGTGACCTCAACAGCACGTTCAATATCATCATTGATAACACAGTGGTAATACGGTACCTCCAAGGCACGCGTTAATTCCTTGATCGCACTATCACGACGCTTTGGCCATTCCGCCAAGAAGTCTTCATTGGTGGTATAACGCCTCTTGAGACGTGCAATCCACGACTGATAATCAGGTGGGACGATAAAAATTGCTACCACGCCATTTGAAACAGCCTTATACTCGGCAACGCCCTGCACATCAACGTCGGTGACAGCGATACCCTTTCGACTGGCTCGCTCCACCTCAGCAATCGATGTTCCATACACTGTCCCATGAACATACTTTACCTCAACAAATTCACCGTTCGTTACCATGTCTCGCGCGCGGTCACTATCGATAAAATGATAATCTACTCCATCAGTTTCAAGTACTCCTTCATTCTCACGTGGAGCACGTGTCGTATGTGAGACGATATCAGTAAACTCATCGTCGCGAAGTAATGATTTCTTAATCGTATCCTTGCCTGCACCAGAGATTCCCACCAATAATGCAATCTTTGAGTGCTTGATAACCTCAACCGCATGTGCAGACGGTGTGTAGTTCTCAATAAGTTTTTCTAAATCCATACTTTATTATAGCACGTATTCAGGAGGGGCTCGGTCTTACGACCTCGATATCAATCGCGCTTGAGCATCACCGTGAATGCCTCGGACGGGATTTCGACATTACCAAACTTCTTCATACGTTTTTTACCTTTGACTTGCTTTTGCAACA
>CALMAK010000016.1 GCA_937859515.1 uncultured Candidatus Saccharibacteria bacterium | reverse complement strand
CTCGAGTCGAGTAGACTCAGGCTTACGAGAGACCCTTCGCTAAGGAACTCGGCAAAACAGCGACCGTAACTTCGGGATAAGGTCTGCCCCCTCTTCTTTGAAGAGGAATGCCGCGTACACTCAGCGAGAGTTTACAGGTTAAAAAACGCATCATTACGGAAGATTAAAGCGCTGTAATGATGTAAGTGAGTACGCTCGTTTCACTTTTCGGAGTGAAACAATATGAGTGATCAAATCCTTTTTAATGACCAATAGATTTTTTCTGAGATAAGTAACATGAAATTTTATGTTCTTTTGTACGCGCACAACTTCGTCTTTACAGATGAGGGGGCCGCAGCAAAAGAGCCCACGGAACTGTTTATCAAAAACACAGGTCTCTGCTAACACGAAAGTGGATGTATAGGGGCTGACTCCTGCCCGGTGCTGGAAGGTTAAGGGGAGCGCTTCACGGTGCGAACTGAAGCCCCAGTGAACGGCGGCGGTAACTATAACCGTCCTAAGGTAGCGAAATTCCTTGTCAGGTAAGTTCTGACCCGCACGAATGGAGTAATCATGTGGGCACTGTCTCAGCGAAGGCCTCGGTGAAAGTGCATTGGCGGTAAAGATGCCGTCTGTCCATACCAGGACGAGAAGACCCCATGGAGCTTTACTACAGTTTTACATTGATCCGGGTTACAACATGTGTAGCATAGTTGGGAGACTTTGAAGCAGATACGCTAGTATTTGTGGAGTCGAAATGTGAAATACCAACCTTGTTGTGATCTTGATCTCACTTTTACCGTTATCCGGTAAGGGGACCGTGTATGATGGGTAGTTTAACTGGGGCGGTTGCCTCCTAAAGAGTAGCGGAGGCGTTCAAAGGTTGGCTAGCTTCGGATGGAAATCGAAGTGATAGTGTATGCGCATAAGCCAGCTTGACTGTGAGGAGTACATTCCAAGCAGAGACGAAAGTCGGAGCAAGTGATCCGCTGTACGTACATTTGTACATGAATGTGGGATCGACAGCGCAAACGGATAAAAGTTACCCTGGGGATAACAGGCTTATAGCGCCCAATAGTTCACATAGACGGCGCTGTTTGGCACCTCGATGTCGGCTCATCACATCCTGGAGGGGGAGCACCTTCCAAGGGTTCGGCTGTTCGCCGATTAAAGTGGTACGCGAGCTGGGTTCAGAACGTCGTGAGACAGTTCGGTTTATATCCGGTATGGACGTCAGGAAATTTGAGAGGATTTGCCCCTAGTACGAGAGGACCGGGGTGGACGAACCTCTGGTGTATCGATTGTGGCCACCTGCTGCATTGTCGAGTAGCTATGTTCGGAATAGATAAGCGCTGAAAGCATATTAAGCGCGAAACTAACTTCAAGATAAGATTTCCCTATGAGGACACAGATAGACGATCTGTTTGATAGGCGCAAGGTGGAAGTGTAGCAATACATGGAGCTGAAGCGTACTAATAGTCCCATTGCCTTTTTATGTCCTTGTCACCAAGGTTATTGCTTGCAATAACACCGGTGATGAGGTAGACTTAACTAGTAATTGGTGAATATCACCAACGTCAATTTTAAAAAATTGCATCAACCGTGACCATATCAGTTTTGGTCATCGAAGCGAGGTTTAGAGACCACTCAGCGACTTGTTTAATCGTCGGCTAGAAAGTTTCTTTAAGCCTTACTTCGGTGCCCATGGCGCAAGGGAAATACCTGTTCTCATTCCGAACACAGAAGTCAAGCCTTGTAGCGGCGATTATACTGCCACAAGTGGGAAACTAGCACGGTGCCGAATTATAAAAAGACCATCCGAATAGGATGGTCTTTTTCTTTGCAATAAAATGCTCATGGTACAATAAAGAGGTGTCTCAAATAAAACAAACAAGGTTTAGCATTACTGCATTGATATACAAGCATCCACTTAGGTGGGGACTTGCGGCTGCTTTCGTAGTAGTAGCTATATTGTATGTTCTAGCATTTGCTCCAAAAAATATTATATTTAGTTATAGTGGTTCGAACTGTACCAGGCAATACTTACTATTTCCTCAATTACTTACTCCTTCAGACAATGAAAACTATGAGGTTACATTAACAGATCCAATAGAGATTTTTCATTATCCGATCATGACCAAGTCATTGTGTGTGAGCGCAAAGCAATCACCAAAGGGACTAGAAGAGAATGTGTCAGTGGCACCGTTTGGAGGTATTGTAGCTAAAAAAACATATGTTATCGTCCCTGAAGTCACCCCCTCTGTATCGAACACGCCTCTTTTAAAGCCGATTCCTGCTACAAAACCTATCGATCTTCCGCTCTCTCATCCTGATAGTCTTCATGCGTATTCTATAGCTTCGGGCGATAGAACTGCGCCATGTGAGTCGATCCAGAAGGTGCTGAGATGTGAGGTTGATACATTGGCCCTACCGCAAGGAGCGGACGTAGAAATAACTATCAATCGGTATTTTCGGCAAAATAAGGTCGCAACCGTCGTACAGGAAAGAGTTACCGTCCTTGAGGCGGCTCGGGTCGTGGATTCGTCAGTTAAAGAAAATCAGGTACTATATAACAAGCCCAGAGAATTCTCTGTTTCATTAGATAAGGTACTAAAAAAGGCATCCATGGAGCTGGTGCGAAAAGACGGTGATAAAGAGGTCGTTGTTGCGAGTAGTGTGTCTTTCGATCAGACTAACGTAGTGCTTAAAGTGGAGAACGAACAAGAAATGGTTCGCTCATCGAGCTATATACTTAAGGTAACCTCGGTTGAGGCGGATGACGGGAGTGGTTTAGATGATGCTTTTCATGTTCCATTTACGCTTTCGGGTGGTCCAAAGGTAAGTTCGGTAAGTGTTGGTTCTCACGACGTGGCATTAAATGCTTCGATACAACTCACATTCGATCAGCCCATCAAGGCAGACGGTGATATACGACAGTTTGTGTCAATTACGGGAGCGACTGCTGCTATAACAAAGACGAGTGACCGAACGGTACAAGTGGCACTTCAAAATACTGGAAGGTGTGTCGGTTTTTCGATTGCAGTGAAGAAGGGAATTATGAGCGAGAGCGAGGTCGCCGCAACAGATGATTGGAGTTTTAACTCGAGGACACGCTGTGCGACGAGTGAGACGATAGGCTATTCAGTAAGAGGGAGGCCCATTGTAGCTTACACATATGGTAACGGAGCGACAACATATCTTTTTACGGGGGCGATTCACGGCAATGAGTTGAGTAGTAATTATACGATGAAGAACTGGATGGCAGATCTCGAGGCGAACCCTAGTCGGATACCTAGTGCTGCTCGAGTGATTGTTATACCTGCAGTAAGTCCTGATGGGGTTGCTTCGGCCAATCGCCTCAATGCAAGTGGAGTCAACTTAAATCGAAATTTTCCAACAAGTAACTGGACGCAAAATATCATAACAAGCGGTGGTGAGCAAGCGGGTGGAGGTGGTTCTGCGGCAGCATCAGAGCCAGAAACACGGGCACTTATGAGCTTCTCTTCAAGGGTTGCACCGCGTCTTGTGACGACACATCATAGTTCAGGGTCGCTCGTCAACTCGAACGATGTCGGTATATCTATTACGGCTGGTCAAGACTATGCACGGCTGGCCGGTTATCGGTTTATCCCAAATAGCGCGACTACTGGTACATTTGGCTTTGAAATGACCGGGACATACGAGGATTGGCTACTCGAACGAGGTACGGCAGCGATTCTTATTGAACTCAATACAGACACCGGTAATCACTACGCTCGCAATAAGAGTGCACTTTGGGCGATGCTTAATAAGTAGCTATTTACATAAGCGTAACTGTGGTATAGTGGAATTATAATATAGTAGGCATGTATATGAGTAATAGTGATCAACAAGTAGTAAAAAAGAATTCTGCGTCATGGAAATGGCTCGTTTTTTTCGTTAGTATTATTGTAATTGTATTATTATTTCTTTTTCTGTGGCCGTCATCATCCAGGCTATCTTTAAAGACATCGGCGACAGGTTTAACCCAGCAGGACGGTGCTATACCTTTGCGACTAAGAGCTATCGATGCCTTGCAGCCGACCGAAGAATTATACGTCATTGATGTAACTGGTAACGTGAGTGATGGTCAATTGTCGGTAGACTGGGATGTTCCTCGATCTGCACAAAAGCGCGCAAGTTATATTGAGGTGTGTGCTGATCAGGTGAATGCGAAAGGTACGACAAGTAATGAGTTGTGTGTACGTGCCGATCAGCCTGATATCGCGTTTGACCGGGTGAGTTGTCCGTATTACGTGTCGGCAAATTCTACAGGACGAATCGCAGTTCTTGCGGGCTGGAACAAGCTTAACGATGAGCAGCAAGTTGGCTGCGTATCAGATACCTTTAGTTCTACGAGTGCCGTGTCCAACCTTCTTGTAATGCAGCAAGGTATTCAAGTAAATGGTGGTGGCATTCTCGTCAGCGAGAATGGTAAGATTGTCGCGAAAGACTTAAACAATATCGTAAAAGAGATTATTGCTTCTAATACCCAACCAACAGTACAAAACATTACCAATCCCATCACGTATCTAACGACCAATATACCGGTTCCTGGACCGCAAGGAGCTACCGGTGCAACGGGTGCAACAGGTCCTCAAGGTGTGCCGGGTACTGCAGGTGGAGCTGTTGGTCCTCAAGGCCCTGCTGGCCCAGCCGGACCTACAGGTCCTCAAGGCCC
>CALMAK010000015.1 GCA_937859515.1 uncultured Candidatus Saccharibacteria bacterium | reverse complement strand
CCGAATGCCTCAACAACATTAGTTCTATTTTTTGGATCAACCATCTGCGCAAATAAAAGACCCGTGGCGGTCATGCCCATACCTTGCCCAAAACTGACAATGGCATTTTGAAACCAATATTTGCGGAACATGCGACGAGCGAGTGCGAAAAATGCAAACAAAATCCATAACACACCAGTTCCGTACAATAACACAAACACCAGTCCATCATTGACCAAGAATTCAAGCGACATCGTGCCGATTGCTGCCATAATTAACAATGTCAAAGTTAATGTTGAGATAAGCTCGACCATCTCACGAACGACAGCAAGACCCAATTTATGCCAAATAATCTGCGCAACCATACCTCCAAACATTGCAAAGGTAAACAGTGGTACGTAGGCAAAGAATTTATGTCCGTCGCGCCCCCAGAGTTGGGCTTCCAGCAGCAGCACACCTTGATGCATCAGCCATCCAATCACCACGCCGAGACCAAGCAGAATAAGATGCGACGTCAACGTTCGAAATGTCACCACTCTGCGAAAACTGACGCCTTTCTTACGTAGCTCAGCGACAATCGTATGATAATACACTTTGTTTCGCGCTACCTTGATTGGCCCGCCCGTCTTGATGTATCCTTTTCGTCGACCCCAATTGATGATAACGACACCAACCACCAACGCTGTCACCAAACTAGCCGTGGCCAAGCCCGTTGCGATCTGACGGCCTGCCTCAAAATCAAGATCTTGAAAAACCGGCGTCATGCCCGCAACCGTTCCATGTCCGCCTTCAAAACTAATTTCAAGCAGTGATGCCGTAAACGCTGGCATGCCAAGAAGTGGTGTCAAAACACACAATGTCAACAAGCCCGCAATGGCGTACTGACCCCAAGCCACCGTCTGCCCAAAGGCGACCTGAGGACCAGCCAATTGCCACATCTTCTTAATCGATAGTAGCGGCTTGCCCATAAACAATCCCGCAAACACCAACGTAATCATGTATTTTGGCAGGACCTTCCACATTTCATAGAATTCCGCAGGAATCTGCATCTCAGGGAAATACTTCCCAGCAATTTGTGGACCAAATGCCAACAACAGCAACCCAGCTGCTAATGATGTTGGAATGAACAATCGCCTAATTAACGGAAGGCGTGCTAATAAATAGCCGCCGATAATGGCGCCTATTAATAACAGGGTTGCGACTATGTATGTTTCAAGCATAAAGGCTATGTTTTATTGTATCTAATATGTATTTTTTAGGCAACCACGCTATACTAGATATAAGTAAGTATCTTAAGGAGGAACATGTCTAATATTCTTGTTGTCACTGGCAGCGTGCGCCCAAATAGCGTTAATAGCAAAATTGTACCAATTGTTGAAAAGAAACTAAAGGAACAAGGGGACATCGTAACAATAGCCGACCTCGCCGCTCTTGATTTGCCGTTCTTCAATGAACCAGTATCCCCAACCGACCCTACTTTTGCGCCAACCAATTCACAGGTACAGAAATGGACACAGTTGGTGGGCGATGCCGATGGTATCGTATTTGTTACCCCCGAATACAATCACAACCTAAGCCCTGTTCAGTTGAATGCCATTGACTGGATTGGCAAGGAATGGGAAGAAAAGTCAGTTGTTCTAATTGGATACGGCTGGCGTACAGGCGGCGGACAAGCACACGATGCAGCACGCGAGGCATTGTCTGTCAATTTAGGTGCACGTGTAAGCGAAACACAGGCGAATCTATTCTTTACCAAGGATATCGCACCAGACGGTAGTGTTATCGATCAGGCTGCGGTCGATGAAAAGATTGATACCGCGCTCGCATCACTATAGAGTATAGAGCTTCCTTTTCATGGAATGCGTGCATTACGCAGCCCTCTTGGCTGGGATGGAGGGATATCGCTCCACTTCGTTTTAGTCCTCCGCTTGCTTGAAAAGAAAATACCTGCGGTGCTTTCTTTTCTGCGCTGCGCCGAACCCGATCAGGTTTTCCAAGTAAAATCTGGGGTTCTCATCACTATCCAAAATCAAGAAAAAACCCGACCAAATTGGTCAGGTTTTTTCTTGGCTGGAGCTCGGGTATGGGAATATAACTTTTTCAGAGGAGTTGGACTTTGACTGCGCGGAGCTAGATGCATTTTATAAAGACAACTAGCTTACAAATCTGCCCATCTCATCTCACGCAAAGGTGAGATAAACCTAGACGATAATAATATTACGTTAATTTGAACACCACTATATTATTTATTACTGTAGGTAATTATATAAATCTTTACTAAATGCGTATAATATACTTAATGCACGATATAAGTTCAACTATTCAAATGATGGCGACACGCGACAAGGAGGTGCGTCAACATTTCTCCAACGCTACCAATTTGAATAAATATGAAACTAAACAAGTAATGCGCAAAATAGATGCCAGTAATACACTGAAACTTAAGGCTTTAATTGCACGATTCGGTTGGGGTGAGACTATAAGAAATAGCAACGAAACTATCTGGACAATTATCCAGCACGCAGACCATGATTTACGATTTCAGCAACGCGCATATAAAGCGTTACGCCGCTACAGCAGTGAGTCATCCGTAAAACCTTGGCAAATTGCCTCACTCTACGACAGAATAGCCCTCAATTTAGGACGTCCTCAAAAATACGGTACTCAGTTGACTAAAGACCATAAAAATAAAAAATGGCAGCCATGGCCACTCAAGGATAACTCGTCTGTTGACATCTACCGTGAAGCGGTTGGCCTAGAGCCGATCAAACAATATATAGATAATTTCAATTCAATACATCCAATTAAGTAGATTCCTCCGCTAGCGCAATATGGGTTATTGCGCTAGCGGAGGTCACTCTACAAACCGTCAACGAGAGAATGTGCGATGGCCTGTGTGATTGGGATATTCAACTCCCGCTCAAGCCATAGATACGTACCTTGAGGATTTACCTCAAGAAAGACTATCTCGCCATCTGGACGAACGATTGCGTCGATCGCACCGTATCGCAACCCCATCTCCTTCATAAACACAAGAATTCTTTCGGAAAACTCGTCCGGGAGTGGGGCGGGCGCAAAACGCAAACCACGCCCAAGGCCTCGTCGCCAATCTACCTGCTCTGGATGAATAGGTAGCACCTTAACTGTGAAGATCTTGTCATCAATGACTGTGATTCTCAGCTCCTCTTTCCTATCGACCTCAGCCTGGTAGATACCAGGGAGTGTGCGAATATGAAATCGTCGTTAAAAACACTGGTAAGGTTGTGTTAAGGAATGCGGTTGTCACCGACAACGCGCCAAGCCAAGTGAAACTTCTATCAGCTGACCAGAGTAAAATTAACGGTAATACATGAACGTACACGATTCCTACGCTTGCAGCTGGTGAATCGAAGAGCTTCGCGATTAAGGCAAAGTACACCGCCTATGTCGCCGGCACACATGTAAACAAGGGCTGTGTTGATACGCCAACAATTCCTGGTTCACTAGATGATTGTGATGAGGCAAGCACTCATACATTTGAGAAGGAAAAGATCAAAGTGTGTGACACTACCGACAACACCATCAAAGTGATCGAAAAAGAGGAATTTGACGAGAGCACTATGACAACTGATTTGTCAAAGTGTGAGACAACTCCCGTTACCCCAGAGACGCCAGCTGAGCTTCCTCACACGGGTATCGCCGAAAGCGTGACAGTATTCGTTGGTCTTGGTAGTATCGCTGGTGCAGGGTACGCCTTCTACGCAAGCCGACGTCATCTGTAGTAGAAATCCTACTCCTTACATAAAAAGAGCTCCATAGCGGAGCTCTTTTTGATGGGTCCATCTTCGTATACTATCATTCGGTTTCAACCATGGCGGTTTCTTGCAAGAAGGTCGTGAGGTGACGCTGGATAAT
>CALMAK010000014.1 GCA_937859515.1 uncultured Candidatus Saccharibacteria bacterium | reverse complement strand
CCCCTGCCAAACAGGATCGATCTCATTTTTGAGGTCTTTTTTGTTTATTTCACCTCTGTTACTTTCGCTATTTTTGTCGGTTCGGTTAAGCATATTTTGCCCCTCCATAATTTCCTTAGTTTTACGGCTTCTTTTAGCGACTGATTCAGCAAAGAAAGTGTATTTAACAGATACGGAATTGTCTTTTAGTGTCACGGATTCAAATAGTTCGCCTGAAAGTCGACCGTGGTCAGTGTCTTCAACTATCCAGGTGGCACTCCTTGGCTATATATTACTAACTGGGTGAGCTGTTATGGAGGTTATTCCTTAATCCTTTGTTGTCGTTATATTTTAGTCCGATAACATCGCGATTTTTTGTTTCGACCAATACGGTATTAATGGTATGACGAATCGCAAGACCGCTTGCCGAGACAGTTAGTATAAGTAGCGGCAATCCTAGCATCCAGCCATAAACGGTTGTTGCAGCGACTGTGGCAGTGGCGAGCGGAAAAACATATGACCATGCCGTTAGTGATGTAGGTCCCCATATCTTCCGTATATTGGCAATCAGTAATACGAGTACGAATGCTCCGATGAAGAAAAATATTTTTGATAGAACGGCCAGTGCGTCATCAAGCTGCGTTAGTGCTGTACTCATAACCATCGGAGGCGCCAACATAATAAAGAAGGTCGGGCCTAAAAAGCGCGGCAGTTTCTCTCCTGTTAATAAACGGGTGATGAGTAGCGTAGTTACTGGAATCCATAAAAAGGCGCCTATAGCAAAAAACCACCAAGAAACGTCTAACGGCGCATGATATACTCCTGCAATAGGGACAACAGCATTGCCAACTGCAGGAAGATACCAAGTTGGAGTTATGTGGCTTAGCGATACGGACCCCCATATCCATGATCCTACTATATAGATAGTGGTAGTAAGTTGCAGTAGCGCTCCAATCACCCATAGCAGCCATGATAGCTGCGGTAATATTGTAAGATAAGCAATAGATTGTAGCAGAAAGCTAATTGGTATAGAAGCGATAAAATTTCGGCGCACTGGGTGCTGTAGTTCGGCCTTAATTTCATCTGGATAGCGGAACATTTTTGCACTGTATAGGGTTAGCAGTAGTAGAAATAGCAGCGATGCAATCACCGCTACCACCATAGATATTATGTCTACTGTCCACCATGATCTAGCCACTGAATGTATCGCAATGGCAAGACCTGTCAGTCCCATAACTGAGCCAAAGGCGAGAAGCGGCAGGTGGACAAGTCGAGTATAGTAACTAGAAATAGTTTGCTTCGACATGATCCTGGTTAATGCCATTAACTAGGTTGGTAAATCCATATTTTCGCAAAAATTGCATA
This sequence comes from uncultured Candidatus Saccharibacteria bacterium, assembly GCA_937859515.1. Classification (GTDB taxonomy): domain Bacteria; phylum Patescibacteriota; class Saccharimonadia; order Saccharimonadales; family Saccharimonadaceae; genus CALMAK01. The sequence goes on along the minus strand of CALMAK010000014.1, from coordinate 60,980 downwards.
CTCATGTTTGAGCGAGCACCACTTCGACAATAGAGAACTATCTCGGTATCTTTGGGCGTATCCTTTAGTTGCGGTGGTAGGCCCTGCATGATGTCGGCCGGCGGGATATTGAGGGCGCCTTTTACGTGTCCTGACGAGAACTCGTATGGTTCTCGTACGTCGATAAAAATTGTATCCATTATACTAGCTCCTTATTGTGCATTTATTATTGTAAATAGTTTACAATAATAAATATAATATGTACAATAGAAAATGTAATAAAAGGGAAATATAGAGTATGTCAGTTGACCATGATGTAGTTATGATAGGGGCAGGCCCAAGCGCGCTCACTGCAGCAATCTATACGACAAGAGAAGAGATAGATACCGTATTGTTCGAAAAATCAATCGCCGGCGGTTTAGCTGCCACAACAGATTGGATTGATAACTATCCGGGCTATTCAAAAGGAATTGAAGGCATTAAGCTAGCAGATGAACTGCGCCAGCAAGCTGAGCGTTTTGGTGCAAAACTATCATTTAAAGAGATAGCTACCTTACGTAGGCATGACAATCATATTCAACTTACAACTACAAAAGGTGATGTGTTGTCTGCCCGTGCAGTCCTTATTGCGACCGGTAGTAATCATAGAACACTTAATGTACCAGGAGAAAATGAATATTACTCAAGAGGCGTTCATTATTGTGCAACGTGCGACGGAGCATTCTATAAGAACAGGAGAATTGCGGTTGTTGGGGGTGGAAATAGCGCCGTACAAGAAGCGATATTTCTTACTCGCTTTGCGAGTCATGTTGACCTGCTTGTCCGTAGCAAACTGCGCGCATCAGAAGTGCTGCAAGAAAAACTTGCTACCTTGAGGGATAAAATAACCGTCCACCTTGAAACAGCCACAGATGAGGTTGTTGCCACAGACGATGTTGTTACCGGCGTAAGAGTGACAAGCGGTAACAGTTCACGTGTTATACCAGTTGATGGGGTGTTCATTTTTGTTGGGTTAATCCCAAATACACAATTTCTCAAAGACACTCCTATTGAGCTTGATAAAGCGGGTCATATCAAGACTGATAACAATCTCGAAACAGCTATGCCTGGCGTATTTGCTGCTGGTGACGTAAGGAGCCGGTCAACAGCGCAAATAGCGAGCGCTGTTGGTGATGGTGCGACTGCCGCCCTTCGCATACGTGAATACCTGGAGGCGCTATGACAACATACGTAGATCGCACTACACGGTATGTGGCTGCAGTTCGCAATGCCCTACAAGAAATGGGGCACGCAAGTAACGCAGAGATACTTAACAAAGTAAAAGCACAGTATCCAGCAGTTAGCGCGACCACCATTCATCGTGTGACTGCGAGATTGCTCGAACGCGGTGAGATTCGCCTAGCACCAACTAAAAGGGATAACGCAATGCGATTTGATGATAACGCTGCACCGCATGATCATTTTATGTGCACCGTCTGTGAGCAACTGAAGGATACTATGTTTGATCGCTCTATTCGACAGCAAATTGAAACACTTGTTAGTAACGGCTGCTCGATATCTGGTGATCTGACAGTAACTGGTGTGTGCAAAAACTGCAAAAGGAGGCAACAAATATGAATAGAATTGTATGGATAATCATAGGTGCGGTACTTGTCGTTGGGACGATGGCATTTCTTGGACGCCAGAACAATGATAAGAATGAGAATACACTGACGTTCGCGACTATCGAGGAAGAAGTTAGTTCTGACAATGCGTCATTGTACGATGTCAGGACAGAGGAAGAATATGCATCCGGACACTTTGCAGGAGCTAAATCACACGACGTGCAAGACATGCAGCAGGGTGCTTATCCCGATGAAGAAAAGGATAGAAAAATATACGTATATTGTCGGAGCGGCAACCGATCATCGCAAGCAGTCCAGGCGCTACAAGAAGCTGGTTTCACAAATGTCGTTGATCTTGGTGGCTTAAGCAACGTCCAGTCAATGGGTGGAAAATTAATAGAGTAAAAGAGGAGTTGTTATGAAAATTACAGTCTACAGCACACAAACATGCCCATTTTGTGTTCAACTAAAACAGTGGCTTGACAAAAAAGGTTATGAGTATACTGACTATTCGGTTGACAAGAATCCATATGCAGCGCAAATCATGATTCGTCAGAGTGGGCAAATGGGTGTTCCGTTCACGACAATAGAGCATGAAGATGGTACGCTTGACAAAATATTAGGGTTTGACCGTAAGAAACTAGCTACAATTCTCGAATCGTAACTAAACCATATACGTCACAGTGTATAGTCACGTCGCATACGCTATCAGCATTTAGCTGCAATAGGTTCGGTAATCATCCTGAAGCCCCTGCCAAACAGAATAGATCTCAGTTTTGAGGTCTTTTTTGTTTATTTCATTACTGTTCAGATTAGGTACTTTCCCGATAGCCTGCACTCTGGTCATCGATGACATTTTTTATAAAATATTCAAAATCCCTTTTGCATTAATAACTACGGGAGTATAATTCAAACCTGGTTAAAATAATAAATAATAAGGAATGGCACGTCGTAATGAGTGTAAATGAACATAGCCCTATGAACTATTCAGAAAAAGAACGCGAAACAGTAGTTGTCGAATGTATAGCTCCGGATGGACTTGGTTTTGGCGAAGGTGGAATCAGTGTTAAGTCTCAAATCGAACAAGGTATCCTAATGCCCAATACACCTCGGCATATTCATGAGTTTCTAATAAATAACCCTAATGCGTTTAAGCAGGTTGAGGTCGACGATGATGGCTGCGGTGATGGTCGCCCATGGACAAAGATTATTCAGGAATACCGTGATGAGAACGGAGACAAGAAGGTTCAGTTCTTCGGAAAATCAAAACTGCGCGCGAAGGTATTTGGCGGCGGATTGGTCACGGCAGCTAGCATGTGGCGCGCCATCCAAGGTGTACCTCGAGATGAGCAGACCGTTGGCGGCGATCGTGTGTTTATGTCTAGTAAGCTAGCGATACGAGAGTTTAGTCATGGTGCGCATAGCGATGACCATGCGGAAGGCGAAAATTGCGGCTGCGGAGCAATTGACAAATATCCTGTTATTACCGCGAATGCTATCAAATATCGTCCGCAAATCACAGGTGTGCTAGAAGCCTTGTACGGTGATGAGTTTGAAAACAATAAATCAGAGATCGAACAAGTTTTCGGTGTGTATGAAGCACTTGCAGAGAGCAATGGTTATTTTGCTGATGCTAGTGGAAAGCAGTCAATGGAGCAGATTCTTGACTCGGGTGCTGTCGTCAAGGAGTTGGCAGGTCATCACATCGAAGAAACAATTGTTATTAATGATGTTGAAGGTACGACACTCGACCAGCAGTTCTTTACCGAAACTGTAAAGAATGCGGGTAGAGACGAGCGCCCACGAATTGTTCAGGCGTTTTCTGTTGATGTATGGCGAGGTAAGGCAATTGTCGACGAAGTAGTCGAAATTGCGCACGAAGAAGATCCGATGGCTGACTTGGATCAAGTGCGAAAGCTTGCATACGCTGACTTTCTTATTCGGACTCTTGCGGTAGCAGGAACACTAACCGCTGGTGATTTGCCTGTATATGAGCGACGGACGGTATAGTTGCAAGGTATACTAGATGCATGGTAAAAAAGAAACAGCCCGTATCTATACACCCGCACATGTCTCCATTATTGACGTTCTGCATTAGTGTTGTAACGGTCGGCCTTTATTCCTTCATCTGGACGTCGCGTCGGTACAGAGAGATAACCCCCGAAGCTGGATGGACAAGTCACTGGCTAGTTCCGACGGCGGTAAGCGTACTTGCGGTATATGTGGGCTTTAATCTGACGACATTTCTGCCATTCATGTTTGAGCCACATGTTGGTGCGGTAATCACGGCATATGGCTATTATGCATTGTGGGGCATTGTGCAGGCGATCACTGCATGGTGGCTGGTAGCGTACCTGACAGGGATTTGCGAGAATCAACAGAGGACGCCTCTTGTTTTAATGGCACTCTTCTTCTCACCATTGGCGATCTATTATCTTCAAATGGGGATAAATAGCCAGAAAGACGCAGAAGATGTGTATGTTAAATGGCTTGCGGTGATGACGGCAATTATATTTGGCGTGGGAATTGTTGCCGTCGTGCATTCGCAGTATCCTATTCGTCAAGCGGTGTCGCAACTTGAAAGCGAGTTTCGTGCAGCAAACGAGTATGTTCAGTGCCATGAGGAACTGGGTGCCCGCTACCCAAATGATGAAATCGGCGCCTATCAGTATCAGGTCTACCTTGATGCCTATCAAGACTGCGAGGAGATAATTAATTAATCAGAGGCTGTACTGCGTTGGCAGTTTTCGCATAGTCCTTTTATCTCGAAGTGGTGCGAAGAGGGTGCGAATGAATGCATTTTGGCAAGTTGATGGATTAATTTCTCAATCTCTTCAGAGGTGATAGCAGTAACGACGTCACACCTCTCGCATATGAGGTGATGATGATGTGGCTTGAATGGTTCGGCCAGCTCGATAAACGGTGTCCAGCCGCGGACAAGGGTTGTTGTGACACCAAGTCGGTCAAAAAGTTCAAGAGTTCGGTAGACCGATGCCCTGTTTACGGAAGGTGTCCGAGAGGCGACTTCACCGTTTTTTAAGGTGGTATCACTTTTTAATAATGTCCTGAAAATTGCCAATCGAACAGCCGTGACGTTTACACTATGTGTACGTAGTAGTTGAGTAAAATTATCAATCTCTGATACCATGTCGTTGCAATTATACTATAAATTGCGACATATTTGCAATAATATGCACGACTCGTAATAATACAAGTTATGAAAATTGCATTTGTTGGAAAGGGTGGTAGCGGTAAAAGCACTATCTCAGGACTGTTTATCCGCCATCTTGTAGAGTCAGAACAAAAAGTTATCGCCATTGATGCAGATATTAATCAGCATCTTGCGTCGATGATCGGTGCAGAGTTTGTTGCCGAAAAAGCACTTGATCTCCACGGGGCGGATATCAGAGATCATTTAGTGGGCGATAATCAACGCGTACGAGCCACAAAGAGGATGATTAAAACAACGCCACCTGGTAATGGTTCTGGACTGGTTCGTATCAGCCCTGATGACAAGATTATCGCAACATATGGTACGCGTTTTGCACCTAACGGATTCTTCCTTCAAGTCGGGACGTATAAAGAAGACGGCATCGGTATGAGTTGTTATCACAGCAGCCTTTCGGTTTTAGAAAATGTTCTTTCGCATAGCCACATCAATCAAAGTGACGAATGGGTGGTTGTTGATATGGTGGCCGGGACTGATGCCTTTTCTGGGCCGTTACATGCGATGTTTGACTGTATTTATATGATCGTCGAACCAACGGTCGAATCTGTGGCAGTGTTCGCGCAGTTTGCTGTCCTCGCCGAGCGTGCCGGTGTGCGTGATCGTATCAAAGTTATTGCGAATAAGGTTGAAGATCCTGATGATGTTGCCTATATCGAGGATCAGACCAAGCAGTCGATCGTCACATCAGTTGGATATAACAAAAAACTGCGGCAGCAGCGCCGCGACGGCGCCCCTATTTCGATAGCAGATGACGTACAGCGCGCCCTGACAGATGTCGAGTATGATGCACGATATAATGTGATTGACTCTGTGCGGCATCTCCATAAGCTACATGATCTTCACCGCGTATTTGCCGCGCAGCAATTCACGATTGACAAATATGGCGATACGCTGGGACATATCGACCCTGATTATGCATTTGAGAAAGAGAAATTTCGTGGCTAGACAGACGTCGAAGAAGGCAATCGTGGTTGTAGCTGGAGTGAAATTTACAAAAGCTAAACGGCGCTTTGATCATCATAAGGATGTACGATATTTCGAGTTGCGTGATGGGATATACAAAATGAATGCCGCAGCAGGCAGTGTATTAAAGCTGCATGATGAGTACGAAATCATTGGCCAGGGTGCTTCACCGGATGAGGCTGATCGTTTAGAGCAACTTGGTTTGCTTGATAAGGGTCGTTACTGCGCAGTTAACCTCCTTGATAAAGAAGAGGTGAAAAACTTTGTCGCTGTAATCGGAGCACTTAAAGAACAAACAGGATTACCGGTGCATCTCGTTCATTACGGGTCGGCATCGGAAGTCCAGACCACTCTCCCTAAGGGGAGCTTGCGCCATAGCGTCTGGGAGGCACCGGGGGAAGCAGTAAGTGATTTGGTTCTTGCAAACTGTGCGACATTACTGAATATATTGCAAGAGATGAAGCGACAGAATATATTCGAAGGCCAGGAAGTATCTAAGGTTATATCACTGAGCGCCGTTGCGGCTGTTCGTCCACTTGCGAAGCTCAGTCTTGATAGTATTCAGAAGGCGGCGGGTCACAGCCTTATGCGTACGCTTGCGCTTGAGCTGACACGCGAGAAGATATTTGTTACCGAGATTATGGCAGGGAGTACTGACGGCGGTTATTATGACAATGATGCAACGTTCGAGATTTCTCTGGAGCACTCAAAGGATATTGGATATGCGTATGCTCCAAAGGACAAGCCGGTCTTTACCGCCGATCAGATTGGTGATGCGGTACGATATGTTGTCGATGCGCGCTGTAATGTACGCGAGGTCGTTCTTATCCCGTATGGTCAGTATCCACATTTAGGCGCTTAGACTAGAGGCTGCTAGTAAGGTGTATTATCCAAAAGACGACCGCAAGAGAAAGCGATAGGCTTGATAGGCGATCCATTATGCCGCCATGTCCAGGGATTGTCGTGCCCCAATCCTTGATTGAGAGCACACGCTTTGCGGCGCTATTTGCAAGATCTCCTATTGCGCTGGCGATACCGATGATGCCGATGGCTAATGGTGAGACGGGGACCGATAAATAATGTATGACAATAAGTCCTCCTATAATGGCACCGATCAGTTGTCCAGCAACGCCCTCCCAACTTTTATGATTATTAAGCCATTTAGGGAGCTTGTGCTTGCCAGCGTAGTTTCCAAGGAAGAAGGCGCATACATCAGAGAAGATTGATATGCTGCAGACGGCAATAAATCCAGTAACGGCAAGCTGGGATGGAAGTACTAAAAACCACAGTAGCAAGTGAAGCATCCAGATGACGAACAACGCATAGTAAATGCGCGGAACTGCCAGACTCCATGCCTTTTGACGCATGAACTCTCTGGTTCCGAGTGCAATAACTCCGGTTGTTATGATGATTGCCGGGACGAGACCGCCGTATGCAATGGCCATGATAATGATAAAAATTGGTATCCACCACATGATTTTGATAAATAGTGATGAATGGAGTAATTTTGAAATATTCCACTTGTAGAGAGGAACGCACGCAAGTGTTCCGAGAATAATAATTCCAAAAAGGAGCATCGTTAGGCGAATTAGTAGGTCAGTGGTCATGATTTGGCACCGTTCCGAATAAGTTTTTGCGTAGTGTCCAGAGTGCAATAAGGATAAGGGCTATATATGCCCACGAGTATGTCGGGAACAAAAGAATGCCGCTAACGAGGACGACAATGCCGGCCGCAAATGAGGCATAGCTTGAGTTACGAAACAATAGTGACAGCAGCACATACGTGACAAAACCAGCACCACCTATGAGAGGAGTTGTTCCCAATAGTACGCCAAGGCCAGTTGCGACACCCTTGCCACCTTTAAACTTGAGCCAAATCGGGAACAAGTGGCCCAAGATGGCGCAAATACCAACAATGAAGCCCATTGAAATATCAAAATATGAAACCGCAAGAAGTGTTGGTGCAAAGCCTTTGACAACGTCGATAACGAGTGTTGGAAGCGCAGCACGCCACCCGATGACACGTAGTACATTCGCAAATCCTATATTACCGCTGCCTCGTCGTTGGATGTCGATGTTGTACCTCAGAGCGATAATCTTGCCTGAAGGAAATGAGCCACATAGGTACCCCAAAAATAACATGGATATAAACAAGAGCATGATATATAGTATAGAGTAACAACGCGAAGAAGAGGAGGGTGCGTGGTAGGGTTTATTGGATTTCTTATCGCAGCAATCATCATAGGGTGGTTTGCGGTTTCGTTTTATCGGTCGTTTAATGAATTAGCGTTCAGACAGCGTGCGTACTTTTCTGTTGCATTCCTGATGCTCGCGGCGGCATTATTTGTATGGGGTATTGCACCTCTCTTGAATAATGAAGCAACTACTCCGTTTATTGTCTTCGTTGGAGATGTGCTATTGCTGATCGGAAGTGGCTTTTTGTTGGAGGCGCAATTTAAGCGCTTTTCGGCTATATCTATTGTGGCAATGTCGCTGATCGGTGCCATTATAATTGGCATGCGTGCGTTTATCTATGAACCAGCCGCCTTTGTGCAAAATGGAATTCTACATTTTAACCTCGAGGGTGAACCACGTATCTTGATCTTAGCGCTTCTAGCATTCCTGTGGATGCCGCTTGGGACACGCATTACGCAGCTAGCGGTGCAGTCAAAAGGCCTTAATCAATTTAGTGGAGTGATTGCTGTTGCCTTTATCGTTTCGTTAGTGTGTGCGGCTGTGTTTATCGGCGCGCGACAAGATCTAATGGTGATTGCTAGCTTTGCTGCCTTGGCATTTTCGTTCCTCATCCTTTCGTTTATTCCCTCCCTGATTAATAGATACTCGCGTGCCCTCCAGGTCGCGAGCAAGCACAAGGAGCAAAAGCATGGAAAATAATAGTGGCGTACCTCAGTTTCAACCGCCAGTACCTGAACAGGAACCGCAAACGGCTGGTGTGTGGCTCAGTCAAGAAGAATACGAGCGTTTGCGCAGCGGCACATCACAAGTCCAGTCGCCAGCGCAAGCGTCTATCGCGACCAATGTTGTTGTGCCGGCAGATGGCGTAAAGAAGAACCTCTGGACGTACCTTGGTGGTGCGGCTGCGGTCTTGGTATTTATTGGTATGACAAGCCAGACAGGCTCGTTATTTACGGTGCCGCTTATGATTGCACTGGTGGTATTTGTCGCACTTGCGGTCAAGTCGCTTGTCAAGCCGGCGAGTGTTGGAGGATTGTATCCAGCAGGTACTGTTGTCGCGCCAACGAAAAAGTCGAGTGCAGGAAAAATTGTTCTTGCTATCATTTTGCTGGCACTATTTATCCCAGTTGCGCCATTTGCGTTAATGATTCTTTTCTTAATGTTCATGCTTTTGACGGGGCAGGAAGTTGGCTCTTAGGATAAGAGCCGCTTGAGGTATCTATATGGATAGACCTCTTGGTGTATTTGTGTCATTGGCACGCCCATATAACAGTGTTCTACCAATACTGTTGGTCTATGTAGGGTCTGTCATGGCCGGGGCAAGCTATACGGTGACGCTTACGGCGATGATAATAATTCTTCTGCTTCACAGCATTGCAACACTGCATAATGATGTCGAGGATGTCGAAGTCGATGCAAGTAACCACCGTGATGTGTCATGGTATAAGACAATATCCCCGCGAGAGGTAACGATGGCTATTTACGTCATCGCTGCCGTTTCGTTATTGGTAAGTATCGTTGCCTTGCCATCAGCAACAACCGGATTTGTGGCCCTGCTAATGATTCTGTCCTGGACATATAACGCACACCCACTTCGACTCTCTCGGCGCCCACTGGGGTCTATTATTGTGCTGGGTATTTGTTATGGCTTCGTACCGTTTATGATAGGGGCATCACTAGATAGTAGTGTGACTATTGCCGATGTGCTATTTGGGGCGAGTGTAGCGTTTGGAAGGATATCGTTATCGATATTGAAAGATTATAAAGACGCGCATGGTGATGCTCTGCATCAAAAAAAGACGTTTTTGTTGGTGTATGGTCGTAGTAATGTACGGTATTTAAGTGTCTTTTTTTCAGTCCTTGGGTACGCAGGCGTTATAGGGTGTCTTTGGTGGTATAGCAACAACCCTCCGCTCTACTGGGTATTTGTCGGTATAGTCATTGCAGGGTGGCTTGTTGCGCAACGTATTCGGTTACATCCTCGACGAACATACGATGAACTTAATCATCAATTCCATCAATGTCTTCACTATGAGTTAGTATTTTATGGGTATATTGTCCTATGGTTGACTACCTTTTCGGTTTAATTGGTAATTTCCTCCTCGTGTTCGGATCGATAAGTGCGTTTTTTATACCTTTTGTTTTGATATTTTGGTGGCGACATCGACGGGCAATAGCGGCCAAAAAGCCAAGCTTTAACCAATTTGCCGAACAATTTTTTATGAGCAAGGAGTCAAACGTGCTAATCGCAAGCTGGGCGGCTGCAGAAGCGTTCATTTGGTTTGTGTTGCCTGAATTCCTGCTGTTTCTCGTGATATTTATGAAGGTACGGCATAAATTTGACTTGTTAAAATTTGACATTATCGGAACCGTCATAGGCACAGTAATTGGTATTTTGTGGCATGCACCTACAGAGTTCTTGCTGAAACTCCCATTTGTGTATCAAGACATGCTCGATCAAGTGCACACATGGTTCAGCGAATGGGGAATGTGGGGCGTATTTTTTCAGCCATTTTCAGGTGTACCGTTCAAGGTATTTAATCATCAGGCGCTCGATTTTGGATTCTTTATACCATTCTTTATCGTATTGGCAGTGCTGGCGCGTATGTTGCGGTATTTTGTTGCCTACGAGATTACGAGGGCACTGTTTCCATTCCTTCATTCATTCGTAAGGAAGCATTATGGCATCTTATTTATACTTGCTGTTTTGATTTTCACAATGCTGTTGATGCGCGTATCGCAAATTTACGCATAGATGCGATTATGCTTATGATATAATCCCTAGTATGCGTCATATCCCGCGCGGTATGCATCGTAAACATGCACCGCACCATAAGCTTCACAAACACCTTCGTGGAAAATCAAAGAAGGATACGAAAACTATCGATTTCTTAGCCTTTTGGGTAGGAATTATTCAGCCGCTGGCAACTATTCCGCAGATCATTTTAGTGTATTCGCTGGGAACTTCGATAGGTATCTCTCTTTTGATGTGGTTTGCCTATAATATCGCGAGTGTTATCGTGCTGATTTATGGATTGCGTCACCGTCTTAAACCAATTTGGATACCTCAGATACTATGGCTCGTGGTGCAGACGCCAATGATGCTTGCACCAATGCTATTACCTGCTTAGTTTAAAGACGAGTGCACTTCGGCTGGGAAGATAGAGAAGAAGCTTTTCTTTTGAGGCGCGATACATCATGGTGGAGTCGACTCGGTCGTGACCGCCATATCGAGAGTCGTCGCTTGAGAGAACAAGACGATAGGTGCCGTCAAACGTTGCAATGGCATGGTCGGTGTACGATGTGGTAGGTGAGAAGTTAAAAACAAACAAATGGTCATTACGTACAAAAGATACCAATCTGCGCTCTTCGTCGATAGTTATGTAGTGATATGTCGGATCAACAAGTATATTGATCAGTTTAATCATGGATGTATCAAATGATTCAAGCCATCGATATTTTAACGTTTTGTCGTCGGCAAGGTTCCACTGGCGGCGTGCATAATGATATGACCAATTATTACCTTCACGAGGGAAGTCAATCCACTCTGGGTGGCCGAACTCGTTGCCCATAAAGTTGAGGTACCCGCCAGAATGAGTACTAGCGGTAAACAAGCGAATCATCTTGTGTAGCGCAATGCCACGCTCAACAACTAAATTGCTGTCATCTATTTGCATGTGGTCATACATATCTTTATCGATAAGGCGAAAAATAAGTGTCTTATCGCCGACTAGTGCTTGATCATGACTTTCGGCATAGCTAATAGTCTTTTCTTCGGGTCTATGTGCGGTAAGTTCATGAAGGAGGTGGCCGAGATTCCAGTCTTCATCACGGCTCTCTTTCAATGTTTTTATCCATAAATCAGGCACGCCCATACTGAGGCGATAATCAAAGCCGATGCCGCCTTTTTCGATTGGCGCGGCAAGGCCCGGGAATGCGCTGGTATCCTCGGCAATAAGTGTTACATCCGGCCGTATCTCATGCGCCAATTGCGTCGCAGTCTGGAGGTATGCCAATGCGTCAAGCTCAATGTTGTCGGACACGTAGTCATCGTAACTTCCGAATGCTCGGCCAAGCCCATGGTCGTGATATATCATGCTTGTCACTCCATCAAAACGAAAGCCGTCGAAGTGGTATTCATCAAGCCAGTATTGAATATTCGACAAGAGAAAATGCGCGACTTCAGGTTTGCCATAATCAAATACACGCGAGTCCCATGCCTCGTGGTCACCACGATTGCCGGCATGAAAATATTGTGTCAGGGTGCCATCGAAACGACTAAGGCCTTCGTTTTCGTTTTTAACTGCATGCGAGTGGACGATGTCCATAATGACACGAAGCCCCATACCATGTGCGGTATCTATCAGTCGCTTGAGGTCATCAGGAGTGCCGAAACGACTGCTGGCGGCAAAAAAGCTAGAGACATGATACCCAAAACTACCGTAATATGGGTGCTCTTGGATGGCCATGAGCTGTACGGTGTTGTACCCAAGATCTTTGATGCGAGGTAGGATGAAGTCTGTGAAATATTGGTACGTTGCAACACCTGATGCGTCGCTGCTCATGCCGATATGCGCTTCGTAAATAAGGGGCGTTGCTGGTGCACCTGGCGCCATATGCTGCCATGCGTACGGTTCATCTGGCGCCCAGACGACAGCATCAAAGAGGTGCGTCGACGGGTCCTGGACAGCGTAGGTTGCGTAAGAGGGGATGCGTTCGGCCGACCCTTCGGCCCAGTGGGTGCGCAGTTTGTAGTGATCGCCATGTGACAGTGCCGACTCGGGCATGTGCAGCTCCCATACACCATGATCCTTTAAGGTAAGTTCATACGCATCAGTCTCTTTCCATTTGGTTGCTTCGCATAGCAAAGAAATCCTTGTCGCATTAGGTGCCCACTCGCGAAATATCCAACCATCTGTTGTTCTATGGAGACCAAAATAAAGATGACCAAGGGCAAAATCTTGAATAGAACTGGCACCATCGAGCATCCGATTTTGCGCTGATTTGCGGTACGCCAATTGCCGTGTCAGCTTCTCGCGATACGGCTCGAGCCACGGGTCAACATCTGCGATGGTTTTTGTAGTCATAACCTTTTTAGTATAGCAAAGATTACTGTTTTGTATCTGTCGAGTTGTGGTAGGACGTGCTATCTGTTGTCCGTTGGCGGCAAGAAGATAAATCTGATATACTATGGTTATGAAGTCACTCAGTCTTTCAAAACCACATGTGATTATTATGGTGGGGGTTCCAGGCGCAGGTAAAAGCTTTTTTGCTGAACGCTTTTCCGGGACATTTTCAGCGCCGCTGGTAAGCTGGAAAAATATTCGTGCTGAATTATTTAACGAGCCAGCTTATACAAAAGATGAAGATACAATTGTTGAGCGCGTCGCACTGCATATGTTGGATGAGCTATACAAAACAAGTGCGACCATTCTGTATGAAAGCGATGTTCAGTCGCAGGCACATCGTCAGATAGTTTCAAAACGCGCCAAAGATGCAGACTATGAGGCATTGCTTGTATGGTCTCAAGTTGACGCAGCCACGGCTAAATCGCGTGCAGCAAAAAGTGGTATGACGCCTCAACAGTTTGCGCGCTATGACAGCACTTTTACGCAGCCTAAGCCTACTGATAATCCTGTTGTTATCAGTGGTAAACACACCTACGCATCGCAACTGAAGATCGTTTTAATGCGGCTTGTCGGCGCACGTACTGTGCCAAACGCCAAGCCTCGCTTGCGCCCAACTGGCAATAAAGTCTCAATACAGTAAGGCACGCATAGATGCCAGTTATCCATGATAATGAACTGGGAAAGATAACGATACGTCGCAGTGCTCGATCGAAACACATCACGATGCGGGTGGCTCCCGACGGCAGTTTACGAGTGGCAGCGCCAATGTATACGCCACTGTTTATTATCAAGCGATCAATTGCATCATCAAAGAAAGACCTCAAAGAGTTGCTCGACCGGCATCGCCCTATGTTGCAGTATAGTGATGGCGATCAAATTGGCAAAAGTCACAGTATTATGGTGCGTGAAGGTCTGGCGACGACTGTTGAGCGAGATAGGCTTCGTATCATTGTTACACTGGCAAGTGGCGCAAGCATTCAATCTTCTGAGGTGCAAGCGTTGCTTCGCCCGGAAATTATCAATGCTCTGAAAAGGGAGGCGAAGGGATATCTGCCCAAAAGACTAAAATACTTGGCAGACCAGCATGGTTTTACGTATGAACGTGTGCGGTTCTCGCACGCCAGTGGACGGTGGGGGAGCTGCAGTAGTAGTGGCACAATCAGTCTCAATATTGCATTGATGAAGCTGCCGTTTGAATTGATCGATTATGTCCTGATTCACGAGCTTGCTCATACGATGCAAATGAACCATAGTGACGCATTTTGGAAAATCGTAGCAGAGTATGATCCTCACTATAAAAGCCATCGAGCTCGTCTGAAGCGAGAAGTACCTACTATTTAATGTACTAAAAACAAACATGAGCGTGATATACTGGCAGTATGTATACGGGTGGTACTGGCTATTCTCCTCAAGTGGCGCGCATTATTAGTTTTGCTGCACTCATTGTGCCATTTATTTTGACTGGTTACGGTTATTTGCATGCAGTCAATATCATTGATAGCAAAAATTTTATTAGTTTTGAAATGCTGACGCTCATTTCCGTCTCGTGGATGATTATTGCTGTCTGGCAATTTCTTGTACCCAGTAAGACAAGAATGACTGTCGCCTTGCGACTCTCGTTATATCATGTGCTGGCGGCATTTTACTTATTGTTTGTAACGGGTATCGTGACGCCATTTGCTGCTTGCTGGATTCTGCTATTGATTACAGCAAGTGTGTATTTTAATCGATTGGCGGTTCTTCTTAGCGTCGCAGTTTTCTTGATCACCGTACTTGCCGATATATTTACCTGGGGTAATGTCAGCGTTTCAACTGTTCTTTACGATCTCGCAGTGCTGGTTGCTGTATTAATATGTGCAGTTGTTGTCATGAGCATGGGCCGTGCGCAAGCGATTGACCGAAGTGAATTACGTCGCAGTCATGAGCAGGAGGTCTTACAACGGGATCGTATCTTAACTATCGTCAATAACCTAACGGATGCAGTGCTGAGTACTGACAAACGAGGAATCATACGCGTCTATAACGCTGCAAGTCTTGACCTACTTGATACAAATGATAGCCTCAACGGTCATCATATCGATATAGTACTCCCTCTTGTAAACGCGGAGAACAAGCCCGTCGAAGTAACGACACTCGCCAAATCGGTTACCTCTTCGCAGATATTTGATGATGTTTGGTATGTGTTTGATGACGGTGAGCGTACACGACTTGAGATGACGATTTCTCCTATTCGCAAGACATTTCGTCGTACCTCCAATACTGAAGATGGGCATATTATTATTCTTCGTGACATTACAAAATCCAAGAGCCTTGAGGAGGAGCGCGACGAATTCATCAGTGTTGTTAGCCATGAGTTACGTACACCGATTACAGTTGTTGAAGGTTCACTATCTAATCTTGAAGTAATGATAGATAAAGATAAGGTCAGCAAAAAAGTACTTCGGGACGCGGTTGACCTTGCCCATGACCAGATTTTGTATCTTTCGAAAATGGTGAATGATCTTAGTACGCTCTCTCGTGCCGAACGAGGAACTGCTGATGTAAAAGAGCATATCGATGTTCAGTCGCTTCTGAAGTCGCTATACGACACGTACGCACCGCATGCTCACGAGAAAGGTCTTGCATTCGATCTCGACGCAGGAGCACAGTTGGGTCAGGTTGAAGTGAGCCGATTATACCTTGAAGAGCTGCTGCAAAACTTTATTACAAACTCTATCAAATACACTAAAAAGGGTTCAGTTAAATTAACAGCTTCTCGCAGTGGTGATACGATTACTTTTGCAGTCAAGGATACGGGCATAGGCATCAGTAAAAGCGAGCAGGCAAAGGTGTTTGAAAAGTTCTACCGTAGCGAGGACTATCGTACTCGTGAAACAGGTGGCACGGGCCTCGGTCTGTATGTCGTCACAAAGCTTGCGCGCAAAGTGGGTACGGAGATTAATCTTAAGAGCCGTCTCAATCACGGATCAACATTCAGCTTCACACTGCCTGTTTATAAAGAAAAATAACAGTGCTCGCTCAAGGATGGTCGCTCGTTGATAAGAAAAGATGTAAGAAATACCTCCGGTCTTCGGGAAAATTAATATAAGGGTGATTGTGTAATTGCCCCCGTTTAGCATATGAAAATGAGAAGATGCTGAAAAACTATTGTGATTTCTGCTACGCTGTTCTATTATGAAGGAAATTAGCAACTGTGGGAGGGTGAAGATATGTTGAGTCAGACATGTAAAAGTAGCGTCATGGTTGGAGAGTCTGCGACATGCTGACGTTTAAGAACTCTCGCATTCAATTCAAAAAATCTACATCCAAAATAAGCAAGAATATTCGTGCAAAGAAGCGCCTTCAGCAAGGCGGTCTTTTTGTAATGGCAGGACTTATTGCCTTTGCCGTTGTTAACCCTGCACAGACATTACAGCTATTTAATGCACTTAATCCACCCGAAGTACAGCGTAGCAATGTCAAGGCACTTAATAGCCCTCTTAACCCTTCTATTACTTTACCGAACACAAAAGATACCAACCAGTTTCTCCTTGAAGCGCAAGAGCTAGATCCACCAAAAGATAAAGCGACGAAGCGCAGTACGGTAAAAGAGCTGGTTAGTGAACGAACTTCACACGGTAAGACCTTCCTAAACTCTGACGGCACAAAAACCTTGGAGTATACAGCCGACCAGAGACACTACAAGAAGCAAGGTGACGCTGCCTGGAAGGATATAGACAATCGTCTTGAACAAAAGAGAGCTGCTGATGGAACCCGTCTCTTTGAGGGTAAGGCGGGTGCTATGTCTAGTACTATCAAGAAATTATCGCAAGGTATAGAGGTTGATGCTGAGGGCAAGAGTATTGTCGTGAAACCTGTTGGCGCCAATGATGTGCAGCCAGAGAGAGTTGATGATCGGACAGTCATCTACCGTAATGTCTGGAAGAACGTAGATATTGAGTATGAACTACGAGGCGAGTCTGTAAAAGAAGTCATTATTGTTCGGGATAAAAATGCTCCAACTGTCTTCGACTTTAATGTAAGTGGCGGTCAGGTGGTTTATCATCCAGAGCGTAAGGGTGAACTTGCAATAAAAGGTCTCCCCAACGACTACAGCTTTAGTGCATTAACACTTGATGTAAATGGTCGTGGTGTTATTGATGAAGAGCGCATAGCACAAGTACCGACGAGCACAGGTATTCAGATTGCATTTGATGAAGGTTGGTTTAAGAGCCAGCCAGCCTCTGCATTTCCGATGCGAATTGATCCAACACTAACTCGACAAGGGGATGCTAGCTATTCATACAAGATGATCAAATCGAATGGCTATCAGTGTAATGCAACCAATTGCTATATCAGTACAGGTTCGATCAATGATGGCGGTTGGAAGCACTGGCGAACGTATATTCGTTTTAACTACGATGTACTGAGTGGAAAAAATATTATCAGTGCGAATATGGAAGGTTTTTATAAGAGCGGAGTTGGTGGTACAAACGTTACTACGCTTATGACTCTTGGTCATGCCGGATGCACGAGTGGGTTCCACTGCTACGGTAGTTGGGCTGGAGACGCACATGCATCAACTAACTACAATATCTCATTTACCGGCAAACTGCAGGAGCGTGTCAGTGCGGGTGACTTAGGTTCCTGGTGGGTACTTGTAGGGCAGGAACAGGGCGCTCATACATATAAACCGTATTACGACACGAAGGTGACAGTCACCTATGATACCCCTACTCAAATGTCAGTACCATCCTCCCCGGCAGATAAGTCGGTGACGGTTTCTACACAGCCAACACTACAGGTTAATGCGGCTACTGATGCTGATGGAGATGCCGTACAGTATTACTTCCGTGTTGCCACAAACTCTGATGCTGAGACGGGTGCGGTAATCAACTCAGGTTGGCAGTCATCTCGTCAATACACCATACCTCAGCATATTCTTCAAGACGGACGCACCTACTATTGGCACGTGTATACTCGAGGTAATACAAATGCACCGAACACGCCGCCAAACTGGGTGAGGTCATTCAAGGTAGATTTGCGTACAGGCAAAAACAGCACGCAAGCATATGAGGAGGTCGGACCAATAGCGGTTGATCTTGCAACTGGCAATGCCACAACAAGTACGGGGTCCCATAGCATCTCGGCACTTGGTGGTGATATTGGCCTGAAGTTGGATTACAATACACCAGCCCTAGTGGCTTCTGGTACTGCACAGAAAACTCTCGCTAAGTACGGGTTGATAGGTCGCTACTATAATGACCCTAGCGGTAGTAGGGCGTTTCCTTCTAATGCCTCAGACCCTAACCGCTTACTAATGGTACGAAACGACAATAGAATAAACTTTAACTGGGGTAGTGGAGCTGCATCACCTGGACTACCTGACGACAAGTTCTTGGTTCGCTGGGAAGGCTATATCACAGTACCAGAGACAAAGAGCTACACTCTTGGTGCAGGTGCTGATGACGGTGCGCGCATCTGGGTTGGCACTGGGTCTGGAGGTGCGTACGAGACGACTCTTGATAGCTGGAACTTCGTGGCGGGTAATCGCTGGGGAACGGCAAGGACCCTAACTGCTAACCAGCCAACTCGTATCAAGATAGAATATGTTGAAGATGCAGGTGGAGCGTCATTTAAAACACTCATTAAGGCTACGGGCTTGGCCGAGCAAGAGATACCAACAACATGGCTTGCGCCTAATGCTAATGTGTTACCTGACGGGTGGGAACTTGCGCAAGGCAGTGGCGGAGTAAACTATGAGAGAATCCAAGTATCAAGCAGTACGGCGATTTTATTCGACAGTACGGGACAGAAATATGAGTACACGTGGAAGAGTGGTACCTATACACCGCCCAAGGGCACCGAGGCATCACTTATTCGCAATAATGATGGAACGCACACTGTTATCGATACGGATGGAAGGACTTACATATTTAATCCTGAAGGTAGACTCACTTCCGTGACCTCACCTCAGGACGATCGGCAACCGGCTGCCCTAAAATATGAATATGACGGATTATCTCGTCTTGCAAAGATATCTGATGGGGTTAATGCAGCGCGTAATGGTACCCTCTACTACTCCGGTAGTAGTGAGTGTCAAGTGATGAGTACCTTTGACGCGGTACCTGCTGGATATCTGTGCGCATTCAAGACGACCGATGGAGATAAAACAACTTTCCAGTATAAAAATGGCAACTTAGCGCGTATTGCACAGCCTGGGGACACGTATGAAGATTATCAATATGATAGCCTCGGGCGTATAATCACCTACCGCGATACCCTTGCGAATGATGCAGTCGCCTATGGTGTGCGCTCGGATGATGCGAGTACAAGAACAGAAATTAACTATAATGTGTCTGGTAAAGTTACTAGCGTCAAAGCGCCTGCGGCAACCACCGGTGCAGGACGTCAAGAAGTTACCACCGACTATCTCTCTGGGGCCACCGCCTTCCATGTCGTTGGCGCTGCGGAGCCACATGGCTTTTCTCGTAAGATCGCCTACGATAGCCTCTTTCGCACCATAAGCGATACTAACGTGGCGAACCTTACGACTACCACCCAATGGCACGCAGACAAGGATCTTGTTTTATCGGTAACCGACCCGACCGGACTAAAATCTACAACTATCTATAACGAAGACGATCTTCCTGTAGACAGCTATGGCGCCGCTCCGTCCGCGTGGTTTGGCAGTGATAACAAACCGCTGGCTGCGCATGCTGCCAACACCCCGCGCACACAGACAAAGTATGACGAAAATCTAAAGGGTCCCGCCGTATCATGGTATGACCTGAAAGGTGCTACTATGTCATTCTCAGGAGCGCCCAAACTTCATACGACAGGTTTTGCTAGCAATGGTGCCCCAGAGAACGGTAATCCCGCCTATTTACGGCATGTCTATGGCACGCAATCACTACCTATCACCGTTGGGTCAACCAATGGCGTAACCGGTTACGGAATGATTGCTACCGGCAAAGTTACTATGCCACAAACTGCCACCTACACAGTTACTATCCATAGTGATGATAGCATTGCTCTCTTTATCGATAATAAACAAGTGGTGAGCAACTGGGGTACAAAAACTGCCAATGATGTAACAAACATGTACACAGGTACATTCGCTGCAACGGCCGGTAAATCATATAAATTTGAACTGCGTTATGGGTATGACGGCAACACAAAAGGAAGGTTTGCGCTAGCCGTGAAGGGCGCGGGCGTTCCAGACAGTATGGGCGATGGGACAGGTACTCGTGATTGGTCTGCATATCTGAAGCCGGGCTACAACTTATCGACAAGCACAAAAATCTATGATGCTCAGATCGGCGACTCTGAATCAAAGACGGTGTATGACGACCCTGCCTATGGCCTCGTAGACAAGACCGTTGTCGATCCAGCCGGGCTCAATTACGAGAATCAGGCGGTATATGAGGCCCCTGGTACAGGATTCCTGCGCCAAACTAACAAGACATTACCTGGTGGCGGCACGACGACATATCAACATTACGGTGCCACTGAAACACGAGATAATCCGTGCACTAGTGAGGTTGAGGCTATTCACCAGGGCGGTCGGCCAAAGGGGAAAGTTGAAGCCGACCCGGACGGCAACGGACCACAGGTAGGTCGCACCAGTGAAACGGTATACGATCATGCCGGCAGGGTTATAGCTAGTCGCTTTAATCAGGATGCATGGACATGCACTACGTATGATGTTCGTGGTCGCACGGTAGAAACGTCTATCCCAGCTCGCGGCAGCAAACCGGCGCGTACGATTACGAATGCCTACGACGTTGGCGGTGATCCATTCGTCACCAGTATTTCAGATGAAAATGGCACCGTTACGACAAAAACGGATCTCTTGGGGCGTATCCTTGAATACACCGATGCTACAGGATCCGTAACGACCAGCTCATATGACACGTACGGCAAGTTACTAGCCCGCACAAGTGTCTTGGGTACGGAAACCTATGCCTACGATACCTATGACCGGCCGACTACTTACAAGCTTGACGGCATCACTTTTGCGACGATTACGCATGACGCCTATGGCCGCGTGCAATCGATACAATATCCAGCCGGACTTTCGCTTGAGCCAGCACAGCGCGATGCACTCGATAGAGTTAACAAAGTAACCTACAAGGTGGGTGACGAGTACGTTACTGACGAGATTACCCGTTCGGTCAGCGGCATCATCACTAGTGGCCTAGAGAACGGCGTGAGTAAGTCATACACTTATGACAAAGCTGGTCGTTTGACACAAGCTACGATTGGTGACGACACTTTTACCTATGAGTTCGGCGCCCCAGATATAACGTGTAACGCCATATCTGGCACTAATCCAAATGCCGCCAAAAATAGTAACCGCACCAAACTCATCAAAAATAGCCAGACTACGACCTATTGCTACGACTATGCTGATCGCTTGGTCGATAGCTCGGACTCGCGATTCAGCACGCCGACGTATGACAGCCATGGCAACACTGTCACTCTCGGCACGGGTAGCACGCAAACCCAATTAGAATATGATGTCAGTGATCGAAACACAGTAATCCAAGAAGGCGCCAAGCGTGTTGAGTATACCCGCGACGTCACTGACCGTATTATCGGGCGCGTATCGACAGATGGCAGTTCGACAACTTCGCACGAAAAGCACGTGTACACTGGCAGCTCATCGTCGCCGGCTGCTATCCTGGACAGCAGCGACACGGTGATTGCCAAATACCTCTCGCTCCCCGGCGGAATCAACGTCAAGCTCAACCCCCAAAGCACCAGCGCCGGCGCCACTACCTATAGCCTCTCCAACATCCACGGTGATACAATGGCAACAGTCGATGCCGATGGTGTGTTGACTGGTACCTATATCACTGGGCCGTTTGGTGAAGTGCTTGAGAATACTATCTCGGCAAATCCCGCTAATGCCACCACTGACACAACCTATGGTTACGTCGGCAAGTACCATAAGATTACTGAATCATCTCTCGCGACGGGCATCATCCAGATGGGTGCCAGAGTATACATCCCAGAGCTTGGACGCTTCACATCAGTAGACCCGATTGAAGGCGGTACACTCAATAACTATGTGTATGCCATGGATCCGGTGAATCAGTGGGATTTGAGCGGACAGTTCATTAATCTGAAGGGGCTCCTAAGTAACTTGAGAATTATGACAGGCCCTCGTGTTGTCACGCCGAAGCCAGGGGCTCCGAATGCGGCTGGCGGGTATTTACATTGGTTGTTCGGCGGCGGGAAGAGTATGACAATTAAAGCCTCTACGCTTCGGCTGGACTTGAGTACTGATAGGCTAATGAAGAGCGCCTCGAAAGGTGCAGTGACGATAGCTAATATCGGTGCGGGGGCGCAAGGTTTTAATGGCGGTGCTCATGTTGGCGGAGTAAGCGGAACATTTCATGGAGTTGTAACAAAAACAGGAAATACTTACAGGGCTCAAGGTGCTTACAGTATATACCCAAACAGCTACAATTTTGATCCAAAGCCCTGGGGTAGTAGAAGTAATGCTGGCGAGTTCTCAACTCGTGCTGGTCTTGCTTCTGGCGTGGCTGTGCAAACTTGGTCGCATGGCGGTATCTCACCAAATGATTACACAATGAACTTCGAAGGAGTATACTATGTCAACCAAACGTGGACTGAATAAATATCAAATTACCATTACAGCCCTTGCTCTAGTATCGGTAGGATTCTTGGCAGTCGCAATCTATTGTTTTAATAAATATTCTGATGAAGTTACCAAAATCCCTCAACTACGCGCGCAATATGCAGGCCATCTCTATTTACTGAATCGTTGCCTGGACGATGGAAAGTCACGAGAGTTTTGTAATAATCTTAATGTTAGTGTCTGGCACTCATCTGGTGTGCATGGAGTTGATGGGTGGCTAGTTAGTGCTGCAAATACCGCAACTGATGAGTTCTACGGTATATCTGTTCGTGTTGATTATCTGCCTGGGCAAAAATTCGATGAACTTCCCAGAGGATTTTCGGATTTCGGTCGAGATTCCCAGCAGCGAGAGTGATTATAATATAAGATCCAAAGCTCAACCTTGGAATCGTCGATGAGACTACACAATGAACTTCGAAGGAGTATACTATGTCAACCAAACGTGGACTGAATAAATATCAAATTACCATTACAGCCCTTGCTCTAGTATCGGTAGGATTCTTGGCAGTCGCAATCTATTGTTTTAATAAATATTCTGATGAAGTTACCAAAATCCCTCAACTACGCGCGCAATATGCAGGCCATCTCTATTTACTGAATCGTTGCCTGGACGATGGAAAGTCACGAGAGTTTTGTAATAATCTCGAGGTTACTGTTTCGTCACCACCTAGTATGCAGGGAGTTGATGGATGGCAAGTTAGTGCTGTGAATACGTCAACTGACGAGTTCTATGGTACATCTGTTCGTGTTGATTACTTAGCAGGACAAGATAGTGGTGAGCTGCCCGAGAGACTGTACGATTTTAGTAGAGCCAGGGAACTCAAACCGTAAGTTTCAAGGCTATGTAACTACACAGGGATGTTCTAAAAATGATATCACATAGACAAGAAATTTTACGCAATGAGGCCGAGCAAACAATGAGACAGCTTATTGCTGGCTTGCTAGCTCCGGCGGAGGCGAGCCTATGGGCGCATACGACATACTTTGATGGGGATAATCAAGTCATCATAGAGTCAAGTCCGAGCCTATCAGACCTGTTTAATAGCTTGTCTATGGCCGATCTGCCTCAAGACACAAAAGACTCACTATTATACAACAACAAGTCTTATGTGGAGTGGTACCATGAATACAAGGAGTCGCTAGAAGAAGAGAGCAAGTCTTACGAGAATCCTCTGGACTAAAGATTCTTTAATGAAAGAAGGAAGGAGCTTATGTTTTTTGGAAAAAAGGTGACGCGAGGAGCAGATCCACGGCTGTAAGTTACCAGGTGATTATTTCATAGAGATTTTTTAAACAACTAGTAATTGGGGGATTACATTTTTGAAAGTATTTGAGATAGATG
The DNA here is from genome assembly GCA_937859515.1 of uncultured Candidatus Saccharibacteria bacterium. Classification (GTDB taxonomy): domain Bacteria; phylum Patescibacteriota; class Saccharimonadia; order Saccharimonadales; family Saccharimonadaceae; genus CALMAK01. The sequence goes on along the minus strand of CALMAK010000014.1, from coordinate 36,889 downwards.
GACGAGCCTTTAAGGATTATGAAGGCTTTGTGCGTGAGCTCTACCAGCAGTTCAATACCACATTTCCAGTATCTGGACTCGATAGACTAGATGATGTCCTCTACGGAGGTGTTATTGGCTTCGAAGAGGGAGAGGAAGTCACAATTATCTGGAAAAATAACCAAAAAAGTAAGAAAAGACTAAATAGGGATAAATCAATCATTCTTGACGATAGTGCAGGAGGACTGTATCGTGTGATTATTGATATGATACGTGAGCATGATAATATACATCTGCAGCTCGACGATGTCGATATTTAAATATTGATCCTCTTGATGATGCACTCTATGGGGATTAGTGTCTGACTACGATGAAAAGGGAAACGTAGTTATATAGGAAAATAGAGGTATTAGTAAATTCTAGGAAATACAATGGATAGTACATTCTGGAAAAAGAACATCATAGAAGCAATAGAAGACATAGCCGATGAAGACTTTCAGCGTACTGCTTGGTTTGGGCTAAGCGATAAAGTCTCCTCTCCTGAAGAGGTGTATGCTATCCTCCTTTATGATTTTATCTTCGAGGACTTTTTAAAACTAAAAGAGAACGGACTAACCGAATCTCAGAAAGAAGCGTGCTATAAGCTAATTGATGCGCTTGATGCCTATCCATCGCATAGCTCGAGTTTACCTTCTCCCGAGCTTATGATCGACGACCCGGAATGGGAAGCCGTGCGGGTTGTTGCGAGACGGTGCCTTGAAGAGTTAAGAGGTTAAGTTTCAAATACTAAGACCTCTCAACTGAGACATACGACATGGTTTATGTGATAATAAGACCAAGAGGATCTCGCGACTGATGATATTTAGAAAAAGACGACCCACTGACGAGGATGCACTACGCAACATTGAGAGTGTCTATGGTGTGGAGTTACCATTGGAGCTTAGAGGGTATTTACGACGTCACTTAGACGACGAGGTTATTGATGGCTTAACTTGGCGTATTAATCCGCAGGAAATTAAGCAAAAGCAAGATGAGTTATTTGAGAGTACGCTTAGGTTTGATCTGGAGAATAACGACAGCTACTGGCCAGCTCTATTTGGCTTGAGGCCAGATGCTCTTGGTGACAGGGTTGCACGAGCACTTGAGGTGATTCGAGCCGCGCCGCCGCTTATTCCGGTAACTTGGCTAAAATACTACGTACCAACGAAGATTGGCGGCGAGGGCAAGCCGCTTCCAGTGATCTCATTTCATCAGTTTGTGGATACGATATTCAAAAGTGTAGATCTTATATCACATGAAAGTGGTCAGTGGATAGGAGGGGATTTTCCTGTCGTTGCTCCGTGGGATGAGATTTTCGATGGGCTGGGCGCTCCCACAGCTGTCCTATATGTACCCGATTCAAAGGAAGTGGAGCTCGATATGCAGTACGCCAATCGGCATTCGATAGATGATACGACCAAGGACGCGCTAAGGGCATATAGGCGTAGACTAGTTGACCTAAATGGTTGGGTTCCGGGTGAGGCGCTTAATATATCTGATGAGTTCTTGGGTCTAGTACTCGACGAAGAGTATATGCATCCCGATCTCAACGTAGCATATGGAAACGTATTGGTTGCGCTCTTGAGCGAAATGGATAAGTTGCCGCATGAGGATCAGCGCAAGGTAATAGAGGTTATGGTGGCTGGGATCGATGCGATACTACGTGAGCAGGATAGAATTGAAGAGGAACGTAAGACGCTTGAGGAGCGCAAGAAAATCTAAAGGGATAGAAGCTGGCGAATTAGACTGCATCTTTAGTCGGACGCATAACTGCTTTTGCCGACCCCATGATAGGGCGACCTTTCCAGGTAACCGTTCGCGTTGAATAGGCGTACACACTCCTCGTGAGAAGATACATCTCTTGAAGGAGAACAAACGGAAAAACAACGCCGCCAATTAGCCAGCCCTTACTCCATACGCGCGTGGTATAGAGTGTATAGACGCCAATCATGAGTAGCGACAGAATCGCGGCAACGAGGTGAGAAGTATGCCATCCCAATATAATTGCGGTGGGTACCCATGCAAACGGAACAAGCATCAGCCCCATGGTTATGTATGCGATGGCAACCTGAATAAGACGTCCTTTTAGTGACGGATAAAGCAAGCGAATACTCGTCTCCAACTGTGAGCGCCACTTTTTCTCGTAAGATACACCGATCAGGTGAGAACTGACATAAAAACGGTAGGCATTATGGCGGGCTGCCTCAGCGGCAATCAGGCGCTCCGGTTCGACGGTAAGGCGCAGTGTTTCGAGGTTCTGAAACTGTGTGCTGAGGTAGTCACGACGTACGAGCCATGCACTGCTTGCTACGGAAGGAAGTGATGGGCGGTGAAGGATAATCGTCCAGAAATAGCGGAGAGTGGCAAACAAAACACTGCTGCGCCACACGTCATCGCGTGTTGGCATAACTGAAACCATAGTTGCATTCTCGGACAGCATCAGCGCGACTAATGTGTCAATAGTGCGTGGACGAATGTGGGTATCGACATCGAGGAACAAGATAAGGTCGCCACTAGCCTCGCGAATTAGCTCGTGCTCGGCATGGGTTTTGCCAAGCCACCCATCAGGAAGCGGCGATCCTTCGACAAAACGTACGCCTGAATGGGCAAACGACTTAATGAGGATAGAGGTATTATCTTTTGAGGCATCGTCCAGAACGATGATTTCAAGTTTCGGATAGGTGCTTGCTATCACCGCCTCCAGGCATCTGGTCATGGCGTGCATTTCATCGCGTGCTGGAATACAGACCGATACGGTCGGTAGGTTATCTTCAGAAGGAGGAAGTTCCGGAACCTGACGAGCGGTGAAGCGCCGAAGGAGACGGAGAAGGCGTACGCCCATTGTGGATGCAGTAATAAAACTAGCGGATAGAACAATGTAAAGTATAAGCGTCATACCTTTCCATAGTATCATGGCCGATATTGACGTTTCCACTAAGGTGATATATTATAGTACTTGACAGTCTGCGATGGCAGACTATTTTAATTGGGAGAAGTACCAACGTGGCACAAAAAAGCAAAGCATCAGGCAGCAAAGCTAAGTCGTCATCTACATCGACAAAGGTAACGCGTATTACTGCCGCAGATTCAACACCAAAAGAGAAAACGACCAAAACAAAAACTGCTTCGGCAAAGAAGGAAGTAACAAAAAAGGCTGAGACCACACCAAAAAAGACAGTCGAAAAAAAGCAAGGATTTTTTAAGGCAATCGGCGAATATTTTAAAGGTTCATGGGCAGAACTTCGTCAAGTTCGCTGGCCGAACCGTCGTACGACATGGAGTTTGACATTTGCAGTGTTGGTATTTACCGCCTTCTTTGTCCTTCTCATTACTGTACTGGACTACGTATTTCAATTAGTATTTGAACAAATTTTAGGTTAAGGAGATATAACACGTCATTATGGCAACAAAACGATATGACAGTACTCGTCAGTGGTATGCAATCCATACGTATAGTGGGTATGAGGAGAAGGTAGCGGACAGTATTCGTCAGCGAATCAACGCAGTGGACATGGCAGACAAAATCTTTGATGTCATGGTGCCAAAAGAAAAGCAGATTCAGATCAAGAACGGCAAGCGTAAGGTTGTCGAGGCAAAAATCTTCCAGGGTTATGCTTTGGTTGAGATGAAGCTTACTGATGAGACATGGTACATTGTGCGCAACACCCCGGGTGTAACTGGGTTTGTAGGGTCTGGCACCGAACCAACTCCAGTATCTGATAGTGAAATCAGCAAAATCAAAAAGCGCATGGGTGTGGAAGATCCAAAGCATCAAATTGATTTCTCTGAGGGTGAAGTGGTATCAATCGTCGACGGTCCATTCAAGGGATTCGACGGAGCTATTTCTGAAATCGATGCGGTTAAGGGCAAGATCAAGGTTATGGTCAGTATGTTTGGTCGTGATACGCCAGTTGAGCTTGACGCATTGCAGGTAAAAAAGGTATAATACTGCAGTTACGCACTGCAAATCGCTTCAACTATTTAGCAGTAAATCTATAAAAAGGAAATTTTAGAATGGCAAAAAAGGTTATTGGTAACCTCAAACTTCGTATCCCAGCTGGTCGCGCAACTGCAGGTCCTCCTGTAGGATCAACACTTGGTCAGTGGGGCCTAAACATGATGGATTTTATTAATCCATTTAACGACGCAACTAAAGGTGACATGGGCAAGGACGTTATCGTTCATATCCAGGTTTTCGAAGACCGTACCTTCGCTTGGAAGAGTCTGGGCGAGCCGGCTGACGACATGATCCGTAAGGCAGCAAACATCAAGAAGGGTAGCGGCAAACCGCACACCGACAAGGTTGGCACGATCACTAAAGCTCAACTGGCTGAAATTGCCGAGGCTAAGAAGGATCTTCTCAACGCCAATGACGATGAAGCTCGCATGAAGATCATCGCTGGTACTGCACGCAGTATGGGCGTTGAAATCGCTGAATAATCTCAGTAGGCATATAAAATACCCCTCGTTACGAGGGGTATTTTATTATAGTAATTTCAAGGAGTTGCCCTCTGATATCACGTCGCCGTGAACACCAGAGGGACTTGCACCCTTGAACTCAAGACTCTCTTGGTTGCTGACTATGCGAGGATAACCAACAGCGGCGCCGAGGCGCATGCCACCAGCCACAGCGAGTCAGTCTTATCGAGGGCGCCACCCTGCTTGCCGAACAGCCCGGACAAGCTCGCGATGCGAACAAAGCGCGTACTCCCGCGAGTCAGGTCGCCAGAGTCGTCGACGCCGACCAGACGCTTCATCCGAGATTCGATCAGATCACCGAGCTCGGCAAGCGGCGGGGCAATTGCTGCTACAACCACCCAAATCATCGGTGATTCGACAGCGTTCTGCCAAACAGCGAGTGCCAAGAAAAGGAGGCCGCAGACGGATCCACACACCCAGCCCCACATTGCTCCTTCAAGAGTTTTGTTGGGTGAGTAGCGAGGCGAGAGTGGCGTACGTCCATACTTCTTACCGAAGATCTGAGCCCCAGCGTTTTCACAATAGACTGCAGCCACGATTACCATCGTCAGCCCCAGTCCATGCTGGTCGATGATGTACATCAGGGCCAGTGCTCCGAATGCCACGATTGCCCCCTGAAGGGCCACCGCCGTCAGCGCACCATTTCTCTGAGTAAACTCGGAAAAATGAGCGAACGACGCCAGTTCAACGGCACACGCCAGGAGAATGACAAAGAGCAGCACGAACACTGCCTGTGGCCCGAGAGCCACAATGATCAGAAGGCCTGCCGCAAGCAGTAGGCCTCGGCCGGTCTTGTTACGAAAAAAGGTCGACACTGCGACCACCCCCTAAGAGTCGAGTTGTACAGGTGCGGATGGATTAAATCCAAGCATACCATACCACGAAGTGTGGTACTATAAAACCATAACCATGACACGATTATATGCATACAGAGGTTTTACCATCGTCGAGATAGCCGTTGTTTTACTTGTGATCGGCATCCTGATGGCTATTGGCAGTGTCTCATATAGTAACGTACAAACAACTGCACGTAACGCCGAAGCAAGCGAGGAGCTATCTCAGTTCGGAAGAACACTGGTGAAATACAAGGCGAATCATGGCGCGTATCCCTCATCAACTAATGAGCTGACCGGTGATTATCGAGTTTCATTTACTCCGGGCTTATTTTCAACTGACATCAATCTCAACCTTATTTATTGCAGTAAATCTCCGTATGATGATTATGTGCTGACAGCTGTGACAAAAAAAGGCAAGCGTCTCTACATAAAAAACACAGGATCACCCGAAGAATATAAAGGTATGACTTCTTGGACAGGCACCGCTGCGGCGACCATCTGCTCAAGTATCCTTAGCGGTACATCAAACGCAGGACCTGAGGGCTGGAACGGTACGTGGCGACCCTGGGTCAATGGCAGCTAATTGACACAACGACCTCTGATGTGATATGATGAAGGTATAACAAATCAATGTTGGGAGGCCAAGAACAGCCGCTTGTACCACAGAAAGGGTTTATACCATGGCAAAAAAAGCCGACTTGCTTGAAAAAGCATCAACTTTTGGTCTCGATGTGACCGAGAAGAATACTATCGCAGAAATCGAAGCTGCACTTGCAAACGTAGAAAACACTACGGCTGCGCCAGAGCTTATTGAGGCAGAAGCCGAAGAGGTTGTTGCCGAAAAGGCAGATACATTCACTGCAAAGGCTGGCAAGCGTAGCGCCAAGGCTCTCGCTGAGGCTGAGGCAAAAGTTGAAAAGGAAGCCCGTAAGGAAGCGGGTGACACCACTCCTCAGGACCCTGAGGCCGAGGCTCGCGCCAAGAAGGGCCCGGCGCCCGTGACTCGTCCTACAATCGAGCGCCGCGGTAAAAAATACCAAACAGTGGCAAAATTGGTTGAAGCAAACAAAGTATATAGCCTTACAGACGCTCTTGATCTTGCAGTAAAGACAAATCCTGCTAAGTTTGACGCAAGTGTAGAAGTCCACGTTCGACTTGGTGTTGACCCACGTCAGGCTGATCAAAACATCCGTGCGACGGTCAGCCTACCAAATGGTACTGGCAAGACAATTCGTGTTGCAGTGTTTGCACCAGAGGGTGATCACGCTGCAGCTAAGAAGGCGGGTGCTGATATCATTGGTGACGAAGACTTCTTGAAGCAGCTTGATAAAGAAGTGCTTGATTTTGATACTTTGATTGCAACTCCGCAATATATGCCTCGTCTTGGTAAGTACGCACGTCTTTTGGGTCCACGCGGCCTTATGCCGAATCCTAAGGCCGGCACTGTTGCAACTGATGTTGCCAAGGCCGTTACCGAGGCTAAGACCGGTAAGGTTGAATACCGCGTCGACAAGCAAGCGATCGTTCACCTTTCAATTGGTAAGGTGTCATTTGGTGCTGAAAAGCTTCGCCAGAATGCTGATGCATTTTTTGCAAGCCTACAATCACAAAAGCCAACTGGCCTTAAGGGTGGTTATGTGAAGACAACGGCTGTCAGCACCTCACAGGGTCCTGGCATTAAGGTCGAGAACGTCGTTAACTAAATAGCGATAACCTCTCAATAAAACGTCGTCTTATCTGGTATACTTGCCGTAAGACGACGTTTTGAATATGAAAAAGATTACCCCACATATATCTTCCATATTGTTGGCGCTAGCGATTATCTCGGTGCCGTTATTTGTCATGTTTCTCCATAATGCATCAGTATCTCACCAACTTGGTCAGGCAAAGCAAGAAATTACTGAATTACGTCAGCAGCTTGCCCTAGAGCAGGCGCAACACTGCGAACAAACATATACATGGAAGGCGGGGCGCGACTATCCAGCGACGGTCACGAGCGATGATGTCCTGCGGAGCTATCGCGTTCATACGCCCTCAGACTATACTGTCGACCGACGCTATCCTGTGATAGTTGTATTTGATGGGCTGAATGGCACTTCACGACGTGCCGAAGCTAAATCAGGGCTCAATGAAGCGCCAGCACTGACCGTCTATCCTGATGCCCTTATTGGTACGACCGGTGCAACAGCATGGCAAGGTGCACCATATTCACCGGCAGGCATTAACGATGTGCAATTTATTGGTGACATGCTGAGGAAGCTAACAAAGGAGTTCTGTATTGACACTGATGCAGTCTATCTAGTGGGTATGTCTAACGGCGCAGGATTTGCCCATCTTGCGGCTTGCGAGTTGGGTGATCGGATTGCAGGTGTCGCAGGCATATCAGGTGCCTACTATCAGCCATGTGCGCACATGCCAGCCCAGCGAATGCTCTATATTCACAGCGTTGACGATGCATTAGTTCCCTATGCAGGTAGCCTTCAGCGCAAGTTACCATCTATCTACGCACACGCTCATGACCAGAGTAGTGCTGCACATTGTCGACGGTTCATACGCACAGGAGGGCGGGACGTTGAACGCCTATCATGGAGCCAATGTAAGAACGATCAGCACATTTCGCTTATCATCACTCATAGGCAGCCACACGGCTGGCTACACGTCTCTGATGCACCACTAACACCCAAGGGCGCTCTGTCACATCAGACAACGAGTGCCGTAATATGGGACTTCTTTACGGCAACATCTCAGTAGGAGGTTTTGGAGGTAGCCTGAGAAACTCATTTACCTTGGCAATAATCTTTGCACCCATTGTGCGACGAGTTATGGGATCACACTGTTGCGGTACAACCGTCTCCGGTTCGGCACGAGGAGTCTCATTGTCTGTACTATCCTCGTTAGATACATTGAAGAACTCGGCTGCTGGAACGGGAATCACTTTGCCTGTATCTGAATTGACGACTCGAACAGGAATGGATTGATCAATAATCTCTTTCTCGGCTTCAGGACGCTCTCTGTCAATATATTCTTCAGCAATAACCTCAAGTTTTTCAAGATTACCCTCAATATCCTCAGGGAAGGGAAGCTTACTCAGTATATCAGGTGGTACATGACGACTCAGCTCGTGGATAACTTTCACCTTGGCATTATCTGCAAGTTGAGGGTTATCTTGGCGAACAATCTCAACTGTTGCAACGTCACGAGCCAGTACTTCAACGAATGCATGTTTCCCGGCCTCAGTAGGTGATGGCTTTTCGCCAAAAATTCGCTTTGCATACCCTTCTGGTGACATAGCGGAAATCTCCCTTCTGCGTATTTATCTTACTTTGCATTCTATATGTCATTAAGTATAGCATAAATGATATAAAATAGCAAGCATTTTATGAAATATCCTAGAGTGACGTTACTGCAAACAAAAAATACTGTATACTAAAAGAAGATAAAGGGGAGAACATGAAGCAATACCAGGCACTACTGCAGGATATTAAGGATAATGGCATCATAAAGACCGACCGTACGGGCACTGGAACAAAAAGCGTCTTTGGTCGTCAGATCCGATATAATCTGACCGATGGATTTCCAGCTGTGACAACGAAAAAGCTATATTTTAATAGTGTCGTTCATGAACTGTTATGGTTCTTAAAGGGTACGGGTAATATCGAATACCTCGCTCAGAATAATGTCCATATCTGGGATGAGTGGCCATTCAAGGCATATCTTGAGAAGAATAATCTTCCAATCCCTGAAGTCAATTCGCCCGAATGGAAGACGCAGATGAAAGAATTTATCAATCGCATTGCCAGTGACCACGGGTTTGCCTTGAAATGGGGCGACCTCGGACCTGTTTACGGCGTTCAGTGGCGCAAATGGCCTGATGGCAAGGGTGGAGAGATTGACCAGATTGCCAACGTGATTAACATGATTAAGAACACACCAGATAGTCGTCGCATCATTGTGAGTGCGTGGAATGTTGCTGAAATCCCCGAAATCGTTGAAATCGGCGGACTGCCTCCATGCCATAGCCTGTTTCAGTTTAATGTCGCAAATGGCAAGCTCGACCTCCACCTCTATCAGCGTAGTGCCGACACCTTCCTTGGTGTGCCGTTTAATATCGCCAGCTATTCACTGCTGTTGGCCATGGTTGCACAGGTAACGGGTCTTGAGGCTGGTGAATTTGTCCATACGCTCGCTGACACGCATCTCTATCTCAACCATATGGAGCAGGTCGAGGAGCAATTATCTCGAGAGCCTCGCGCGCTCCCGACACTCTGGCTAAATCCTGATATCAAGAGTATTGATGACTTCACATTCAATGATATCCGCCTCGAAGGGTACGACCCATATCCACCAATCAAAGCACCGATTGCCGTGTAGGCATAGCGGCCGGCATCGGCTCAATCGTCCTTAACTCTATTATAGACTGTAAAATCGAACGCATATTTATTTCCGTCATCAGACGGGTGATGTATGCGCGATACCACTTGCCAAACATTAGTATCGAGCACCGGAAAGAACACCGTCGCCTCGTCAAACGCAGCGTTGACCTCTGTCGCATAGACAGTGTCGACATCTGTCAGGGCCTGTCGGTAAATCTCGCCGCCACCGATCACCATCACGTCATATTGCGCCAGTGCGTATGCCGTCTCTAGTGACGCTGCTGTCAGTACGCCTCTAATGCCTGTCGCACCTTGCCGACTTACGACAATATTTTGACGATTCGGCAGGGGGCGCGAGCCGATAGATTCAAAGGTTTTACGTCCCATGACAATACTTTTGCCTATCGTCAGTTTCTTGAAATGAGCCAGATCAGCCGGTAGGTCGCGCCCCCATAGCAAATCATTATCACCCCCAATACCCCGATGTTTATCATAAGCTACCACAATACTCTTCATACTTTATATTGTAACAGGTTGCGCAGACGTTGAACTCTGTGGCATACTACGATCATTATGGGAATAAAAAAGAGGCTACAACAGGCTGGTCCTTCAACACGATCGCATGCAATGCAAAGAAAATATCTCGACTATCTCAACACACCGAAGACGGTCGATTGTGATTTTTGCGCTGTATTGATCACCGAACCGACCTCAATCGTCGAAGACAACGAGTACACTCTTGTTATTAACAATCGCTTTGGCTACACCGTGTGGGACGGGTGTGAGGTGCTCGAACATCTGATGGTGATACCAAAGGCACACCGGGACGCACTAGACGGATTTACAAAAAAAGAACTCAACGAATGGGCTGAAGTCTGTACTAAGTATGAGAAAAAAGGCTATTCACTTTATTCGCGCTCGCCTGATAATATTACTCGCTCAATATTACATCATCATACTCACTTCATACGCCTTGGTAAGCGCCGCAAAAAGTATATAATATATTTAAGAAAACCTCACATTTTAGTGACAAGGTAGGGAGTTATATGTCAGAAGTTCTTAGAAAAGATGTCTTAGGTTTGTTTGGTGGGGACTTACATGATAAACACCGGCTATTATATCCAGTCGATGATAGCGAAAGTGTTGAGTCGCGAATTGTTACACGGTTCAGCGCGTTACGCAATAAGGGGGGTGTTACCCTCGTGGACGGTGCCTTTGACGTACCACACAACAATCACGAATGGTATCTTCGGCACTGTAAAATGATCGGAGTATTTGCTGCCTTTAAGGCGCGCCATGGAGCCGACATAACATTTGAAGAAATGGCGGCGCGTCTCCCTTCTCAACCTGAAATTATCGATACGGCTAGTCTTGCGGTGACTGTTGATGCCGACGACAAGGTTGCTCACAAAAAATCTGGCCTGAATCACAAGGGCGGCGTTCAGCGACCAATCTACCCATGGATTGCGCGTGCAGGGCGATTAGCCGGCTATCACTTTTCACTGAACGGCCGGTTGCATCAAACCGTCGACCTTGTAACTGTTGAGGGTGACGAGCAGCATAGAGGTACGCCACTAGAGTCATCCCTGGCGTTAGCGGCATTTTTGAAATCAGAAAAGCTTCTTGATACCTTTATTGTGTTTGGTGAGCACGACGCAACGGTTGATGAAGCACACGATTTGCAACTTGACCCTATTGTTGTCAGCGACGACGGCAAAGATGACGAGCTGAACCCACAAACTGGCGAAAGGTGGAGCAGCAGCGCACTAATTCGTCGAGCTCAAGGGAGTGCAGTTCCCGTGCCTATTACGCGGCCAGAAGGTCTGTGATAGAATAAGTACAACGTTATGGGAGTATATAGCAACACACAGATTAATGCTGCCGTGGAGGATGGGACGATTGTTTGCGTGCCGTTTAACCCAAGGCATGTCTCGGAGGCTAGTCTGGACTTCACTCTAGGACACTATTTTTACAAACAAGAAGATCAGCCAGAGGCAAGCGGTGTCTATAATCCATTTGACCAGGACGATGTGGCACGGTATTTCAAGGGTCCACTGGAGGCAATGCCCCACAAGGAGTGGTGTGATAGTAATGGCCTGAAGTTATTTGATAATATCCCTGAGGATCATCCAATCATCGTTTTACGTCCTGGCGAGCGTATCCTGGCGCACACCCATGAATTTGTTGGTATTCGTGCTCATGGAGGCGCCTGCGAAGTTAAGAGTCGCAGCAGTTGGGGGCGCAATGGTGTGGCTGTCTGTTTTGATGCTGGCTGGGTTGACCCAGGCTACATCAATCGCATTACCCTTGAGATCTATAATCTTAACATGCATGAATCGGTCGTGTTGCCTGTTGGCGAGCGTATTGGACAGCTTATATTCCATACAACAGGTCCTGTCGAAGGTGGCTACGCCGAAGGACGCGGTGGCATGAGCGGCAAATACCAACACACCGACGATCTAGATGAACTCATCGGCACGTGGTCGCCCGAACAAATGCTACCACGTGCCTACAAAGACAAACGTCAGCCAGCGCCAATTATTCCAGGACTACCAGAAGGCGTAAAATAATGGCGAGTAGCGGCAAGTATATTGTTATCGAAGGGACTGACGGCACAGGTAAATCAACCCAAGTCGACTTACTCGCCGAACGCCTAAAAAGCCAAGGCATTCCATCGGTTACATTTCACGAGCCCGACGGAGTGCCCATCGCAAGTGAGGTGAGATTGATTATTAAAAACGGCAGCCTTGACCGTAGCGCCTTAACCAACCTCCTTCTTTTTAGTGCGTGTCGTCGTGAAAACTGGTTCCAGATTGGCAAACAAGCACTTGCAGCAGGCACATGGGTACTTTCTGCGAGGGACTATACGTCGACGCTGGTATATCAAGGATTGGCCGAGGGGCTTGATCTTAATCTCATCGAACAAATTACTCTACAGGCAACCGACGAACGCTACGTTCAGCCAGACCATCGTATTATTCTTGATATTCTCGACGAAACTGAGCGTGAACGGCGTATCAAAGAGCGTGGCAAGCTAAAAAATCCCGATACTTTTGAGTCGCGAGATGAAGATTTTCAGCAGCAAATACTTGCAGGATATCGAAAGATTGCCACTGACAAGGATATACCTATTGTTTCAGCAATAGGGACACCTGAGCAGATTAGCGATGAGATTTGGGCACTCGTTGGAGATACGCTAGCGTAGCGATGACAGGTAACGACGGCGCATTTCGTATCCGTTCGGAATAGAATACCGGTTGACGTATTCACCGTTTGGATCAATTTTGTGTTTTCTGGCATAGATCTTCTGTAAGTCGTCCTCTGTTCCAGGAATGATTCGCGAAGCACCAACGCCTTTACCCGCATTGTGGCTCATGTGTGATGGCCTACCGAGGCGCGCGTTGGCACGATCTGCTTCAGTCTGGAATTGAAACTCAACAGGCAGTGTCTCGTTGCCGATATGCAAGATGCTGGTGAATTTTGCCACTTGATAAATGTGATCAGCCGGTGCGTTTTTGATTTCCTCTACCTGCACATGACGGTGAAGCTCGGGTGGTAGCTGCTCAAATACTCGTTGTACATAATCGGGTGATCCTTTTACGAAGAAGGGCCTTTCTTTTGACGCGGCAGTCTTGAGCTCTATGGCCTCGTTCTTCATAGCACGATGTATAAGCTGGGCGAACAGCTTGCCTAACGCCTCTTCGTCGGGCACGACCGCCAGCATGCCGAAAAGGTCGGATGGCAGTTTCATGTCCTCGATGCCTTCGATGTCATAATGATCGTTACGTAGCGTCTTGAGCGCGTACTTACCAATGGTCTTGAATCGGGCATGAAGTATTCCTTGTTCTGCCCCTGGACTCAGTTCCGGTAGATGAGTTGAGCTAAAGATGATTGGCTCGTCATAAAGCGGTTCATGAGCAGTCTGAAAGGCATGTTGCTTTGGGTGCACACCGAAATAATGATACAAGATATCTTCGGTTTCGATATTTTTTGCACGTTCGATTATCTTCGTTGTCTGTTCGAGAACTTGCTCGTTACCCGATCTAAGGACACGCTTTTTACCTGCAGCGCTCTGCAGCATCATGTCAAATGCATGAAAACCGTATACCTCAAGTGGTACAGAGTGGAACGACTCGGCACGAATAATGTGGTCAAAAAGCTCCTGGTCATCATCGGACTCATGGGCAATACGATCAACTGCATCGGCCGCCATGATAAGTTGCGACTCAACGTTTGTCTTGTCGTGAATACGTGCAATTTCCGGAATGTCAGCACCGACCGTAAAATCAAGCCACTGCCTTTTGGATATAGGTTCGTCACCCTCGAATATCCTCCGTTGCACATCATCAAGGCGCTCCCTGTAGGCACCGGCAGAGGCACGAAGATGTGGCATATCGCCGAGAAGAGTACCAACGTATCCGCCTGTACGGGTAGGTGGTCGATCGGTGCGCGTAAAATACTGAAAAAGACCGTCACTGGCGGCACGGTAACGCAGGGGCTGATTAGGGTGTTCAAGCTGCCTAGCAAGAGGCATCAAGGCTGCCACGTCATATGCATGAGGTGGAAGGTTACCGTCAGCGAATACCGCCAGGCTGCCAATGACGCGGCTAGTGCGAGACAAGATGTCCTTATCGCCCGCAGACTTTGCGGTATCAAGGTATGTTGTAATGGCGTCTTTAGCACTATCTGACAGCTCATCAGGAAAGAAGCGAAACTGCTGGTCTGAATCGCCAGGAAATGTGGGGATAGTCATCGTTACTATTATAGCATAAAAAATATCATATGTCCATAATATGCGACCGGCCTCGCCCCGATTGCCGAAGCAACCAGAGCGAGGCCATGGATCAGAAGGTGACGATCTCGCCGAAGAGACCGGAGTAGCGACCACCGAGGCCGCCACCACTCTTCATCGACTGCAGTCGATCCCGCAGGCGCGTGATCAGCTCGCGGTGGAGCTGCGCCGTCAGTTGGGAGTACGTCATACCCCTGGAGAGGGCGACACCACCCAGCTGGCGGAGGCGGCTGTCCTCGTCGACACCGTCCTCCTGGACGAAGAGCTCGACGCCGATCTCGGCGCTCTCCAGCTCCTTGATGGTGCTGTGACCGAGAATGGTGCCGTGCTTCATCAGCTCGGCGGTCATGCCGTCGATCGTCAGCTTTGTCATCGGTGCGATTGTGCTCATATGACAATCCTTCTTTCTGATCTGCTTGTGCCGGGGTGGCACAAGACTTCTTTGCCCTCAAGCGACAGAAAATTGTCGCGAAAGCAACCTAATTATTATAACCGAATAGGTTAGAAAAGTCAATTATCACAACATCGTATCTTGACGGAATACCGGAGGGGGTGTATACTTCGTAAAGACATTACCAGAGACAGTGGCAGTGAATCAATCGAGACACTTAATAACGCTACCGAGGATGTAACAAACAGTTATACCCGATGATAGTCTTTGATGATGCGAGGATCAAAGACTTTTTCTTTACCTCAAAGAATCACCTTAATAATTCGGTCGAAAAATAACCAAATAAAGAAGGGATTTTTATGGCAATTTCACGCGATAAAAAGAACGCTTTGGTTGCGGAACTTTCAGAGCTTTTGGCCACAGCCAAAGGTACTGCATTTGCATCATATCAAGGTTTGTCAGTTGCTGACGTACAGGCGCTCCGCCGTGCGGCACGCGAATCAGGCGTAGTAATCAAGGTAGTTAAGAACCGCCTTGTACGCGTTGCATTGGCAGCAAACGACACCTACAAAGATGCTGACACATCACTACTAACTGGTCAATTGGTCTACGCTGTTAGTAGCGAAGACGAAGTTGCACCAGCAAAGGTACTGGATGAATTTGCAAAAACACATCCAGCG
This sequence comes from uncultured Candidatus Saccharibacteria bacterium, assembly GCA_937859515.1. Lineage (GTDB taxonomy): Bacteria > Patescibacteriota > Saccharimonadia > Saccharimonadales > Saccharimonadaceae > CALMAK01. The sequence goes on along the minus strand of CALMAK010000014.1, from coordinate 21,320 downwards.
CTGCAGTTGGTTGGTGGATTTTCTGGCGAAGGTGCAGCGATTTCTACAGAAGAAATCAAGGCACTTGCCGGTCTCCCAAGCAAGAACCAGCTTATTGCTGAAGTGGTGGCACAGCTGCTTTCACCAGTTCACGATGTTACAAATGCACTTTCTGGCAATTTGCACGCACTACTTGATGGTGTTGAAGCGAAAGCTAACGCATAACCAAACGTTTTAGCATTAAAATTTTAAATTTGAATAAAAGAGGAGTCTCCAAATGGCTGACGTAAAGAAACTAGCAGAAGAGCTAACTAAGCTTACTGTACTTGAAGTAAACGAACTAAAAACTGTCCTTAAGGACGAATACGGCATCGAGCCAGCTGCGGCTGCTGTTGCTGTTGCCGGCCCAGCTGCAGGTCCTGCTGCTGACGCTGCTGACGAGAAGACCGAGTTCACCGTAACTCTTAAAGACGCAGGTGCCCAGAAGGTAGCTGTTATCAAGGCTGTTAAGGAAATTACTGGCCTTGGCCTTGGCGAAGCAAAGGCTATCGTTGATGGTGCTCCAGCTCCTGTAAAGGAAAAGGCAACCAAGGACGAGGCTGAGACTGCAAAGAAGACCTTGGAAGAAGCTGGCGCAACTGTAGAAGTTGCCTAATAACCGTATACAATTTCGATCGAATATTATGGCAAAAACACCGTCTATATCAGACGGTGTTTTTGATTGCAAGAGCAAAATATACAACATTCTTGTTGCCATATCTTGTGGAGCTGTGGAAATGGTCAAAAAAGATTGACACCAAACAGATTGATTGCTATAACTAAGGCAGTATTATTCAAAACAGAGACAAAAGGAACTGCGAGAAAAACCATGTCTGAATTACCAGAGAAGCAAGTAAAGCGACTTCACTCGCTTATTCAAGAGGCTGAAACTAATTTAGCTGCAGCAAAAGAACTCCTCATTAGCATTATCGGCGACGACGGTGCTGTTGTGACGCCACGAACCAACACTCATGAAGAAGTTGGCGGTAAGGTGATCGAAGGTGTGTTTGATGGCCAAAAGTTTGCGGGCCCCGATGGCAAGGAATATCCCGTGCCTGCTAACTATGCATCAAAATCAAAGCTGGTTGAAGGTGATATCCTCAAGCTGACGATTGCCGACGACGGCAGCTTTATCTACAAACAAATCGGTCCGATCGAGCGCAAGCAAATCATTGGTACCTTGGTACAGCATGATGGTGCATACTTTGTTGAGGCCAATGGTCATGAGTACCGCATTTTGCTCGCCAGCGTCACATACTTCCGTATTAACATTGGTGATCAAGTTACTATTATTGTCCCTGCTGATAATCCAGATGCTACTTGGGCGGCTGTCGAAGCAGCGTTGTAACCCACATCTGATGCGATAAGCACAATACGCCCCTGCTGAATGGGGCGTATTTTATGTTAGAATAAGAATATATGAGCAAAGGGGAGCCTAAGGCGCAAGATAATCGCGCATTGTATCGTAAATACCGCAGCAAATCACTGGATGAGGTGGTGGGTCAGCGTCATGTCACTGACATCTTGTCGCGGTCGTTACAGCAAGGCCAGATCGCTCATGCCTATTTACTGACCGGCCCACGGGGGGTTGGCAAGACCTCGATCGCTCGTATTTTAGCGCATGAGATAAATAAGCTACCTTACGACGACAACTCAACCCACCTTGATATTATCGAGATTGACGCAGCCAGCAACAACGGCGTTGATGATGTGCGAGATCTACGCGAGAAGGTGCAGATCGCACCCATTTCAGCTGCCAAGAAGGTGTATATTATTGACGAAGTTCACATGCTTTCCAAGCCTGCATTTAACGCGTTATTAAAAACTCTTGAAGAGCCACCGGAACATGTAGTATTCATCCTGGCAACCACTGATATTCACAAAGTACCTGATACTATTCTTAGTCGCACTCAGCGCTTCACGTTCCGTTCGATTAATCCATCCGACGCGCAGCAGCATCTTCGTATGATTGCTGATAAAGAGGACATTGGAATTGATGATGACGCGTTAATATTGATTGCTGAACACGGTAGAGGTAGTTTTCGGGATAGCATTAGTATGCTCGATCAACTACGCAGTTTGTCCGATGGAAAGAGTCTCATTAGCGCTAGTCTTGTCGAGCAAATGATTGGCCTTGCCCCGACGAATGAGATTGCATCGCTGTTGGCAGCATACGAATCTCAAGACAACCAGACGATTATCGAAACCTTAGATTCCCTGGATCGACAGGGTATCGATGCCAGACAGATAGTTGATCAGATTATTAGCGTCATACGTCCACGACTTGCCACGCATCCGCGCTGGATCACGCTGCTTGACGCACTCGTACCCGTTCTTAAATCTCCTCGTCCTGATATACTGCTACTGACTTCACTACTGTCAGTATCTTCTGAGCCCGCAACCGCAAAAAAGAGCGTTGCCACCGTTGTGACGCCCGTTGCACCCGAACTTGAAGTGCTAGCAAATGAGGCTATCAAGCCTCGTCCAAACGAGAAGCGTGTGGAAAAGCATATTAAAGAAAAAACTATTGAGTCATCTGTTGATAAGCCAGTGACTGAGCCACCGTCTGCCAAAAAGAAAAAGACTCCAGCCAATGCCTTTGACTGGGATACGTATCTTAGCTATATGAAAGAGCATCATATCGCACTATATAGCATCCTCGCTAAGTGTAAGACCGAACGAGACGGCGATAGGCTAAATATCTATACCAACACCACTTTCTGGAAAAAGAAGCTTGACGATGCAAAATATCAGCCATTACTGCATAAAGCACTTGAAGAACTCAATGTAGAAGAGCTCACAATCGAGACAATTCCGACCGGTGCACCCTTAAAAGATAGCCAGGCTGCCGCTGTTGCTGCTATTATGGGCGGAGGAGAAGAAGTGGAGTTATCTGATGCCTAAAAATAATACCGCTAAAGAAGTCGTTGCTGGCAAGGTACCGCCGCAAAATCTTGACGCCGAGAAAAGTCTGATCGGTGCTGTTTTGATTGACGAAGAGGTACTAGCGGATGTATCAGAACATGTTCGACCAGATGATTTCTACGAAAAGCGCCACAGTATCATCTTTGGCGGTATGATGCGTCTTTATGAAAAGCACAAACCTGTTGATCTTTTAACACTTACTGACGAGCTAAAAAAGAAGGACGAACTGGACGTCATTGGTGGCTCAGCCTACCTCAGTGAACTAACAAACTATGTTCCGACTGCTGCGCATGCTGAGGCCTACGCCGAACTAGTGGCCACCGCAGCCGTACGTCGTCGCCTCATTAAGGCCAGTGCTGAAATTTCCGAAATGGGATTTGACGAAGACACCTCAACGCAGGAGCTTCTCGAAAAGGCCGAAGCGGAATTATTTAGCGTTAGCGACCAGTCACTCAAGCAAGACCTCGTTAGTCTCGAGAGTATCCTGACCGAGAGCTTTGATCGTCTTGAGGAGCTGCATCGCAACAAGGGCGCCATTCGCGGCGTACGAACCGGGTATCGTGACCTCGACAATATGACCGCTGGTCTGCAGCGCAGTGATCTGATCATTCTAGCAGCACGTCCTGCAATGGGTAAGACTACACTTGTGACGAACCTAGCATACAATGTTGCGACTATTGCCAAGCAATCAGTTTTATTCTTCAGTCTTGAGATGAGCAAGGAACAACTGGTTGATCGCATGCTGGCCGACGCATCAGGCGTCGATAGCTGGAATATTCGTACGGGTAATTTGTCAGATGATGACTTTTCAAAACTATCTGAGGCAATGGGTGAGATGGCAGAGGCACCAATTTACATTGACGATACACCAGGTCTTTCGGTCCTAGAGATGCGCACCAAAGCACGTCGCCAGGCACACGAGGCACCACTTGGTCTCATTATTGTTGACTATTTACAGCTTATGCAGGCCAGCGGTCGGAGTGATGGCAACCGTGTACAGGAGGTTTCAGAGATTAGTCGCGGGCTTAAGCTTATTGCTCGTGAGTTAAACGTGCCAGTTATTGCATTGAGTCAGCTGTCACGTAGCGTCGAGTCGCGCAGCCCACAGATACCTCAATTGGCCGACCTCCGTGAGTCAGGATCGATTGAGCAAGATGCCGATATTGTCATGTTTATCTACCGCGAGGCATATTACAATCCAGAAACCGAACGTGAAAATATTACTGATCTGATTATCGCCAAACATCGTAACGGTCCGACTGGCAAGGTCGAGCTATACTTCCATCCGGAACGTCTGCGATTCATGTCACTAGATAAGCGGCACGATTAGGCGTGGTACAATAGTAAGCGAAGCTTTATGAGCAAAATTGATATTACGACTTCATTTTTATACCGACGGAGGTACTGGGTAGGGCATTCGCTGATTGCGATTGCTCTAATTAGTCTCATCGGTATTGCGGCGTTTCTCGTTCCAAGTGGCCTCACCGAGCAAGCACACCAAAGCATTATCAACAGCAGTCAACTCGACTTCTCAACTATGTGGCACACCGTCGTGCTTGATGCGCCATTCTATATCGCCCAACATGCGATTTTATCGATATTCGGAGTAAACCTTGTTGGAATTAAACTCCTATCAATAGTTTTAGGTGTCATTACGGCACTCGGCATGATTCTTTTGCTACGACAATGGTTCAGTCATGGAATTGCCGTACTGGCGTCGCTTCTTGCCGTGACAACAGGACAGTTCCTTTTCCTTACGCAACAAGGCTCGGTCAGTGTGTTGTACCTGTTTTGGCCAGTCATTCTTCTTCTGCTGGCAACACTCGTTGCAAAACGCGTGAAATATCATGGCATATGGAATGTATTATTCTTTGTATCGGCAGCGCTGAGTCTCTATACGCCGCTCAGTATTTATGTACTCATTTCTCTCGGCAGTGCCACCCTCTTGCATCCACATTTGCGATATATCATCAAAAAACTTCCTCGCAGACGCCTAGCAATCGGCATGACTGCCTGTCTTCTGATTCTTGCACCACTCATTATTACTATCACTAAAGACCCATCAGTTGGCTTGAAACTTCTCGGTATTCCCGACGAATGGCCATCGTCAATTTTGGCTAGCCTCGCCGAATTGGCAAGTCACTATTTCGGCTTCTTGTCATTAGGAACCCAAAGTATTATGCTGCCAGTATTTGGCCTTGGGTCAATGCTTATTATTCTTTATGGATTGTATCGATCAATTCGCACCTACGAAACCGTACAGAGCTATGTTATCCTCGCGTGGATTGTATTATTGTTTCCAGTGCTCGTCATCAACCCTGACTTTACAAGCATTATGTTTGTCCCGCTCCTTCTCTTACTGGCAACGGGCCTCGAGCGAATCCTTAGAACATGGTATGGAATCTTTCCATTCAATCCATACGCACGCGTCGCTGGGCTCATTCCACTTGTCGTGCTGGTCGGAGGGCTTGTTCTCTTCGGTCTTGAGCGTTATGGCTACGGGTATCGCTATGCACCAGATATTGTTAAGAACTTCTCGCATGATCTATTGATTATCCCCGAGGTACCGATACTTGTCGTCGCGGACAGTGAAAAGTCTTTGTATGACGCAGTGGCAACGTATGACGACGGTTTGACAGTGATGACAACACAACCTCGTGCTACGCCGCACGCAGTAACTGCCAAGGCCTACACGGGAAAGAAGATTCCATCGAGCATCGTGACAGTTGGCACTTCGTCGGACGCTGCACGTTTTTATGTCTATAAATAAGTCATGAAAAGTGGTACAATACTACTATTGAAATTGTACTGATAAGAGGAGAGTAGACATGGCATTCGACCAAGTGAAGATGTTGGCTAAATTACAAAAAGCCCAAAAAGATCTTAAGAAAGAAATTATTGAAGTTGTTGCTGGTGACGGCGCTGTGACCGTTCAGATCACTGGCGAGCTAAAGATCAAGAACGTTAGCCTTAACCCGGAACTCATTGATTTTGAGGATATCGAAGAGCTTGAGCACTGGATTGAAATCGCTGTTCGTGATGGCTTGGCCAAAGCACAGGAAGTGGCCGCAGAAAAGATGAAGCCCCTCATGGGTGGACTTGGCAACCTGGGTCTGTAAAGGATACTATTTTGACCCAGTTACTTCCCAAGGCGCTACTAAACGCCATCGACGAGCTTGGCAAACTGCCTGGCGTTGGTGTGCGTACCGCTGAACGGTACGCGTATTTCCTTTTGCGCAGTAACAGGGTGACCGGCCAAAAACTAGCCACCGCAATCAACGAGCTACAAAGTGGTGTCGGCTACTGTCCTATTACCTTTGCACTGATTGATGCCGATGAGGAAGTATCGCCACTTTACAGCGACCCCACCCGTGACAAAGCATTAATTGCTGTTGTCGAAGAGCCACTCGACATTATCGCACTAGAGCGAACGGGACAGTTCAAGGGGACGTATCACGTGCTAGGTGGAGCAATCTCACCTATTGATGGTATTGGCCCCGAGCAATTACATATCCCGGAGCTACTCGAGCGCGTCAAAAAGGATAACGCAGAGGAGATTATCATTGCAACTAATGCCAGTGTTGAAGGTGAATCTACGGCACTCTTTTTACAGCGATATCTCAAAGACAAAGGCATCGATATCAAGATGAGTCGTTTAGCGCGGGGAATTCCTGTGGGAGTCGATCTCGAATATGCCGATCAAATTACACTAAGCCATGCGCTAGAAGGTAGGAGAACATTGTAAATGGACGAGGCACAAAAGCTGATTGAAGACGCACAAAAAATCATTGTTATTCAGGCAGAGAATCCTGATGGCGATAGCCTCGGCAGCTCACTGGCACTGGAAGACATCTTGGGTGACCTAGGTAAAGATGTCGTACTGTACTGTCCCGTTGAGATTCCAAAGTATCTACGCTATATCAATGGCTGGGATAGGGTAGTAACCGATGTTGATCCTTCGGCAGATCTTGCTATTATTGTCGACACGACGGCAGACATACTGTTATCAAAGGTTCTTGATACTCCTGGTGCACGACATTTTCTTGAATCGCATCCGGTACTCGTTCTTGATCATCACACTACTTTACCAACACTATCATTCGATCACACTCTGTTGTCTAGCGAGGCAGTGGCAACGAGTCATGTTATATACGACCTATCCGCCCATGCAAGGTGGACTATTAACGCGCAAGCCGCTGAGAACCTTATGATCGCTCTCATGAGTGATAGCCTTGGCCTAACAACGCCAAATGTCACACCCGGAACCTTTCATTTTGCCGGTAACTTGGCCGAACTCGGCGCCAGCAACAGCGTCATCGAAGAGCGCCGTCGCGAGTTTATGAAAAAGTCTCCAGAAATATTGGCATACAAAGGTGAACTCATCCGCAAAATTGAGTATTTGCTGAACGGCAAGTTGGCACTAGTACATGTGCCATGGGATGAAATTGAGAAATACAGCGACGCATATAATCCTGGCGCATTGATTGGCGATGAGCTGCGTCTCGTCGAGAACGTTGCATTAAGTGTAGTAGTAAAGACCTATCCGGATGGCAGGGTGACTGGCCGCCTGCGCGGCAACCTACCGATCGCTGAGGCTGTGGCAGGTTACTTTGGTGGTGGTGGCCATGCTTACGCTGCAGGCTTTCGCGTGTATGAGAACTATGACACAATAGTTTCAGAGTTAGTAACTGCAACCGACAAGGCATTAAAGGAATATGACACTACAGCTGCATAATACACTCACCAAGCATGTTGATACGCTTGTACCTCTTACAGATGATAGGGTACGTATTTATAGTTGTGGCCCGACTGTTTACGACCATGCACACATTGGTAATCTGAGCGCCTTCGTGATGGCTGATACATTGCGACGAGTCGTGACTGCTAATGGATATAACGTTACGCACGTCATGAACTTTACTGATATTGACGACAAGACTATCAAACGCAGTCGCGAGGAGTATCCTGACCTTGCACCGCTCGACGCTTTACGAACTTCGACGCGCACCTATACTGACATTTTCATCGAAGACATGAAGGCTATTGGCAACGATGTTGACGCATTGACATTCATACGTGCTGCCGACGATAGTACCATTGAGGGTATGCGTCAACTGATCACCCGCCTCCACGATGAGGGGTTTGCCTACACCGCCGACGATGGCATATACTTCTCGATTGAGGCATATCGCAAATCTGGCAAGACCTACGGTCAGCTGGTCGAGATTACCACCGAAAATACCAGTGCTGCACGTATTGCTAATGACGAGTACGACAAAGAATCAGCACATGACTTTGCGCTCTGGAAGCGAGAGAAACCAGGTGAACCAGCATGGAGTTTCGAATTGGATGGCCAGCAGCTCCGTGGTCGTCCGGGCTGGCATATCGAATGCTCCGTAATGAGCCAACAAGGACTCGGTGTACCATTTGATATTCATACTGGCGGTATCGACCTTGCCTTTCCTCATCATGAGAACGAAATCGCTCAGAGTACTGCAGGACGTGATGATTCGACCTATGCCTCAATGTTTGTACATAATGAACATATTCTAGTAGATGGTCGCAAAATGAGCAAAAGTCTCGGTAACTTCTATACCTTAAAAGACTTGATTGAAAAGGGCATTGATTCATTGGCGTTTCGTCTCCTTATATTGCAATCTCACTATCGCAATCAGACCAATTTTAGTTTTGACAATGTCGAGGCAGCAACTAATCGACTGCGTCATTGGCGCGCGATTGCTGCGCTGCGTCACCAAATTCACGAGACCATCACCGACAAGTCTGCCACCGACGACGCTATTCATTCGCCTCTCGCAGCCCGTCAGGCAATTATCGAGACACTATCAAACGACCTCGATACACCAAACGCCTTACGTATCATTGACGAGACATTCGATGCATTACCACTCCATAATATTGACCTCATTCGTCATAGTGCTCTTACTGGCCTTATTGAGACAATTGACGACACCCTTGGCCTTAGTCTCATTGCACACACTCCAGACATCCCAGATGACGCCAAGCGTCTCATTATCGAGCGCGAGCGCGTACGCGAAGACAAAGACTGGGCACGATCGGATAACCTTCGTGATCAGCTGCAACATGATTATAATCTGACAATTCGCGACACTCCACACGGCAGCATCTGGGCATACACAAACTAAAAGACTCCCGGCACAGGAGTCTTTTACGTATCATAAGGCGAACCTAAGACTCGTTACCTTGTAGCTTCTTCACCAGCTTTGCGAGCGGCTTTGAGCTTTGTTCTCGCTTAGTGCGGGCCTTGACGAGATAATACTCAATCAGTACGCGTATACATCCTGCAATTGGAATAGCAATAATACCACCAACGACACCGAATACATAAATACCAATCGTTACCGATGCCAGAACCGCCAATGCCGAAAGATCAATTTTCTTAGCCTGAATGCGTGGTGAGATGAAGTTATTTTCAATCTGTTGATATACGATAAAGTAGACGGCGTAAATGATACCGGCAGGAAGACTGTTAAAGATAAGAAGTAGGGTAATGATCGTGCCTCCGATCATCGCACCGAACATTGGAATCAACGACAGCACGAATGTAATGGCTGCTGTTGGCATCGCAAGGTTGGCAGGAATCTCGGGAATGAATATACTCATAATAAACACAATCAATGCGGCAAATACTGCGCCAATTGCCGAGACAGTCAGCTGTCCCGTTACGTACCCAGTCACGACACCGTACATGCGATCAACCAGCATCTTGTGTCGCTTCATGCGATCTTTATCTTGGTACATGTCAAACCAGCGACGGCGCCACATTGGACCCTCAATCAACATCAGGAAGGTGAGTACCAGTACGAGGATAGCGGCTGTCACAAAGCCAAAGAATGATCCAATGCCGTTAACGAATCCCTTACCAATACCAGCCGCCCATGAAGATGCATTATCTTTGATCGACTCCATTGCCGTATCAACTTGTTCTTGCAATTGATACTCTTCGATAAAGCCACCGATGCCACGCCATTGCGTGGTAGCATCTTCAACGATTGTTGGGATATTTTGGGCAAACTTAGCTGTCTGCTGGACAATTGGCGGAATCACAAACGCCACAACACCAATCAATATGGCGACGACCGCTAGGTACGATAGCGCGGTTGCGCCAACACGACTTTTGCCTGGCAGCCACTTTGATAGGGTTGCCACTGGTACATTCAAGGCCATTGCCAAGAAAAACGAGGTTCCCAAGATAATAAGTGCTGTTCGAGCGCTATAAATAGCTAGTGCCGCCAGCGCAAAACCAATCATCACCAGCCAAAATCGAACAAAGGTTCGTGTGTCTATATCAATGCGTACTTTCATGTTGCCATTGTAGCATAATCATGTGGTATAGTAGTGAACGACATGAAAAAGCACACTGGCTCACGGTATCGACATTTTGATATTCTCCTTGCACTTTTTGTTGCACTTCTGCTTATTTCAAATATCGCTGCTACTAAATTACTGGCCATCGGCCCATTCATTATGGATGGCGGTGCTATTCTTTTTCCTTTGACCTACATTATTGGTGATGTGCTTGCTGAGGTCTACGGTCTCAAGGCAGCCAAACGCGCAATTGTTACGGCTTTTGGCGTCAGTACACTGGCTGCTCTTACATTTCTCGCCGTGCAGTATCTGCCAGGTGCACCTGAGTATGAGAACCAGGCGGCGTTCGAAGCGGTGCTTGGTTTTGTACCGCAAATCGTTATTGCCAGCCTTGCCGCGTTTTTCTGTGGTCAGTTCATTAACGCCTACGTTCTTGTGAAGATGAAGGAAAAGTGGGGTGAGAGAAACCTTTGGGCGCGTCTGATCGGATCGACAATTGCAGGTCAGCTGGTTGATACTATTATCTTTTGCACCATCGCGTTTTACGGTGTCATTACTGGCTGGACATTTGTAAATTATGTTGTTGTCGGTGTTGCCTACAAGGTAGCAATGGAGATTATACTTCTACCGGTCACGTATCGTGTCGTTGCGCTCGTCAAACGTCACGAAGCCGATGAATAATACTTTGTCATCCATGTTTCTTTAAAGCTATGAAATGATCCATCATCGATACTACTTCGAATGCCGTCAACCAATTCAACAATAAACTGTTCGTTATGAATAGTCGCCAAGGTTGAGGCGAGCATCTCGCCCGCACGAAAGAGATGGTGGAGATAGGCAGCAGTGTAATTCTCGCAGGTATAACAAGTACAATCATCAACCAGTGGGGCGAACTGTTCTTTGTATCTCCGATTGGTAATATTGATGCGACCAGTAGGTGTGTACAGCGCGCCGTTACGTCCAACGCGGGCAGGTGAGACGCAATCAAAAGTATCAGCACCATTTTCGATACAGTCGAAGATGTCATTCGGTTCACTGATGCCTAGCATATGTCGAGGCTTATCGTCGGGTAACTCTTCGGCCATCCAGCCCGTAATCGTACCAATATCTTCTTTGGTGAACGCACCGCCAAGGCCAAAGCCATCAAAGTCTTGTGCCGCAAGAAATCGGCTACATTCACGACGTAAATCCTCGTAATTTGCACCTTGCACCACACCAAACAGTGCTTGATAGGGTTTACCGATGCGCTCATTGGTAAGGCGTTTGTGCTCGGCAAGACTGCGCAGCGCCCACGGATGGGTGCGCCTTTCGAGAGACTCCTCTTGATATGCCCGCGAATGGTGCAGTGTCGTCAACTCGTCAAAGGCGAATATGATGTCCGCCCCTAATCCATGCTGAATCTGCATCGAAGTCTCGGCGGTCAAGCGATGCGTGCTGCCATCTAGGTGTGATTTGAAGGTGACTCCATCGTCATCAATCCAAGCAAGCTTTTCTTTCTTTGCCAAGGGTGCATCAACCTCTTTGCCTACCATATCGATAATCTTTTTAAACCCAACACCAAGACTCATCACCTGAAACCCACCACTATCAGTGAATATCGGACGGTCCCAGTTCATAAATGCATGTAATCCACCCGCACGGTCAACAATATCGTATCCTGGACGTAAATACAGATGATAGGCATTGGCGAGGACTGCTTGCGCGCCCGTCGCCTTTAGTTGTTCAGGTGTCAGCGCCTTTAATGTTGCCTGCGTCCCTACAGGGATAAATGCTGGTGTTTTAATCTCACCATGCGGTGTCGTTATAACGCCAGTTCGCGCGTACGTCCCCGCAAGTCGCGTCTTGACGGTAAAATAAAAGGGTTTCTTCACGTTATCCAGTGTACCACGAGTCTTAAGATTGATTTTATACCGTATTGATTGCTCTTACCGCAATCAGCACACTTGTTAGTATCATTATTTTGTGCGTATTGAGCTGTCACGCTATCATCCGCTAACTACAGCTTCTTCTCAGATTCGCGCTATACTATGAAGATATGCGGATATTAGTTATCGAAGACGAGCATAAAATTGCCAATGCCCTCAAACGTGCCTTACAGCAGGAAAAATATGCCGTTGACGTGTCGTATGACGGTGACGACGGCTGGGCAATGGCACACACTGAACCATATGACGCGATGGTTATTGACCGTATGATTCCAGGAGAATATGATGGCCTGCGCATTGTCAAGGAACTAAGAACATTGCATATCCATACACCAGTATTACTACTCACTGCTTTAGGGTCGGTCAGGGATAAAACCGAGGGCCTCGACGCAGGGGCAGACGACTATCTCGTCAAGCCATTTGCTCTTGAGGAGCTTCTCGCCAGAGTCAGGGCATTGATTCGCCGTCCGCGCGAACAGGAGTCCACCGTGCTGCAGGTCGGCGATGTTACGCTCGATACGGTATCATTTGAAGTAAAGCGGGGCAACACCCCCATACAACTTACCCAAAAAGAATACGCACTTCTTGAATATCTCATGCGAAACCCAGGCCGAACATTATCAAAAGAAATGATCATGAGTCATGTCTGGGATTATGATGCCGACATATTGCCCAACACCGTTGAGGTATATATCAAGTATCTCCGCAAAAAACTCGATGCTAGTCCATTCAAGCCATTTATACGTACCGTTCGAGGCTTTGGATATAAAATAGAAGCATGAACCAGCTTTTTCACTCAGCAACAGTACGGCTGACAACATGGTATGTCATGATTCTTGCCGCTATTTGCCTGATGTTTAGTGTTATCGTCTACCAAATCGCCATTAATGAGGTAAAGCAGCGGCTCGATAGTTACGGTTTACACACCGAGGAGCTGAAACCTACGCCACCTTTCCGGCAATTACTCGGAGAGTTACGTGTACGAGAGCTGGCCGAAACACGAGCAAATCTTATTGCTATTTTATTGTATACAAACATAATTATCGTCGTATCAGGCGGGGTGGGAGCCTATTTTCTCGCCAAACGAACACTTCGTCCAATAGAGGAAGCACATGAACGGCATGCACGGTTTATTAGTGATGCCAGTCATGAACTGCGCACACCACTTGCCACCATGACAACTGAACTTGAGGTTTCCCTACGCGACCCGACTCTCAGTAAAAAAGAAATGCGAGAACTTCTCGATAGTAACCTCGAAGAAGTGGGACGCCTCACGACGCTGTCTAATATGTTGTTAGCACTTTCAGCGGGCAAAACAGCCTCTCTTAAGCGCGAATCCTTTAATCTTGTGCTGGTGGTAAACATGGCCATCGATAGATTTTCCGATACCGGACGAACCATTACACTACAGACATCCTACCCAGCGATCCACGTTATCGCGCATCGACCAAGCATCGAAGAACTCATCACCATTTTGATAGATAATGCTATTAAATATAGCCCTGAAAAAAGTGATATCGTTATTGTTATTTCTACTGGACAAAAGGCGACATTCCGCATCGCGAACACAGGACAAGGCATCGCCCAAGAACACCTGGCAAAGATATTTGATCGCTTTTACCAGGCTGATGCCAGTCGCAACACCCGTGATGGCTACGGACTGGGACTAGCACTAGCACGTCAGATTAGTGATCTTCACCAAGCAGATCTTGACGTTCATAGTGTACCGGATGAATCCACAACATTCTCGTTTACACTTCCTCTGAAAAAATAAGCATAAACATGCTCAATTTTCAGGTTAGACTCAGTTTCGATTGTCATACTACAACTGACCCTTAGCGGTCAGTTGTAACACCTAAACAAAAGGAGTAGCATCATGACACATTTGAATAAAGACTACATTTTACTGAGTAAAAAAGGTATGAAAGAATTACGAAAACGCACCGCACAACTTGAGCACGACCAGAAAGCAGCAATCCAAGCACTACGCGAAATGGACAAGGGAAGTGCCCATGAGGAGCGCCTTGAACATATTGAACGACTTTCGTATCTCGAATCAATTGAAAGTGAGTTAGCCGACAAACGCATGCTTCTTGCCAGCGCAAAATTGCTCCCTAGTAAGCGTACTCGACTAAAAGTTGCCATTGGCAGTGTGGTTGATCTTATCGACCAGCAGGGAAGACTCTTTCGTTATACTATCGTTGACAGCTTCGAGGCCAACCCAAGCGACGGACGTATTTCGGTTGAAAGCCCATTAGGACGCAACCTGCTTGGTAAAACTATCAAAGACACGATTGATCTTGCAACGGGCAAGCAACAACGATCATTACAGCTTGTCCGCATTCAGTAACAGTGTAGCCCGTTAGCTATCAAAATACCTCCCGATTGGGAGGTATTTTTGATATAATAACCCTAATGCTTTATTATAATAAATCCACAACTGCAACTCTCAAAGAACTCAATTCGTCACCAGCAGGATTACACCCTACTGAGGCGAATAAGCGGCTCGCTACGTATGGGCCAAACACCATTCGCATCAAAGGCGAACCACTATGGCGTAAAATCATTGAACCATTTGCCAACATCTTCATGCTCGTGTTGTTCATTGCAGCTGCATTGAGTATCGTTCATCATGCCGCAATTGATGCCATTATTATCATTGGCATCATGTTAATCAGTGCCGTCATTTACTATGTTCAGCGTTTTTCAACCGACAGAGTACTGCGCAGCTTGCAAAAACACACTGCGCAATCTGTTTCTGTTATTAGAGACGGCAAGGTGCGTACTGTCGATTCCCTCAAGCTCGTACCTGGCGATATCATTGTGCTGGGTGAAGGCGAGAAGGTTCCTGCTGATGCCAGGCTACTTGATGGCAGCAACGTTCGTTTCGACGAAGCACTGTTAACAGGCGAATCGGAGGCAATTACAAAAACAAGCGATACCTTACGTGGTGAAAAACAAATCTACGAACAATCAAATCTTCTCTTTCAGGGATCCTTCGTTATTTCAGGTGAGGCAACTGCCGTCGTTGTCCGTACGGGCAACGATACTGAATTCGGCCGTCTTGCAGCTTTGTCTGAACAAACGGGTATTCGTAGTCCTGTTCAGAAGAAAATCGATAAACTGGTCAACCAAATTATTGCCGCCATTGGCGGTGTCGCCACCATCACATTAGTACTGTCACTCATTCGAGGCACTGATCTTATTGAGGCGATTCGTTTCGTTATGGCGCTGTCGGTGAGCGCGGTTCCCGAAAGCCTTCCAATCGCAATTTCGGTCGTCCTTGTCCTCGGCATGCGCCGCATGGCAGCAAAAAAAGCACTAGTTACTAATATGCGCGCCATTGAGACAATTGGCGTCATTACAACTATTGCGACAGATAAAACTGGCACTCTCACAAAGAATAAGTTATCTGTTCAGGAGATCTGGCAACCTGACTGGATCAAGCATCATCTGCCAACCTCAATCCGTCATAGCGCAAATCATTCTGCTACAAAAACACATGACCCTCTTGATATTGCTATGGTCGAATATGCTGATGCCGAGAAGATCGTCAAGTTGAAAGGAGAGCCTCTGCACACGCTTCCGTTCAGTCACGATCATGCCATGAGTGGTAATCTTTGGCATCATGGCAATCAGTACCGCTTGACCGTCAAGGGTGCGCCCGAGACTATTATCGCTCGGTCAATCCTCACCGAATCTGAAAGGGAAGAGTCCGAGCAAGCACTGGCGAAACTCACATCCCAAGGCTATCGAGTCATAGCACTCGCGCAAACCGAACTAAAGAAGCCGATCGAATCTCTCGCCAGCCTTCCAGTCAAGGCTCGATTTGATTTTGTCGGTCTTATTGCTGTAGCAGATACACTTCGTCCCGAAGCAAAGCGTGCTATTAATGCTGCGCTTGCTGCAGGCGTCACGGTGCGTATGGTGACAGGTGATCACTTTGAGACTGCCTATCATATCGGTAAACAAATGGGCATGGTGCAATCACGCGATCAGGTATTCGATAGCCGGCGTATGGATATGATGACCGATGACGAGCTGGCTGAAGCAATTCAAAATACTCGCGTCTTCTCACGTGTTATTCCAGAAAACAAGTATCGTTTACTGTCCATCCTCAAACGTCACAATATTACTGCTATGACTGGTGACGGCGTTAACGATGTCCCTGCGCTTTCTAATGCACACGTCGGTATTGCCATGGGATCGGGTTCTCAAATCGCCAAAGACGCTGGCGATATTATCCTTCTGGACGATAACTTCAAGACCATTATTGATGCAATGCGCGAAGGCCGTACTATTATCAGCAATGTTCGTCGCATGCTGTACTACCTCCTTGCAACTAACACTGGTGAAGTCTTAACGATGGTTGGCGCACTGCTTATTGGCATGCCCGTTCCTCTTGTCGCGGTGCAAATCCTTTGGGTAAACCTTGTCACCGATACGACAATGGTCATTCCACTTGGCCTTGAAAAAGGCGAGAAGAACAGCATGACACGTAAGCCAGAAAAGCCAAATGCACCCATTCTCAATCGTTATCTCGTTTCACGTATGGTCATGGTTGCTATCAGTATGGCCGCTACCACGCTCACCCTTTACATCATCTTTAGTAGCCTCTACGGACACGAGTATGGCCGTACCATTGCATTTTGTGCTTTAGTTGTTATGCAGTGGGCTAGTGCTTTTAATGCGAGGTCGGATTACGAGTCGGTGTTCCGTCGTCTCTTCGTATGGAGCACTCCTTTCTACGTTGGCCTCGGTGCATCAGTCTTTTTGCAGCTTCTTGCCATCTTCGGGCCGCTGCAAAGCCTCCTCCATATTGCTCCAGGCGTCGCCATTGGTGACCTCATTATCACTGGTGCTATCGCCTTCATGATACCAATCATTCTTGTTGAGATTCACAAGTGGTTTGGGCGTAGAGCACTCGCTCGTTAATAGACGCACTCTTTGCACCAAAAGATAGTCCTACGAAGGGCTATCTTTTAGTTTTTGCTACGCGGTCAGCAATCAACCATTGCAGCAATACAGCAAATCCAACCAGCAGCAGAAGTGGCCACGCTTCACGCCATGCCGGAACCGTAAAATCAAAGAAGTCGCGCGTTACACCAAATCCAAAGCTAATCGTCACAACAAAGATCACAATCAATATATAAAGCAGACGTGCAAGCTTGGCAGTACGGTTATTAACCGCCTTGAACATCTTACCGACCAAGAACACAAGGTAGATACCAAAGAAGGTTGCAATAAGAACGGTTGAAGTGGCAACACCCTCGATATTTTCTGGATGTAGCGCAAGAAGTCGCAGATACACTAATGCGACGACGACACCTGATATCGCAGCAATTGGTGCGACTGGCGCTAAAGTGTCCCACCAAAACCGCTTAGGCGAGATCTTATAGGTAGGAATCGGCGGGAATAGCGTCCACATAACCGTTGGCAGCGTCACGAGAAAGATATTCATAAATGTTACATGACGAGGCTCGAACGGATAAACAACACCAAGGATAAGCGTCGTCATTAGTAGCACAATGCCATAAATAATCTTATGAAAGAACAGTGTCGCAATCATTTCAATCGCCTGCATGATACGATTACCCAGACGCATACCGATAGGCAGAGAATTAAATGAATTATTTAAAAGAACAATATCGGCGATACGCCTCGTCGCCACCGCGCCCGAATACATCGCCACCCCCAGATTTGCCTTCTTCAAGGCTAATGCATCATTGACTCCATCACCAACCATGCCCGTAAAGTTATCCTTTTGTATAAATGTTTCAATGAGGCGCTCCTTTTGCTCAGGCAGAACGCGCGCAAAAATCGTCGTCTCGTCTACCGTGCGGTCCCATGCCTTGTTGGATAACTTGGCAAGTTCAGCGCCCGTAATTACGTGCTCGGCGTTATTGATGCCGGCACGCTCAGCTACCGAACGCACGGTCTCAGGGCTATCACCACTGATAACACGAACACTTACATCATTACGCTGCAGATAGGCGACCGTCTTGGCGACACCCGCGCGCAGTTCATTCGACAGTACAATGAGACCTTGCGGGACACCTTTCTTTAGCGTCTTAAGATCAGCCTTCGTATCACCAAAGGTCGCAACCAGCAGCACTCGTTGACCTCCAGAAGCAAGTTCAGCAATACGATTCTTCTGTGCGTCTGACAGCGGGGCAACATGTCCTAAAAACTCAGGTGCACCAACGCACACCGTCGATACGTTCCGCCCCATCTTAACGCGAACGCCACTAAATTTTCGTTCTGACGAAAACGCTAATCTATCGATAATCTCGTACCCATCCGGTGCTGGCAATCCCGCCACCATAGCATCGCCCGTTGCATTGCCACTACTGGTTTCTACTGCAGTGATACCGGCAAGCTCTGCAAGATCTTTTGGTGCACCGTCGAACAGCTCCAGTGCTGTAAATTCAATCGTGTCGCTCGTTAGGGTGCCTGTCTTATCGACACAAAGGATATTTAATAAAGCCATCGCTTCAATCGCAGCAAGTTTTTGTGGTAACACCTTGGCCTGTGCTAATCTCAGCGACCCAAAGGCTAGTAGTAGCGTGCTTGCCAACAACAATCCCTCTGGCACTACCGTTACCGCAGCGGTTGTAATCGTCTTTACGATCTTCACCGCATCTTGACCAGATAGCGTATACACAATCGCTATCAACGCTGCCAACGCCAATGCTCCATACGTCATCACTGTAATGATTCGTCCGATTGACCGCTGCAACGGTGTTACTTCGGGTGTATAGCGCTTCAGTTTCTCAGTCATGCCTCCAACACGCGTCTCAGCGCCCACGGCACTAATTTTCACAAAGGCAGACCCTGCTACAACCGAGCTGGACGCATAAACCACGACGCCCTTGTCTTTTTCAATTGAGGCAGATTCTCCCGTCAACATACTTTCATTCACCTCGAGACCACTGCTAGAAAGAATTGTGCCATCTGCAGGAATCTCATCGCCAATCCGTACATCAATTTGATCACCAATCACCAATTGGTCAAACAACACATCAGATACAGTGCCGTCCTCGTTGATGCGTCGTGCGTGTGGCGCCGACATTAATTCAAGCTTGCGTAAAGCACGCTTGGCGCGTAACTCTTGAATGATTCCAAATAGGGTGTTAACGATAATCACGAATGATACAAACCATGCATCACGATGCTCGCCCAGCAATAAGAGTGCTGCCGCAAGGACAAGAATCGCGATAACAATCGGTTGCTTAAAGTTTCGCCATACAATGGTAAAAAAGTCTTTCATCTGTACTTATTGTATACTAGTTACATGAGCGTATCTATTGATTACCAGAATGAGCCTCAGCAATCAGTTGCGCCATTCTTAGCAAATCGACTGCGCCAACTGCTGAGTAGGGGCAACCGTGTCCTTTGGCTTCTTTCAGGAGGATCAGGCATTCAGGTATGCGTTGAAACTAGCCGTCTCCTTGCAGATATTGACATATCGAACCTTTTTGTCACTGTCAGCGACGAGCGATATGGCGTGATAGGCCATCCCGATGAAAATATGCAACAGCTTATTGACGCCGGCCTGTCATTACCTCATGCAACTATATACCGACCTCTCACCGGAAAGTCTATCGAGAAGGCAGCGGACGACTTCAGTGATTGGCTTGATACTGCTGCTATCAGCGCAGATTATCGCATTGCGCTGTTGGGAGTTGGCGAAGACGGACACACGTCAGGCGTTAAACCACACAGCCCTGCCGTGCACAGTGATCGTCCTGCGTGTTCGTTTAGCGGAGAGGATTACCCGCGTATCACAACAACCACTTCTTTTCTGACGACATTTGACGAGGCTGTTGTTCAGGCATACGGCCCTCAGAAACAGTCCGTCGTACGCTCACTTGTCAACAATACCGATACCACTCTTGATGATTTTCCAGCTGGCCTCATACGGAGCATTCCGAAGGTGACGCTTTTTACTGATATTAATAAGGAGGACATAGTATGAAAATAGCAATCAGCGGACTAGGGCGCATGGGCGCACAGATAGCGCAAAAACTTGCCGAAGGCGGACATGAAGTTATCGCACACAATCGCAGTCCCGAGCCAGTCGAAGCGGCAAAAGAATATGGAGCGATACCTGCATTTACGAAAGAGGAAGTCCTTGCGGCATTTGGTGATGATACACCTATTATTTGGCTGATGATTCCGGCAAACGTCATCGACAGCGAACTGGATGCATGGCTTGACCTCGTACCAGAGGGTTCTATCCTGATTGACGGAGGCAATAGCGATTACCGAGGGGACGCGGCGCGCGCAGAACGCGGTGCTGAAAAGGGCAGTACATTGCTTGATATTGGTACCAGCGGCGGCGTCTGGGGTTACGAGCGCGGCTTTGCTATGATGGCGGGTGGCGACAAAACGGCATATATGCGAATCACTCCAGCCCTTGACACACTGGCAGCACCCGGTGGCGCACATGATCACTTTGGCCCAACTGGCGCTGGTCACTATGTCAAGATGGTCCACAATGCCATCGAATACGGCATGATGGAAAGCCTCGCCGAGGGATATCGCATGCTTAAGGAAGGGCCGTACAAGGATATCGATCTCGCTAGCGCCGGCGACGTCTGGGAAAAGAATAGCGTGATTACTAGTTGGCTCAATGACCTAACACGTCAGGCCTTGCATGAGAACCCATTTATGGAAGGTATCGACGGTATTGTTGCTGAATCCGGTGAGGCTCGCTGGACACTGGAAACCGCTGATGACTTAGGCATTCCGCTGCCCAGCATCCAAGCCTCATTTGATGTGCGTCTTGCATCTCAAGCAGGCGAGACAACTTTTGCCACTAAACTTCTTGCTGCTATGCGCAACAAATTTGGTGGGCATGATATCCAGGGTAAATAATACGTTACTTTTTACGACCAAAATACAGTAAACCAACAATCAGCCAGAATGTCATAATTCCTGCACAGACTGCCGTGAACAACGGCAGTCCTATGGTTAGTATGATTGGCATTGATAAGGCAGTAACGATGCCACCGCCCATTAAGGGCTCGAACATGAGCTGCTTGTATCCGAATGCCTCAACAACATTAGTTCTATTTTTTGGATCAACCATCTGCGCAAATA
>CALMAK010000013.1 GCA_937859515.1 uncultured Candidatus Saccharibacteria bacterium | reverse complement strand
CTCTGGTGGTACATGTCTCAGCATTGATTCGGCCATGTCGCCGTGCGGATCAATCACCGCTACGCCTTTTCCATTTTTCATATCCTGTACGATCTGGTATTGCAGTAACGTGGTTTTACCGTTACCCGTACCTCCGATGATATATTCGTGACGTTCACGTTCCTGTTCGACAAGTCCAATAGGCGTCTCGGTATTGTGGTGGACATTTGATCCTATGACGACATCAAACTTATCGACTTGCTTCAATGACACCGGCGCAGGTAGCGTACGACTAAGCGACGTTATCAAGTTATCTGTTTTGCTAACTTGGCTTGATGGGAAATGGTACAAACTCGCAAGCTCTGTCGATGCGAGGACAATTGCAGAATGACGGCGCAATGACGGTAGGCGGCGTTCGGCTGATCGTTGACGTAAGGTGTCAATGAACGGTAACGAGTGTTTGGCTTTGAGCGATTGATATGGCGGTACGCTGTAACTATCCAACGCAGATTTAAGTGCGGCGATATGCTGTTTTGCTTCGCTACTTTTGACGAGTATGCGAACGTTTACTTGGAATAGCGGATGCGTGACTTTTTGGTGCATCGTTTCCATGAGTTCCAGCTCAAAAGCACTCAAAACACGTGCTGGCCGGTCGTGATTCGTAACACGCATTTGCTTCGTCTGAGTATCTCTGTGCTGGGCATTGTAGTACTCTCGATGCGTTGATGTCATACCCATGTATACTTCGCCTGTAAGATCAGTCAGACCAGTCGCAGCCTTGCCGAATATGTTTGTGAACCGTCCTAACCCAGACAACTTGCCGTCGCTGACGTGCTGCAAGATATTTTCGTTACCAAGTATTTTGTGCGACAGACTATCCGCTTCTCGCAGGTGCACCGGTGTGGCTACAAGTTGCAATACGACCTCTTCGTCGTCGGTTAGCTGTGTCATAGCACCAGTTACGTACCCGAGAGGATCATGCTGTTCGAATATCGAGGTGAGCGTCAGTGGCAGAACATAGTGGCCAGTTTCTTTGAATTCAATAACGCTATATGATCCATCCGTGTCACGACTAACTTCTTTTACTTTTGAATCAGGAATATAGGATGTAATTGCTTTTTGTACGCTTGATGACCGATACTTTTCAAGATGTAATAAATAACGAATACCGTCTTTACGTGTCGAGACAATTTCAAAACTCATCACTGGAGAGCGGTTGATTATACGCTCTTTGAGGCTACGTGCCGCACGTGTACCGTGAAGTACCGAAAACAGTTGTTCGGTGGCTTCTGGAGTCTTTGCGATGCTTGATGGCGGTGTAATCTCTAACCAAGTCATCTCGCGACTCTTCAAGTAACGGCGATTGATAATAGCACGAACAATACGCCAAATAACGACAAGACAAACTATAGATGCAGCGGCTATGGCTACTACTGGCCAGTACCGTATGGAAACGGTGATGTAATCGGCGATGGCGTCCATGGCTGCGATCCTATCTTGTTATGAATAAACGTATAATGTTCGGCGGCTTCTTTTGAAAATGTCCGTTGCGATACGACGTTCAACGTTGGCGCGTTCATCTCGGAGATCGTCCAGTCTCCTGTGATGCCAACATTAATGACATATGCAACGTGGCCGTATTCTCCAGAGTCTGTCTGAAATACTGCGCCAACAGCAGGCGTGTTGTTGACAAGATAGCCCTGCGCTCGTGCGTTGTCGTCCCATGTGTTTGCGTTGCCCCAAGTAGTCGGGATCGGACTGCCAGCCCATTTACGCATAGCATATGACCACCACGTACAGTTGCCCCATGCATAGGTGTTATCGAACATCGGTGGCCCAGAATAGAAGCCCTGTGTTTCGGCAGATTTTGCATCTG
>CALMAK010000012.1 GCA_937859515.1 uncultured Candidatus Saccharibacteria bacterium | reverse complement strand
AATTTAGGCAGATTTTCAGAGATCCAGCCATCTTGCGCATGATATTCATGATGCCCGCGTTGCAGCTATTAGTACTACCATTTGCGGCGGATTACGAGATCAAAAATATCAATGTAGGCATCATCGACCACGATCATTCTGACTATTCCCGACTCCTGATTTCTAAGATCGAGCACTCCAATTATTTCGAACTAGCCGCTTACTCGCAGTCACGTGCCGAGGGACTCAAGTGGGTCGAGGACAACAAGGCCGACATCCTCATCGAAATCCCAAAAAACTTTGAAAAAACACTCATCAGAGAGAATAGTGCCACACTAGCCCTCAGCGCCAATGCCGTCAATGGCACGAAAGGCAATCTCGGCGCCGCCTACGCACTCAATGTCATCAATGAATTCAATAAAAATATACGCGCTGAGTGGTTGGTTTTACCACGTATGAATCCAGAACCGATTATCCAGATCGACTACATCAATAAGTTCAACAAACTCAGCAATTACCAGCATTTCATGGTACCAGGCATCCTTGCCATCCTACTCACCATGGTCGGCGGCTTCCTCTCAGCCCTCAATATCGTGAAAGAAAAAGAGATCGGAACCATCGAGCAGCTCAACGTTACACCCATCAAAAAATACCAATTTATCCTCGGCAAGCTCATCCCATTTTGGCTCATGGGCTTCATCATTCTCACCATTGGCCTCATCGTCAGCTACGTCGTCCATGGCATCGTCCCTGGGCCCAATATCGGCAATCTATACCTATTTACGGGCATCTACGTATTCGCCATCCTAGGATTTGGCCTCTTGATTTCCAATTTCACTAGTACACAGCAGCAGGCGATGATGGTGGCATTTTTCTTCATGCTTATCTTCATTCTCCTGTCGGGCCTATACACTTCCATCGAGAGCATGCCCGCATGGGCACAGACCCTCGCATGGATCAATCCCGTCACCTACATGGTGGACGTGATGCGCAAAATCCTCCTCAAAGGCGCCGAATTAATAGACATCTGGCCACATATCAAGACCATGATCATCTTTGGTATCTTGCTCAATGGCCTCGCCATCTGGACCTATCGTAAGCAAGCGTTGTGACAAGGGCACCCTATTTTGAATAGCAAAATGAAAATAATTTGGGAGTATCCCCTCCTACGTCAGGGTCGGGCTATCCACTTTACTTCCTTGCGCTACGCTCCAGTCGTGCTCGTTCCTATCCCTTACTCAATAGCGATATCGTATTTTGGTTTTGCAAATTCAATTTGTAAGCGTCTCTCGCGCATTTGATCATCGAAGCTTCCAATTTCGGTGCAATATATACTGTGTTTTTAATGCGAATGGTAGGCAACATTCGTTCAAAAAACCAGTGTAAAATCATAGCCCACGGTTAATACAATGGGACAAAATCAAGGCATCAGACCCAAACCGTTTTAACGGTTTTAGAGAGAGACTATATCTAGGCATGCGCAATGTTAACAAATTGAATTTGCAAGGCCGTTATTCTTGTTCTCCTTCCATTTCAAAAGTAGATGATGGATGGAAATGAGCACTTGATGAGGAATTTACGAGCTTACTTTCTCATTATTTTCTCACCCATGGATCATCTTTTAATTGGTAGTGAAAACATCTGTTCTTATCTTAAGATTGACACAAATCATATAAGCATTGACCTAATATCCAACAAA
>CALMAK010000011.1 GCA_937859515.1 uncultured Candidatus Saccharibacteria bacterium | reverse complement strand
ACTACTTTTATGGCCGTGGTGGCAACTGGGGGTCAGACTCAAGTTCCTTGTTAAGGGGTGCTGGTCGTGAGATATAGGTAGTGGTATTGCCGAAACGCTTTTCCAGCAGTTCACGAATCGCATGAATATCTTGTTGCATCTGATGTGATTGTTGACGCTGCTTGTGCTGCCGGATACTTGAGAAAATCATCAGGCCCAACACGACGACGGTGCTGACAATGAGCATCGGTACAATCATTGCCAGTGAACTGTCGAGGCCAAATTGTGATAATAGCGAGCTTTCGTCGGTCGTATAGATATCATTCATAACCTTAAGTATAAACCTCCAGTGCCTTGGTCGCAATGCTTCATGTATACTGAGGGAGATATGAAGTTTCAAAGCTTTAAAGAGGTCGAGCAATACCTGGGTGCGCTTCCCTTCGTGCCGCGTTTTCGAGGGTCTGAACGGCTAGACTATGCGCGTCAGGTGCTGCATAACCTTGGCGATCCTCAGGATGCTGCGCCGATGATCCATATTGCTGGTACATCCGGTAAAGGGTCGACTGCGTATTATGCTGCACAGCTGTTGTATGCCAGCGACTATACCGTCGGTACGATAGTCTCGCCACATGTCACGTCGGTGGCCGAGCGCACGCAGATTAACGGTAGATTGTTGGATGAGGATGAGTACTGCCAACATTTTTCGGCATTCGTGACGCAGTTGACTAGGATTAATACTGAGCTGACATATATTGAGTTCTTGACGGTATTTTCATATTGGTTGTTTGCCAGGCTTGCTGTTGATTATATGGTGATCGAAGTTGGCATCGGTGGGCGTCTTGATACAACAAATGTTTCTGACCGCCCCGATAAAGTGGCGGTGATCACGGACGTCGGGTTCGATCATACTGAACTACTCGGCAATACCCTAACCGAGATTGCGGGTGAGAAGGCGGGGATTATTGTGGAAGGTGGGTCGGTGGTCATGCACTCACAGTCTTCAGAGATAATGGCGGTTATTCGTAGGGTGGTACGCGACAAAAAGGCAGCCCTTCTCGTTGAGGATACGGTCATTGATGCAACAGCATCCCTCCCCTCCTATCAGGTGCGTAACAGTAGTCTGGCGCTGGCAGCAGTTAATCGTCGACTTTCGTTGGACGGTAGGCCTGCGGTGGCATCCGAGGCGGTTAATCAGGCCCTGCAATGTGTGATTCCTGGGCGATTTGAGGGGATAACGATACAGGAAGTGCCCGCCCTATTGGACGCGGCGCACAATCCACAGAAAATCCATGCCTTTGTAGAGGCGTATCAGCAGATGTATCCTAATATACCGTGTATTATTGTGGCGGCCTTTGGCGAGAACAAATCATCGAGCGTTGCCGAATCATTGGCAATTCTGCGAGGTGTCTCGAATCATCTTGTTGTGACGGAGTTTTCGGTCGAAGGCAAGCAGCTTGATTCAATTGACCGAACGATATTTGCCTCAATGGCGACAGATGAAGGATATGATGTGATTGCGTCGCGGGCAAGCCCACACGATGCAATCGCTGTGGCGGTGCCTTGGGCGCGCGAACATAACGCTATGATACTTGTGACAGGGTCCTTCTATCTTATTAGTGCTGTTCGCCCGTCGTTACGGCGTATCGTTGGTTGAGTTAGGCTGTCGAGTGGGACTCTTTTGGTGCGACGACGGCTTCCGGTTGCCGCGTGCTCCACTGTCTCGTTGGAAGTTTCGCAGTGCTTTGTTGCCGTGTTTACGCAATCGATCGAGTGCAGGATAGAGTTCTGCCGGTCCGTAATATACGCCGTTGTAACTATTGGGGTCATTGGCGATAAATGCATCAACTGTGATCGATTCTTCGTATTGCCGAAACCAGTCTCTCGCTTCCTCGACATCG
This sequence comes from uncultured Candidatus Saccharibacteria bacterium, assembly GCA_937859515.1. Lineage (GTDB taxonomy): Bacteria > Patescibacteriota > Saccharimonadia > Saccharimonadales > Saccharimonadaceae > CALMAK01. The sequence goes on along the minus strand of CALMAK010000011.1, from coordinate 94,120 downwards.
TCGGGGGCTTCACTGTCCAGTTCGAAAATAGGCTTTTTGATGAATCGAAGGTCGGCAACGGTGCCTGTTCGGATAGTGTCATCGCCGATGAGAGCAATACGCATAATACCGGCGCGGCCTAGTGGTGATTTGGACGATCCAGCTGGAGCGAGTGGTATTTCAGTTGAGAGGCGTGCGCGAAGGTTTCTGTCGTTATCGACGAGAAGTGTTGGTCTGTTGTGATAGTCCCAGGTATCCTGGAATAGAGGAATTGTTGCGGGCTCGTCGGGTGGCAGATTGGCAACGGTGCGGACAGTCAGGTGATCGGGTACGACGGCGCGCGGGAATGTCTCTCGTTCGGGTGTTGGCATAGATGCTCTCCACTACTAGTTTATATGTGAAATTATAGCATAATAATGCGTTTTTGACATGATAGGTTTAGAGATGGCGTAATATCTCAATTTTGGTATACTTAACCTATATGCGTAACCCTTTTTCTTTTCTTATCCGCGGCTTTCAGCGCGAGTCAGTCGAAGCGCTCGATCACGGTTCGTTAATTATCCATAAGATTGATGACGAGTTAACCGATAATATGCGCGCCTTACGCCTCGTGGCGACACTGTGTGACCAGTTGTTGTCACGTGGTATGCCAGCTAGCGATGTCGTGTATTTGGGGCTTGAGGTGACGTCGACCTATTGTTCGCGTAAGGTACATATTGATATTAGCCATACGATTCTGACTATTTCACAGGACCGTGGGATTGATCGAGAGCCATTAACACTGGTGCGAACTGTTGCATCACGTGGGTCGGATTATCATACCTTGCAACTGCTAGAGGATTTGGCGCGCAGTGTCGGGAAAGAAGAAGTCTCGCTGGATGACGCTGAACGGCAGCTCGATAGTATTATTGCACGCAAACATATTTATCCATCAGTAGTCACCCATCTGGCAGGCGGAGGCATTAGTGCGGGTGTGGTGATGCTATACAGCCCCAATCCGTTCATGTGGTTGATTGCGCTGTTTATGGGAACGATGATTAGTCTTGTGATTAGTCGTATGACGAAGATGGGGCTACCGTCGTTTTATATTCAGTCACTGTCGGGGTTGATTGTGATTTTAATTGCTGCAATAACGTCACTGTTGGCCATGACAACTGTGCCGATTTTAGCAGAAGTCAATCCGACCCTGGTGATTATTAGCGGTATCGTGATGTTGGTTGCAGGAATGATGATTGCTTCGGCATTTCAGGATGCACTGGATGAATATTACGTAACAGCAATGGCGCGTCTTTTGAAGGTGGTGATGATGACAGGCGGTATCGTGCTGGGGACGACGGTTGGGTTGTATATTGCGACACGCCTCGGGGTTTATTTGGCGGCGACGCCCAATCACCTGACGCTTGCGGATATTAACTATCAGTATGCTGGTGCGGCAGTGTTGGCGGCATCGTTCGCATTAGGTAATTATGCGCGCCCGATTGCGATTATTAGTGCAGGATTAGTTGGATTTTTGTCATTATACGTGACGCTGGTACTGACAAATCTTGATCTTGGTCAGATTGCCGCCAGTGGTGTTGCGGCGATGGTCGTTGGTCTTGCTGCCTCGTTGCTTTCGCGTGTACTGAAGATTCCGACTATTGCGATTATGAGCGCTGGTATTATTCCGTTAGTTCCAGGTCTCACACTGTACAGTGCCTTGCATTACATCTCGCAATCTGCCCCAAATACCAGCGACTTTGATACGGGTATTGCCTTTTTGATGCGTGCCCTGCTGATAGCGGTGGTCGTAGCGGCGGGTGTGACCTTTGGCGCCTTGATGGGTCGATCGGCTCGCACTCGTCATGTTCGCCTTACGAACCGCCTTCCCCACCGTCATCTTGGTCGTCATCGAAAATAAATTGCCATAGTTCTACGAAGTAACGTATAATTTGGTTATGGTTAAAAAATCAACCCTTCTCATTGGTATTGTACTTCTGCTGGCTGTAGGTGTCGGCACATATGCTGCCTTGGCGGTATTCGCCCCAAAACAAGCAACAAAAACAGCAACAGATCAGCGCTCTCAGATCAGTGATGATGTAGTCGCGCCCTCTGACGATACATCTGATAGCGGAAAGATTACCATGACACGTCGAGATGTGGCAGTCAAGAACATGATGTCGACGATTGCGGCGAACATGACATCGTATACTGCAAATAATAGAGGTGCAGTAATACAAACTGAGCCGCAGTTATCGTCATTTGTGGCATCATACCTTGCAGATGTTGATTTAACAGATTCTGTGACAGGTACGCCCTATCAGATTAGTCTTGATGGCCCTGGTGAAGGAATTATTTACTATCAGCCGGGATATAAATGCTCTGACGATGGTCTCACGACTGTACTGGGCTCATCACGGCAAATTGCCTTAACGACGACATTGCCATCAGGTACTGCGTACTGTATTGAGTCATAATTGTTTTTTATAAAATAAAAAACAGCCATAGGCTGCATGTAATTAATTAGTTTGTTCGCCCGGAGGCGCCAGAATTATATCTGGCGCCTCCGGAGAACTGCCCCTCAGTCCTTGGGAAGGTTGATGATCGGCGCGCTGCCCCCTTCGGGGATGACGACGACCATGTTGCCGTTGGCACCCAGCTCGCGCAGGGTGTCGTAGTACTTCGTGGTCAGGACCTGCTCGTTCAGCCGGTCCTCGCACTCGGCATTGGACTTGGGCGTGACGACCTTGACCTCGGTCTCCTTGCCGTTGACCAGCTTGGTTTCCATGGCGATCGTCGCGCCGCAGCGGATGATCTGGTCGGCGTCGGCCGCGGCCTGGGCTTCCGTCTTGGTCTTCTCAGCGGTGATCTGAGCCTGCTCGAGCTCGGCCCGAGACTGCTCGACCTTCTGCTGGGCCGCGATGACCTGGGAGATGGCCTCCTCAGTCGCCGTGTCCAGCTGAATGTCGCCGAGGTTGACCTGGTTGAGGGTGACCCCGTACTTGCCCCACGATTCCTCGAGGGCCAGCTGGATGTCCGCTCCCAGCGAGGCACGCTCCTGCTTGATGGCGAGGGGCGCGTACTCGGCCGAGGCCTTGCGAACGATGTCACGCAGCGTCGGCTTGAGGATGCTGTCAGCGAGCGACTCCTGAGAGCCGAACTCCTTGTAGATCCCCTCGACGGCCGAACGGTCGATCGAGTACGTGATGCTGACGCTGACGCTGGCATTGGCGCCACCGTCCAGCGGGGCCGAGATGGCTGCGCCATCCTTGCCCTCACCGCCGGCGTTCGAGTACATCTCGACTGTCTGGTTGCGGATGTTGAACTCCTGGATGGAGTTCCACGGAGCCTTGAACTTCAGGCCGGCGTCGGTGGTCGTCGTGACCACGTTGCCAGCGAAGCTCACCTGAACCGTCGAGACACCCTCGCCCTGGGAGTAGAAGCTCCCGAAGCCGAAGATGAGACCGATGACCAGGGCCAGCGCGCCCGAGACGATCAGGCTGATGCGCTTGCCCCAGACGGCAGAGCCATAGTCGAAGTGACTCTTGTCGAGCTTCTTGGCGGTACGTCCGAAGTTCCGCGCCACGATGAGCGCGGCGACGGCGGCGATACCGAGGATCGCCAGCAGGATGATGGTTCCCATTAATTCCTGTCCAATCTGTGTAGGTGCAGTTCTTGTGGCGGAATGTGCCACCTTAATATTTTAACATACTTATGACATTTTGTAAATATAAATGTATAATCTAGCGCTCAAACTTCACAACTGGCGAGTAATCAACGCATGGTTCGGCCTCGGTGCCGTTGGTGTAGGCGCAGACAGTGACATAGAAGGTGCCAGTGCCGATCTTTTCTGGCCCGGGTACGGTACCGGTAAATTGATTAAAACCACTAAAATAGACAGATTGAGTTTCTGGACCCTCAAACGTAGGGGCGGGATTTGTTTTTGAGACGACAAGTTTGTATCCGTATACGGCCTTACCGGTGTAGCTCCAGGTGAATTGCTCGCCCGAAACGTCGAGGCTCATGGTACCGCGCGTTACTTTAGAGGCTGGCTTGCTTTGCTGTTTTTTCTTTTCTTCGGCAGCTTTTCGCTCTTTTTCGGCCTCTTGTTTTTCTTTGTCCTTTTTCTCTTCACCGCGCTGCTTGATAGTTGGGAGGATACCTAGCTTTTCTTTGAATGAAGCGTCTTTTTCGTCTTCTGCGGTATTCCAGGCGATAAATTCATTATCAACCAGCGCATCAATGTTGATATCGGTTATTTTATCCTGCAGGTTGGTGTCGGTGTTCATGCTGTAATATTGCTTGCCCTCTGGGATGGCCTGTCCGGTGGTGCTGACCGAGCTTTGATAGACCTGCACGCCGTTTTCACCTGCCTTTTTGACGGTAATAAACGCAGTCCCTAAGGCCTGATAGGTGGTGTCGGCAACCACGACAGAATATTTACGGTTGCTGGCCACGACGCGTGAATAGGCGGTGCCAGATACCTGTGTCATAACGACATCGTCGGCAATTAGGCTGGTCAGTCTGACGATAGAATTTGCGTCAAGGCGAATTGCGCTACCATCATCAAGAGTTAGGACAGTGCGACTACCATTACCAGTGCGGATCTGATCGCCCTCGTTTAACTCAGTCGTAGCGGTGACAGTGTGCCATGGGCCGTCACCTGCGTTAGACACGGTTTGGATATCATCTGACTTTTGATACGTCACGGTCCCGTCGATAGCTGTGACAGCAACACCAAGGCGCGATTGCTGAGCTTGCTTGGAGACTGTCGACTGTTTATCTGCTGGCGCCTCGTCGGGTTGTTTGCCACCAGTAAGGACCAGCCACGTAATGATTGCCGCAGCAACGAAAAGAACCCCTGCTGCACTAAACAAGATAATTCGCTTTTTCTTGGAGAGCTTTGGCCTTTTCTTTGGCGGTTCAGATGTAATTGGTTTTGGATCTGGTAGAGGCAATGTTGGCTTGGTCTCGTCGTTCACGGGCGATTTCCTGTTATGGTTGTTGGCACCAGTATAGCACGGCGACTACCGCTGATGTAGCTGGCGATAGTGTTCATACAAACAAATGCTGGTTGCAGCGGCAACATTAAGAGACTCAACAGCGGTGTCGGCTTGGGGGATGTGCACGTGCTGTGAGGAGATATCGATCAAAACCTGGCTGACTCCCTGCCCTTCATTGCCAAATATCCAAACAACGGGCCGATTAAGGTCGATGTCGTAGAGATTTTGGCTGGTGTCTGACAGTGTCGTGACAAGAGATGGGATGGTTGTATTCTTCACGAATTCGGCCAAATCGACCTCCTCTTCAATGTGCAGCGAGAATTGTGCGCCCATGCCGGCACGAAGTGCCTTTGGTGACCATGGCGAGGCGCAACTTGGAGACAAGATAATGTTTGCGACGCCTGCTGCAGCTGCAGTCCGCAAAATGGTGCCAAGGTTGCCAGGGTCTTGGACATCTTCCAGTGCGACAACGGTTTGATTCGTCTGGATGGGAGAGGCACGAGGGGCGAATGTGATGGCGATGCCAACGCCGGCGTGGATGCTGGCAAATGATTCAAATAAATCATCTGTGAGGGTGTAGCCATCAACCGATGCCTCATCAAGGCGTCTGATGAGGTCTGCAACTTCTTGATTGCTGCGTGCGGACTCTGCGCAGATGTAACGTAGTGGCGTAGTGCCCGCCCTCAAATAGCTTTCGACCAAGTGCGTACCTTCGGCAATATATATTCCTGCCTCGCGCCGTGCCTTGGCACTGCCAGCCAGTTTGCGCAGCTGCTTGACGAGAGGGTTCTTGGCAGAGGTGATCGGGTTCATACGTATAGTATATCATCCAAAGGACTCAACAGTTGCCAACATAATTCGTATATTGTATAGTAACGATAATTATGTGGCCAGAATCAATTCGACGTGTTGAAACCGAACTAGATACCGAATTGCCAACCTTGCTGACCATTCTGCATGAATCGGTTGATAATGACGGCGCGATTATTGCCGATGAATTAGAGCAAAATCTAGCGATGGTCGAATATGCTGGAAAACTTGACCAGGTGTTGACTGCTGCCCCAACTGATGAGTCCTGGAGGGTTATGTATCGGTCAATCCATTTTGCGGCGTCGGTGAGTGATCTTTTAAAATGTGGTTTGGTATTTGACTTTACGGTGTTTGACAATGTTGAGCCTGCTAACCTACGCAACTACATTATTGATATTACTCAGACCTATATGCGTAATCATCCATCGATAGACGGACTAACCAGCGCATTTATGCCAGAGCTTGATCCAAGCGGCGAGTATAGTGATGCCGCCGAGACCGCCGTTGCACTGTTACTTATCCAGCTAGAGCGTGGGGCCGAGGGGTTGGCGATTGCAGAAGCGGTCGATGCATGGGACGGGCTGATCGAGTAATCTGATAGTTGCAAGTACGGTATATACATTATATAATTATAGGACAGCTCATTCACAACAAGGAGGTGGTTGACGTGACAAACGTCGATCCCGAGGTTCTCGACCTCATCAACACGCTTGCCGAGCAACGATTTGCTCTGCAGGTGCAGCTCGACGGCAAGAACGCCGACTTCAAGGCGGCGCAGGCGGTTGCGACCGCTAACCACAACGCGCTGATTGCGCCTATCCAGGCGGGTATCGACGACGTCGATGTTCGTCTGGCCGAGGTCGTAACCAGGCACCGTGACCAGCTGGTCGGTCCGAAGCGCAAGTCCTTCGCAACCATGGTCGCGACGTTCCAGTTCAAGAACGTCACAACCAAGCTGAAGGTCGTGGACGACAAGGGCCTGATGGATGCCGCGCGCAAGCTGGGCATCGTTCGCAAGATCGCCCGCCAGGTGGTCACCTGGCGGCTGGTGCACGCAAAGTTCGTCGCCTGGTGGGAGAAGAACGGCGAGCACCATGAGGCGCTCATCGACTTCGTCGATCCCCCTACGGAGATCGAGTCGCTGTCGCTGAAGCCCAACGGCACCTACACCGTCGTCCATGACGGCAACCGGATCTCACCGCCCTCGGTCACCATCAAGAAGAGCTAGCCCCGCTGGCCCTGCCCTATAACTTCATAGGCAAGGCCCTCACTGCGGGGCTTTGTCATGCCACGAAATAGGTAGCTACTACCTGGTCTGTTCGTAATCGGCTATTTGTCCGATACGGCGGACATGGCGTTCGTCGCTGCTGAATGGTTCGGCGATGAACCAATCAATCAACTGCAAAGCCTCGGCTTCACTGTGCTGACGTGCGCCGATTGAGATAATGTTGGCGTCATTGTGTTGGCGCGCCAGTTTGGCGGTAGCTTCGTTCCAGACGAGTGCTGCGCGAATTCCCTTTACCTTATTGGCGGCCATTTGTTCACCGTTGCCAGACCCGCCAAAGATGACACCCATGGTCTCGATGCCTTCGTTCTGTTCAGCTGCGACTGCCTCAGCGGCGGCGATGATGAACGCTGGGTAATCGTCTTCGGCGTTATACTCATAGGCCCCATGGTCGACAACCTCATGTCCTTGCTCTTCAAGGTGTGAGGCGAGTGTATTTTTGAATTCCAGTCCTGCATGGTCGGTGGCGATGTGTATTCTCATGTTTCCAGTGTATCACTATTGGTCAGTGCTAAGGCAGCTTCGACTGCCCTGCTGAACGAGCCAAAACGATTGCGATATAGTCCGCTGCTGGCGGTGGTGTCGTCGGCATCAACCTCACGTTTGGTCGGCGCACGATCCAGGCAGCTGGCAAGTCTGGCCAGCTGGCGCAAAATAGTTTCATCACTACGGTTGTGCGCACCTTCAATGCCCGCAGCTTGCAATGCTTCAATCCATGATCCAAACCGTCGCTCATACGTCGAAACATCTGGGAGAATTTCTCCCAGATTACGCACATCAAGAACGGTAGGTGCCCTGTCAAGTTCTTGCTGTAGGGCCTGTAATGTCTGAATAAGGTACGCATCAGTGTAGGTGTTGTCTTCTGATTCGTGCGACGCAGGTGGTATTGTATCAAGATGATCTATGGCGCTGATAGGTCGATTGGTCATAATTTAATTATAACACTTTATAGAAAATAAGTCAATTTGTTATAGTAAGGAATGAGATTATGGCACTACAGATTCTTCTTCATTCATCTAAGACGATGCGAGCACCGAATAAGCGGCAGGCACTGCTTGGCTCTCCTGTCTTGCTGTCTCGGGCTGAGGAGCTGGTGGATGTTTGGCGTGGTGTTTCGGTGGCTAAGATTCAATCACTCATGAAAGTATCGGAGAAGAAGGCACACGAAGCAAAGAACCTGTTTGATGAATGGTCTGCCAATCCAATCGCACAAGTCCCTGCGATTGACGCCTTCATCGGTGATATTTACAGCGGCTTGCAGGTGCAAACGTGGTCTGATGATGATCGAGCGTATGCACACGAGCATCTTCTGATTCTTTCGGGGTTGTATGGTGGGTTGCGTGCCTGTGACGGTGTCATGCCCTATCGTCTAGAGATGGGCTACAAGCTGCCAGATGGTCGCAGTATGTATCAATTCTGGGGTGATTCGATCGCGTCGTCGCTGCCGACTGGTACCGATTGTATTCTGAATCTATCGGCTGTTGAATACACCAAAGCCCTGCTACCCCATGTCGATATCCCTGTCATTACACCAAAGTTCCTGACCATCAGCCCGAAGACTGGCCGGCCAACATTCGTAACGGTACATACCAAAATTGCACGTGGGGCGTTTGCGCGATGGGTGGTGCAGAATCGTATCGAAGATGTCGCGCAACTGCAGAATTTTAGCGACCTGAACTATCGATACGATCCGACCCTCAGCACTCCAGACCAGCCCGTGTTTGTCTGTAAAGAGTTTGGCGGGTTGGGACTGAGTGTGCGATTGGTTAATATTGCTGAGACTGACAAAACTGGCCGTACTTGACGAAAAGCATCAACCAAAAGGCTGTGCGTGAGGTGCACGCTGGCATGACAAAGTATCGGTGTGGCCTTGGCGTAGTATATTACCAATCAACACTTTACAAAGCATACGATCGATTTAGCCGGTTCCACAAATTGTATCTTGATAGATCGAGAGAAGTTGACGTTGCTGGCAAGTAGACACTCTACGATTGACGGCTATATGCGGTGAGCCACCTTAAATTACTGGGTCTTGTCCGTGTCGTTGGCTAGAAAAGATATTTGTCTAGCATAAAGTAGATTAGAAGGAAAAAAAGACAGGTAGCCATCGTAAGCTCGCTCCAACCATCTTTGTCTAATATATACCCGAATCGCTCGATATACTCTTCTGTGCCTGTAAGATCGCCACCTCTTACGTTATTGATGCCGCGCTCTTTCATGCAGGCGCGCACCATTTTGTTCTCTCTCTTTTCAGCTTGTCGTCGTGTAATGTTACCAAGATCTTCTGTGTAGATTATCTCAATAGGCCTATGTTTCGCGGTCCAATATGCCACTCGTACACCGTTGAGGTGTTCGCGCATACGAATCTCGGGCGTTTTTGACGTTATGCCCACATAGTATTTTCCGTCTTGCAGCTTGAGTATGTATAAGTGCCAATGACCGATCTTATCGGGATCGCCACTAAAAGGCAGGCGGACGGCTTCTTGCTTTCTCTTTCTCCGTGTCCATTCAAACAGGGCCCTAGAAGATGTAGTTATCAGGAGAGCTATCGCAATACAAAATAGTACGGCTAGGATGATAATAGTAACTTCAATAATTGATTGCATGCATTTAGTTTACCACCTTCACCCAAGGTTCTACCGTAGCGCCCTTGTGATATACTGAAAATGCAAAGATTGACGCCGAGGCGCCAATCTGAGGTATAGCCACTAGATTTACTCACTCCGCAAAAGTTTCGCGAATCTGGTGGCTCTTACTTTGTATGGCAGGTCGTACAATAGTAGCAACCGTCAATATCCGCTTGCGGATAACGCGCTTCAGCCGCTGCTATGGCCTGACCACAGGTGTCGTAGTAGCCGAGATCAATTTGATTCTCTGGTGCTGGATACGTCTTACTGTTGCAATGCTGGCTGGTATCATGTACTTCATGATGACCGTCATACTCTTGGTTGTTTAAGATAAACCTTGGCATTTTTATACAACATCCCCTTTCTAGCCATTTCTTTTACCCTCCGCATGGCTTTATCGCGTTTTTGTGTCCCGAGTTTCACTCATCGTTTCTATATATAGAATACCAGCAGAACTAGATGAATACAAGACTTTCTTGTCCCAAAGTATTGCTTCAATTTCCCAGCTAGTGTAATATAGATAGTATGAGTGCACCACAGATAAAAAAGAAAAACATCCTAAATCTTATTAAGTATTATGCTGAGCACAACGATGCCGGCTTTCGAACCGAGGCGTATGATATTGCCCGCTATTTCAATAGTATCGGTGATACACAGCTTGCTGAATATATTATGGCGGTAATGTCAGGAGTAAACACTTTTTCGCCACAGGAGTACGATGGCAGAATGTCGCACTTCACTAAAATTAACTTGAATACGGGGGCGTACCCTCCGCTACCTTCGGAGATAGAAAAAGATATCATGGGTGCTATTAATGCCATTCAGCATGGTGTTGGCGTACATAAGTTCCTATTTGAGGGCGCACCAGGTACTGGCAAGACTGAGTCTGTCAAGCGAGTCGCCTCTATGCTTCAGAGAGAATTGTTTATGATTGATTTCGACAGTTTGATCAATAGTCGGCTTGGTGAAACACAGAAGAATATAAGTACTGTATTTGAAGAACTAAGAAAGCTTCCGAACCCCGAAAAGGTTATTATTTTGATAGACGAGATTGATGCCATTGCCCTTGATAGGATTAACTCGCGAGATGTGCGAGAAATGGGTCGCGTCACATCATCATTTCTGAAAGCAATGGATGGTCTTGACGAAAGGATTGTACTGATTGCAACGACTAACTTGTTTGAGCAGTTTGACAAGGCATTGACTCGACGATTTGATGCGACCATTAACTTCAGCCGCTATAGTAGGGATGATCTGGTCAGGTCGGCAGAAGTGATCCTCTCTGACTTGCTTGTGCGATTCAAGTCGGCTGGACGTAATATGAGACTTTTCAGAAAAATACTAGCCTCACAGGATAGCCTACCCTATCCTGGTGATTTGAAAAATATCATAAAAACATCACTTGCATTTAGTGCCCCTGATAGTGAGTTTGACTATCTCAAGCGACTGTATACCGTGTTCAATAATGTCGAGGAGAAAGATATCGATATGAAGAAGTTGTATAAGCAGGGATATACACTGCGCGAAATTGAAGCGTTAACAGGCGTATCTAAGAGTACAGTAGCGAGAGAGCTAAATACATAATGAATAACATTCTACGATTACGAGGACGAATGGAACAGGTAGAACGTGGGCCGGGTGGTGGCGGGCGTAATATTCATGCTGGTGCGAGGCCCGTGAAAGCTGAACACCTTGACTTGCTAATTCGACAACTAGAGGGAATCCGCGAGTGGTGGCAAACCAATACCCTATTGCCAGGCGCACTCGTCGATGTTGAATATCGAACGGTGGTGCCAAAAAGCAATCGTATCCAAACTCTACTTAGAGGGGCTGGCATCAAGATTGTTGGTGCTCGATTTTCCGACAGTGGAGATAGACATATCATCACGCATTATGCCCAGAATGTTGACATCCTCGACATAAGTATTGCAAAACTCACTCATGCAAAAGCCATTCTCGAATCTGAGAGGGTTTTTGGAGGTGAGGTTTCGTATGACCAGATTGCTGATCTTCCCGATGCGGTTGATTACGCGTCATATGGCGATCTCTCGCCTAACAAGCTTCGTAATATCGTTGTCGATGCGTATCATGTTAGTAATTTCAAGATTACACAACGAAACGTTCCGGCACAAGATTCTATCGTCACTATATACGATATCGGCATGAGTACCGAAGCTTTAATGCACAAAATCGGTATTGATTTACTACCAGGGACATATGAAGATAACACGCTTTTGCTGAGTAAAAATCAAGTTAATACCCTCAATGACAAAGCGCCGTTTTTGGCGGCGATGTCTGTCGATAAAGAAACTCCACTAGACGAAGGACTATCGGCTGGTCAAATAACTGTAGCTAGCCCTATCTCGATCCCTTCGCCAACCAACGAGCCTATTGTTGGTGTGATCGACACGGCATTCAGTGACCAAGTTTACTTTCACGAGTGGGTTGACTACAGAGATGAGATTGATAAGGAGATACCTAGATCTTCAGATGACCATATACACGGCACTTCGGTAACATCAATCGTAGTTGATGGACCGACAATGAATCCTGGTCTCGATGACGGCTGTGGACGATTTAGAGTAAGGCATTTTAACGTGGTTACAGGTAAAACCTTCAACGCATTCACAGTGATGAAGTTAATCCGTGGTGTCGTACAGAAAAACCCAGACATAAAAGTATGGAATCTTTCCCTCGGATCGAAATTTGAAATTAACAAGAACTCCATATCTCCAGTAGCCGCAATGCTTGATCGTCTGCAATATGACTATGATATTATTTTTGTCGTTTCCGGAACAAACAAGGAATCGCACGAATCTAGAGGTAGACTAATTGGCTCTCCTGCTGATTCGATAAATTCGGTCGTCGTCAATGCGGTTAATGCATCTCGTGAGTCAGCATCATATTCGCGCAAAGGTACGGTGTTATCTTTTTACAATAAACCGGATGTATGTGTATTTGGTGGAGATGACGATGGCGCTATTCGTGTTTGCCTTCCGACTGGTCAGGCTTGGAAAACTGGCACATCTTTTGCTGCTCCGTGGGTTACGCGAAAGCTAGCATATTTGATTCATGTGCTCGGCATGAGCAGAGAGGCTGCTAAGGCACTTATAATTGATGCAGCAGCAGGCTGGGATGCGCAGGATGCCGATCCTACCCTGATGCCATATATCGGTCACGGGATTGTACCCACGCATATTGATAATATTGTTAAGACATCAGACAGTGAGATCCGCTTCGTTATAACTGGAACATCAAAGAAGTGGGATACATACAATTATAATCTCCCCATCCCAGTTGACGGTGGCTATCACCCATTTGTTGCTCGTGCTACGCTCTGCTACTTCCCCAACTGCTCTATTGATCAAGGCGTAGACTACACCAATACAGAGCTGGATCTATACTTTGGACGAATTGCCGACGGCAAGTTAAGTAGTGGTAAGTATGTAAAAGCAATCAACGGAAATGTTCAGCAGGCGCTAGATGGCGAATTCCATGGTGTTAACGAGCGTGATGCACGAATCTTGTATCGAAAATGGGATAATACCAAACGCGTGCAGGACAAATATACTTCTCGAACACGGTCAAAAGTCGCGTACGAAGACGGGCTATGGGGATTGAGTGTCAAAACAAACGAGCGCCTCAATAATAACGACGGAGAGAATATTAGGTTTGGAATTGTTGCCACCCTGAAAGAGATAAATGATAAGAATCGAATCTCTACATTTATCCAGAAATGTCAGTTACGCGGTTGGCTAGTAGAGCAGATTGATGTCGATACACAGGTAGATATCTACGCTGCTGCTGATGAAGAGGTTGACTTTAGTTAAGACAATATCACTCTATAGCGGCTGTCCTATTTGGCACTAGTCTTCTGATACTTTTCGAAGAGTAATGCAACTCGTTCGGCGTCGGAAGTGAATGGGGTTTTGGAGTATAGTTTGTCAACAGCGCGGTCGAGGGTGGTGTGGGCTTTGGCAAGGGATGGCGGCATGGTGAGCGGGTCGTAGAGGTCGGCGAGTGAACTGTCTGGAAACTGGGCGCGGGCGTCGAGGATGGCTTGGGCGAGTTGTTCGATTTCTGCTTTTTGGGATTCGATGGTTTCAGGCTGCGGGAAGCTGTAGAAAACAGAGGGTGAATGACGGTAATCACTCTTTAGGCGACCGGCAACAGTGCGCATCCAAGCCACGTAGGTGCGCGAGGTAACTAAACCAAATAGGTAGAGGCTTGGTGTTCGTACAATCTGCAGTTGGTTACTCGCAATGACTTCATTGCTTAAGTATCCCACTGGAATATATTGTCGACGCTCCGAAGAAACTTCTGGAATTGCTAGATAATCTGTCGTTGGCTGACGGTCTTGCGTAAATAGTGTCGGATACGCTGCGAACTCCTTAACGCTTGGTGTTGGACTAGCAAGGCGCGAAGTGCGCACACCCTCAAGGCGCTGCTGGACAAGTGGCATAGTGCGAATGTCATTTAAATCGACATTCTTGAGCCATAGACAGTAGCGAAGCTTGTTGTTAATGAACTCTGCCCCACCCATATATTGACGAATGTATTTTTCTGCGAGTGGTTCGCTAGCGATAAGTTCGTCTTTTTCTTGTGGCGTCAGAATGAGATGACCGCCGTCGGTTGGCTGACTTCCCTTGACAAGTTCGGGTACGCCAGCAGGTGGCTTGCTTCGTGACGAGATAAATACGCTTGGAGCGTTCACGAGATAGCCATTGATGTTAGTGGCGGCAACTTCATTCGGCTCACCCTTTATATCGACGTATTCAGAGATACGCTTTTCGGGTTTACTAAATAGCGCAAAACCAGTGATCACACAATGAACGGCTGCTTTACCCCTGGCATCGTTTGTCCATTGGAATGTTTGATGGGCGAAATTGATAATCGCACCTTGGTTGAATAATGTCTGCCAGAGCGGCGCAACCTGCTCGCCTTGTGCGATGGAGTTTGTCGAAACGAGTGCTGTTTGGATGTGCGGATTGAGCGCCATAAAATCGACAGACTTCTTGAACCAACAAGTTACAAAATCAAGTCGTCTGAACGAACCGTCCTTGCCCCAAATATCAGACATGGCAGCGGCTTGCTCGATGCTGCGCCACTGATGGCCGATAAACGGCGGATTACCAAGAATATAACTCAGCTCCTGTGGTGGGACGACGTCTGCCCAATCGGTCGTGAGCGCGTTGGCGTTTACAATGGTTGCACTAGCGGTGAGCGGGATGCGCTTGAACGTTCTACCTGATTCGGCGGAGTATTCCATGTTCATCTGGTGATCGGTCAGCCAGAGGGCGACTTGAGCGACAAGGCTCGGGAACTCCTCGATCTCGATGCCATACATTTGGTTGACGTTTACCTTGAGGCTACCTACGCCCTCCCCTGCGCTAGCAAACATATCTTGTTGGTCTGCGTTTTTGGCGAGGCTCGCGACGATCTTGTGCTCGAGCTTGCGAAGCTCACGATACGTGATGACGAGGAAGTTACCGCTGCCGCAGGCGGGGTCGAGGAATTTGAGGTTGGCTAGTTTATCTTGGAGCTTGCGAAGTTCATCGAACTTTTTGCGTGGACCAGCACGGAGGGCTGTTGTGTATTCGGCATATAAATCATCGAGAAACAGCGGCTTGATAACGCGTAGGATGTTGACCTCGCTGGTGTAATGTGCGCCAAGATTACGGCGCTGCTTTTCGTCCATAATCCCCTGGAACATGCTGCCAAAGATGGCAGGGCTAACCTTTGACCAGTCGAGCTGCATGGCGGCAAGTATTTCACTGCGCATGGCGCTGGTGAACTCAGGTGTGCGAATGGGCTGCTCGAAGAGACCGCCATTGACATACGGCAAGCTCGCGATTGTTTCGTCGAGGCTCGATTGACGTTCACTAACTGGCGTGCGAAGTGTCTGGAAGATTTGCGTAAGACGTGGACCAAGGTCAGAGCCGTCTTGATTGGTGCGTTGCCCTAGATAGTCGTGGAGTACGTGATGGTCGAAGATACCAGCATCATCGGCAAACATACAGAAAACGAGGCGAACGAGTAAAACCTCAAGATCATGGCCGGTGTAGTTGTCGTCACGGAGCTGGTTGTGAAGCTTGGCCATTGATTCGGCGGCTTTGCGGTTGACGGGGTCTTGCTCGGCGATGTTTTTGCTGGTCTGGCCAAGGAGGAAGGCAAAGAGCTTTACGTGTTTTGGGAAATCGGCAAGCGAAAACTCCACCTTTTCGTTGGTTTCAAGCTGGATGAAGTGAAAATGAGCAAAATCACTGACGACGATTGCCTCGGGCAGGTCGTGATCGGGCATGGTTTCAAGGTATTCGTAAGCTTGGATGTTGGCCTTGCTCAGATTCTTACCACCCGACTTTTGCTCGGCGAGGAGCTTGCCTGGCCAGAACATATCGATGAAGCCTTGGCCGCCATTGCCCTTTTTGATAGCGTATTCAAAAAACGCGCCATGACGGCGGCGATCGATACCGAAGACAGCGAGGAAATCACTCCAAAAACTCTGGCTTTCGCCCTTTTCGTACGTTTCGCCTTGCCACTTGCTGGCGAATTCGGTGGCGCGGTCGGTGATTTCATTCCAAGAGAGATTTGTCATAATTGTCTTTATTATACTACAGTTAAATGACGATCTTACCTTAGCCAGTCATTTCCTGTGTCTCTGATACTGACGACTGGAGCGTCTCATGTAGATATATAAACTGCCCTGCGATAACCTCTCTGAATTTTGCCGTATGCTCGTTACCTACTCGCGATAGCTCAACCATACTATCGTCATACCCACTTCTGTGTCTGTCGAGATACTTTACGGAGTTAGCTGCAATATTCTTGAGTGCTGAATATTCTTTATTTTTTACGATTATATCGTAAAAATATTTTTGATCTATGTATTGACCTATCATCTTGTATGTTGCTTCATTTAGGTCACTCCTATAGTATCCGCTGTTGGCGGTCAAACTCGACCATCTTCCTAGGAATTGCGAGATGAAATCTATGACATTATCCGCAGATTTTAGATGTTTCTTAAGGTAAGATTCGACCTCGGACTTTGTGCCGAAGTCCGCCCAGTAGGAGTAGATATAGGCATGACCGTCTGTAGCATTAAGAGGCATCTTATCTGCTGCTGCTACTTTGTGGATGATGTCAAGGGCGGCCTCTTTGTATGTGGCGAGATCACTCTCGTTAAGAATCGGTTCGCCACGAGATCGCTCTTCTTGGCTATAGAGGACAACTTGTCTGATGAGATCAGGGAGCGACTCGATTCTGTCTAGTTCAAAATTATAACGAAGCAGGTCTATGTAGTATGCCAGTTTTGTTTCGGATTTTCTGAAAATGTCATCAATCGTGAACAGTACCTTATCCAGCGGACTCAGTGACAGCGCGGAAGTTTTATCCGGTAGTCTTGAGGCAATATCCAGAAGACTTTTCGCAAAATCAAGTCTGTTTGCAGTCTTGTCGTGATTATCATTAATCGTCTGCATTGCTGCCATGAAGTTTTTCTCATTAATAATCGAGAGTCCTCTATCGATATCGTCTTTGTCTTGCGCATGACTCAGAATATCTAAGATTCTTTTATCCGAAACACCGTATGACTCATCAAAATTAGAGAAGAATATGTCAAAATAATTATTTGAAGCGATTCTTTGAGCCTGTCGGAGATCACTGCCATCTTCGCCGCCAAAACTATGCATAAGTGATTGAACCTGTGGAAATAGATCTTTTATAATTATAAGTCGTTGTTCATTGTCTGTACCAAATATTTTCGTTATTCGCTGTATTCTTTCTGAGTTTTTATCATCAGCTCTACTGTACGAACTGTCACTGCGTTCCGCTATCAATAGTTCTTTGTTATCTCGAATCTTTTGATAAAATTCTTCGTCGAATACCCGGATTATTTCTATGGCTATTGAGTCGACGGTGTTTGCCTCATGATGGTTGATCGGTAATACTGAATGAAGCACATTCATCATCTTATTTATAGCTCGTGGAGAGTTGATGTAACTGTTCAGCTTACTAGAAAAGTATAAGGACTGGAACCGACCAATTTCTTGCTCATCAATTGTTATGTCCGTAGCTGCAAGCACGCTCTGTAGTTTCTTGGTGAATACATCGTCTAGTACGGCGCGATGTATTGCCGGAAGGTGGAGTGGCACTTGTACGATCTTTTCAATGTAGTCATCACCCTTTTGCCTCTTTGGTAGCTGGTCCTCTAGTGCGGCGCTGACGTACTCTTTATCAAAAGCAAGAACAAAGGTAACGCCTTCATAGTTGGCAATATTACTGATGAGCCGAAAAATATCGGCAATCTGATCTTTGCTGAGGCGATCGATATCATCAATGAAGACGACCATTTTAATACCTTTAGCCTTAATCGACCCTTCAACTTTCTCTTTAGCGTGTTTTATGGCATCGCCGGAAGCAAGTATCCTGCCGACGTAGCCGATCGTGTTAGCTATTTTACCAGACGATAACTTCGTCTCGTTATGTCCTTCGCCAATGATATCTACATCTGTTTCTATACCAAAAGGGAGCTCTGCTTTTGATAGTTTATCCAGGCTTTTGCCTAGCTTCTTCAGTCTCGATTGTGTGGTGGTACCTGTAGTTGCGTAGCTAATTTTTTCCAAGATATCCCAAAGTATCTTTTCTGTACTTCCGCCAAGTGTCCATGCATTGACATAGATACCCTCGAGGTTCTTGCTACTATCCAGCTCTGATTGTATGAGATTAATCGTTGAAGTCTTCCCCATACCCCATTTCGCATATAGACCGATGACAAAATTCTCATCTATGCCAAAACTTGAGATAATCTTTATGACATTTCGAGCAAAGGATAGTCGACCGAACTGGTCTTCATTTGGCGTTTCTATAGGCCTATCTGAGTGATATGCTTTAGTCATTGTTTTCTCATTCCCCTTCTCTATGTCTATAGTATACTAGACTTGATACCGAAGGAGATTATCAAATCATCATGAAAAGCTAACATTCATCCGCACAAGTAGTCGTAGCATAATTAGACGAAAGGATGGTTGTCTATGGCCAAAGGTCAGAACAAGCGAAAAGAAGTTAAAAAGCCGAAGAAAGAAAAGTAATATCATAAAAGAGCTGGTCGCCTGCCCAGCTCTTTTATCTATGCGTGGTGCACGAATCCGCCTATTTTTGCTGTTTTTGGGCCTTCTTTGCTTCCTGCTTTTTGGCAATGTCAGCCATGACTTTTTCGTATTCTTCCTGGGCTTTGCGGCGCTTTTCTTCGATGGTGGCAAGTTGTTCTGGTGTTTTTGGACGCGCGGAACGAATGCCGAAAATGCCGATTAGGACAAGGACAGTACCAAAGATGACCGAAGCTAAGCGGCTGTCAGTGTCTTTGTAATACGCTACTGTTGCGTCAGATTTTACAAAGGCAGTGGCCGGGTCTGCTTGGTCGTACGCAATTGTTGCTGTGGTGGTTTTTTGTGCTTCATCACGAGTTTCTTTGCAATCGTCGCCAACTGCTTTGGCGGTATACGTTTTACTGTCTGCGGTGAATTCGTAGACATTGCAATATGCCGTGACTATCTTGCGATTACGACGCGTA
The DNA here is from genome assembly GCA_937859515.1 of uncultured Candidatus Saccharibacteria bacterium. Taxonomy (GTDB): domain Bacteria; phylum Patescibacteriota; class Saccharimonadia; order Saccharimonadales; family Saccharimonadaceae; genus CALMAK01. The sequence goes on along the minus strand of CALMAK010000011.1, from coordinate 74,872 downwards.
CCTTCGGTGCGAGTTACGGACTCAGTTGAAGCGAGTGTGCCTTGCGCCTCAATCCCCTCTTTGCTTACACGCTTCCAAGAGTCAATTTCGGCCGTTATTTCACTATTTTTTGGTGTAAATCCTAAGGCAAACATGCCAATGCCGAGCCCGATCAGTATAATACCCGCAATAAGTTTCTTTTTGTCCATAGCATCTCCTTACTCTTTAATTACCTAATATACCAGCTCAATACGCTGTTTTGATATAATGAGAGTACTAAACAGGAGGTTCAACGATGAGTTTACTGGACGATCTAAAAGCAAAGGCAGATGTGAATGGTGACGGCAAACTGAGTGCCGAGGACTTGGCCAGCCTAAAGGACAAAATTAGTCCCGAGCAATTTGACCAATTAAAACAACTAGCTGATCGCAATGATGACGGTTCGATAAATTTTGACGATGTTAAAAGCCTTGATTTAGGTGGTATTGTCGACGATATCAAGGGTGCGGTTGGCGGCCTATTTGGCAAGTAGCCATGTATTATTGAGAAGCTTTATCCTCCATCCACTCGGCGAATTTTGTGTATGAATCAACACGCTCTGGCTGGACGTTTGTGTGCTGGTCCCTGGACAGTTCGGCCAAAACTTTATCGCAGCCTGTCGGAATGAAGATCTGATGCAGGTCGCTCCAGGCACCAGCCTTCTTTTTGGTCGAGGCAGCCAGCGCAACCGTGCCAGTGTATGGATCGTCGTCAAAGATATGCTCGATGCCATCTTTGTCAATGTAGACGAGCGAGCTGATGAATGCAGCCGATCGATCGTCGTACCCTTCCATCAGTCGTAAGATGCCGCCGATCCCGACGGTCTGTAGCATAGGCTTGATGTACGGTCCAGGAAAGCCATTCAATGCGGTGATATGGAACGAGCTGTCATCAACCAGGATGGGCTGATGTAACTGTTCCCACGCCTGGCGCGCCTTGACGCGGGCAATCTCTTTGGCGGTGTCGGCCTGCGGTTCGATCAGATCAAGTGGCCTTTGCTGGACCGTAACATGTACACTGTGGCGTTTGAGATGATATTTAAGTGAGGTGACTTTGCCCGTGTTGCTGGTGGCGAAGATGATATTCATTATGTAATTATTGTACACCTACGCCTCGGGGTTTATCAGCATGCGCAGTTCGTCCGCAGTTGTGTTTGCACCGAATGCGCTGTGTGTTGGTTCAAGACGTCGACCTGCCGCCAGTGATCCAAGAAGGATGGTATCAAACCCAATGCGGTCAATGAACTCGGCTACAATGGTGGTATCCGAGGGGTTGTCGCCTGCGACGGCAATCGCCTTACGACCGGGTGTGCCGGGTGGCTGTGGGCTGTCGTGGAGGTCGTGATAGCTTGTGTGACTGAGTGCTTTTACGACGCGACTTTCTGGGAGGTGGCTTTGGACAAACTCGCTGGTTGATTGGTCGTCTGGCAGTACGGTGTGTCTTGGGCCGTCGACTTCCCACCAATAATTCATAGCATCGATGACAAGCTTGCCCGTAAAGAGCGAAGGATTGAGTGCGTGAAATTTGCCGAGTGGTAAGGCGAGGATGATGATATCGCTGCGCTCGATTGCCTGCTGGCTGGTGACGGGTATGGCCCCTGGCGCTAGCACTTCGGTGGTGAGCCTAATGCGCTCGGGTGAAGCTGATCCGGCGATAAAGACACGATATCCGGCCTTGATGGCAAGTTGCGCCAGTGTCATGCCAAGTTTGCCTGCGCCAAGGATGCCAATGGACTGCATAAATACTGCCTAATTCCCTTCTTTTTCAGCAAGAATCTTCCGAACACGTGGGATGACTTCGCGTCCGTAGAGCTCGATTGTTCGCTGGCGATCTTTGATACGTACCGGCCCAAACCCATATACAAGGTCAAAGCGTGAGGCATCGACAGCGCGCATAGCACGGGCGATTTTTTTCGCAACGGTTTCAGGTGAGCCGACATACATTGATCCGTGCTGAACTTCGCTGATAAAGTGCTGGCGTGTCATTGGCGTCCAGCCGCGCGAGGCACCCACACGGTCCATCTGTTCCTTAAAAAGAGGAAATGCTAGTTCGATCGCCTCTTCGTCGGTGTCGGCAATGAAGCCGGGTGAATGCATACCGATAGGATGCGCGGTCGTACCCGCCTCTTCGGCGGCGCGACGGTACAGCTGCCCATAGGCACGGAAACGATCAGGTGATCCGCCAATGATCGCCAGCATTAATGGAAAGCCATAGGCTGCGGCACGGATAACTGATTCAGGTGATCCGCCAACACCGATCATGGTATCGAGTGTGCCAGACTCGGTTTTCGGAAATACATCTGCCTCGTGGAGGCTGGGTCGCATTTTGCCCTGCCATGTGACCGGTTTTTCCTTGAGGAGTTCGGCAAAAAGATTAACTTTTTCTTCAAACAGTTCGTTGTAGTCGCGCAGATCATAGCCAAAGAGTGGAAATGATTCAGTAAATGAGCCGCGGCCAAGAATGACCTGTGCGCGACCATTTGAGACGGCATCGAGTGTCGAAAAGCGTTCGAACACTCGCACAGGATCGTCCGAGCTGAGGACGGTGACGCCCGAGGCGAGCTTGATATGCTTGGTTTTGCTGGCGATTGCGGCTAATACCATTTCAGGGCTTGAGATGGCGAAGTCGTCGCGGTGGTGCTCGCCAAGTGCAATGACATCAACGCCGAGCTTGTCTGCGAGGACGGCTTCGTCAGTCACAAGGCGAATTGCCTCGGCATAGGTTGTGAGCGATCCGTCTTCTTTCGTAGCGAGATCGCCGAATGAGTCGAGGCCAAACTGATAGATAGTAGATTTTTTTGACATAGGATACTCCTGTTCGTTGGTTATAATTTTGTTGGATCAATACCGACACTATTGAGTAGTGCGATGTCGAGTGAGTAACGCTTCTCTACTCCGGTCTTGTGTTCGCGAATGACACCAGAGGCAACGAGCTTTTGAAAATGATGGCTCATGGTCGGTTGTGAGAGCTGCAGCGCAGTGCCACACCCTGATACGATATCTTTGCTTGTGACTTCGCACCCTTCTTTTGTTAGCTTTCTGACGATCGAAAGACGAGTATCGTCGGCAAGGCTCTTGAGGATCTCAGCTGTTGGGTGATGTGATTCTTCCATATTGCTATTATATCGAAATATTTAGATATATCAATATAATAAGTTTATATTTAAAGCCCCGACCAGAGATAGGTCGGGGCGAGCATCGGTATTGTGATATGACTCTCCCAAATGGGGCGTCGCTCACTAAAGCCTGTACCGCGTCAGGCTGCGGGATGTACCCTACTTCTTCTTCCCCAAGATCGCCAGGATCCTGATGAAGATGTTGATGAAGTTGATGAACACGTTGACCGCCACATCGATGGCGTTGTTCATCGTCCGGTTCAGACGGCGCGCCATGTTCAGATCGTAGATCATGATGGCGCAGAACAGGATCAGCACGGCCCAGTCCAGAATGCCGAAGACGAACTGGAAGTTGAAGCCCAGTGCCGATGCGATGATGCCACCGAACTGGATGACGATCGCCCCGAGCAGCAGCCCGAACAGTGGCGCACCCCAGGCCGACAGGTCCTTGGGCAGCAGTGCACCGATGAATCCGGTGATCAGGACGACACCTGCTGCCAGGCCGAGCGCCTGAACGACACTGCCGATCGTGAACAGTGCCACGAACGGTCCGACCATCAGGCCCATCGCGCCAGCGCAGATGGCGCCGCCAATCAGGGAGACGCCGGGGCTGTCGTTGGCATGTGCCAACGCACCACCACCGATCGAGACCAGCATGCAGACCAGTAGAAAGCCGATGTACAGCCACTGGTTGCCGCCGAATGTCCAGCCGTAGCTGAACGAGGCCCCGACCATCGAGATCACGATGAAGACGGCCGTGAAAGCCGAGATTGCCATCATGAATCCTCGGTGGGACATGGTGTCGGCATTTTGCCGGACACCTTGGTTGTAAAAGTCGGAGTTGATCATCAACTCGGTCCCTTCTTGGTAGATACGAAATAGCGGATGCTATTCCAATCTATATAATAGCATAATTAAACATAAAAAGCAATATCATGCCTCTGTTAAATTGCTATAAAACGAATAGCGACCCGCGCTGAAAAATCATTGCAGTGCAAGCACCGATGGCTCGAGCTTGAGTTTGTTTAATGGTGTCATTTCTGGCGATACTAATATTAGCAATGACGCCAAAGGTGTTGATGTGGCTCTCTAGCCAGCTATGATATTGATCTGAGAGGCTGATTGACGCCGTAACTCCGCTACGTAACAGTTCACTCGTGGCCTCGACGGCACGTGTTCCGTCGTACATGCGAGGTCGAACAAATGCCATAGCAAATTCACTGGCAGCAAAGCCGTCGCAGAATGCATCATAGCTAATGCGCGAGTCTTCAGACGGTAGAGCGTTCATTTGTAGGGCTTCGTGCCCGAGACGAAACAGTGGCACAAGATTGGTTTCGAACGACGCGGCATGCGCTCGTTCGGCCTGGTTGGTAGTAAGGTCGTGAGACAGGTAGGCGGCATTCGCCTCGCTGAGGTCTTCGTCAGGAAACTCCGGCTGACTTTCTATGACCATAAGTCTAGGGGTGATGAGTGGTTGAATATCACGCATAGTAAAAGTATAGTATACACTCGTTTTTCTTCAAGGCAAGCATAGGAGGCATTTGATAGCAAAAACCACCTGACATGCAGGCGGTATATATTATATGGGACGTGCCCGGCGGGGTTGCCGCCGGGCTGTCCTTTGATCGGGTCTGGGGCTACTTGGTGAAGCCGGCCGTCATCTGGTTGAAGACGGCTGCCTCCAGATGCTCGCGCGGACCGAAGCCCGCCTCGACGAGGATCTCGACGGTTGCGTGCGGACCCTGTCCGCTGTAGCCGCAGAGGGCGTGGGCGAAGTGCAGCCCGCCCTCGTCGCTCAGCAGCGTCAGGCCGCTGAACCGATCGACCTCAGCACGAGTCCAGGTGTGGTTGGGATGCTCCTGCATCCACTGGTGGTACAGCTCGACGCTGTGCGCCGAGTAGCGGTCGTTTGCTTCGTGAATGGTAGCAGTAGCAGCCACGGTGGCTCCTTACGGTCGGTTGTCAAAGGACATTCTTATTATAGCACATTTTATATAATTATGCAACTTGTCTACGATGAGGATAGTGATACAGTGGTGACATGACACATCTCCTTCCGATCAAAATTGATACGGGCGATGGCACGCCACTCGTGCTGCTGCATGGTCTTGGTAATAACTATAAAAGCTGGGATTTTGTGCGCAACTACCTTGATACCGCAACGTGGCGCGTGATCGCGCTGGATTTACTGGGTTTTGGCGATGCACCGAAGCCTGATGTCGCCTATACGCCTAAAGATCATGCCGATGCTATTATTGAGACACTAGACAGCCTTGGCATCGATACGGCAGTTATTGCTGGGCATTCGATGGGATGTATTGTGGCAATTGAGATTGCGCATCACTATCCTACCCGCGTGAAGCATTTGGCACTGTTCGGTGCACCGCTGTACAAGCAGCAACCTCGAGATGGTTGGTGGCGTAAGATAACTCGTGCTGAAGGACACTATTTTTCGCTGTTTGAGATAGTCAAAAATAACCCTGATGCTGTCAAGGCGGGTGGAACGATTGCTGATGAATTGTTACCTTTTGTAAAAGGTATGGAGATTACTGATAAGGTGTGGCCGGCGTATCGCAAAAGCCTTGAGAACACTATCATGCAATATGAGTCGTACTATAAGGCGACAAAACTGAAGGTCCCTACCCTATTTGTAAATGGATTACTGGACTTCTTTATTATTCGACGTAATGTGCGTGACATTCGTAATGCCAACAGGCGCCATGTCCGCATTAAGCGTACGTTGGGCCCGCACGAATTAACACCACGCCAGGGACGAACAGGTGCGAGCATACTGAGCCGATTAATTACATAATCTGATTGACGATGCGCGTACAGCTAGCGCCGTAGATTGTTTCAAGAGTTCGGAACTCTTCCCTGGGAGTTTTGTCGACAATCTCTTGGTAGAGCTCTTCGGTGCCTTGGCTTCGCATTTCATCGGGTGTTGGTCCGATGACAGCCTGACCGCGGGTGCGACCGAGTTCACCGAGCCTCGTAAGTGTTTGTACGAGGAGTTCCATTGCATAAGCGGCACGCTTTGCGGGGGTTGATTCGGTCTGGACGGTACGTGCAAAATGCTTTGCCACCGTGGATAACAAGATATCGCAGGTGTCGGCATCCTCTTGTGTAAAGTCGCTTGCTGCGAGCATTTCGAGCCTCTTGAGAAGGATGGTCTGTAGCGTAATAAAGGACTCTAGCTCATCAATAGTGCGACTCTCTTCATCAATCATTAATGATGTCTCGAGGCTTAGCTCGTTTGGTGTGAGTGGCCGTTTGCTGGGAGATTGCTCGTGAGAATGGTTCATTCACTGATAATAGCAAAGACGTCTGAGGTGGCAAGCATAAGGCGATTGAACATGAAGATCCCCTGTGCCGATGGTGCGACACAGGGGGTGTGCGACAGTGGCGGATTACGCCAGCGTCACGTTCTCTTCGGCCCAGGCCATGACGCCTTCAGTGAGGCGACGAGCTGTCTGAGATGCGGTGGTTGGTCGGTCGCCATGCCACCACTGCCTCCAGAAGAGATCAAGAGGGTTCAGGCATTCAAAGCAGTCCAGGTGACGCAGCTGGCCATCGCTGTACAGCTCGTTACGCTCAGTGTACACAAACGTGTAGCCACTACGCGACAGTGCCTTTGCGCTGCCACCATTGCCTTGAATCACTGCTGACTTGATGCGATGCAGTCCTAGGTGCCTGAAGGCATACCAAGTGCGTGCCTTGTGCGCGGTGCTGGCGATGCCTTTGCCCCAGTATTCTGGTCGAAAAATCATCGATCCACTGGTGGCTTGGCGAATGAAGCCGCTTTGGCCGTCCTCGCCGATGCCGTTAAGGCTGGAGCTGCCGATGAGGGCGCGGTTGTCGTCGTCAATCACCCAGATGCCCCAGACAAGAGTGTCTTTGGCGGCCCTGGCACGATCGAACCACTCGTGCTCGTCCTCAACCGTGGGCGCCTGGTGGCGACCGAGGTACCGCGTCACGCTGTGACGCTGCATGCCACCACCGTGGCTGAGGTTGATGAACTCGCCCATCGACTCACGCGTCAAAGGTGCCAGTTCGATGTCAAGGTCGTTGACCTTGAACCGCATGATGGGACCAAATGCCATGATCCTCTCCTTTCTTGTTATGGCCTCAGTATTTCTGAGACCAGATGAGCCGCCAAGGGTGATATAAGATAAACCTCTTGGAGGCTTATCTAGTGTCATAATGATGGATGTTACAAAGGGAGATAAGCCATACCAGATACGTGCTTGGCAATTGCCACGCCAAAGCCGCCGAACTTCATGTCGGTGCTGTGGACGTAATACTGGTATGAAGCTAATCTGTTCATGACTTCATAGTGTCATGTTTTTTATATATCGTCAAGTATTTTGTGTGTACCATTTGGCAAAATCAACCCAAACATAATCTTCAGTTTTGTGACTGTACCCACCCTCCAGGCGGCGCTCGCCAAGGGTTTTACCTTCAAACTCGGCAACATTTTCGATGGAATTACCAGTGCCGCGCGGGGGTACGATGTGGCCCCAGAACTCTTTACTAAAGAACTGTAGCGTTTCGCCGTCGTAATAAGCAATATTTTCAGTGAAACTGATACGAGTGTCGTCTTTATCGGCCATAAGATTGAGGAAATCTTGCTCGTTAAACCAGTTGGCAACGTCCTTCATGTAGGCGCCTGGAAAGCCGTGTAATGCAGGAATTGACCAGCAAGTGTCGGTAATAACAATAGGTTGACCTGCTGCCATATAGGCAGCCCGCGCCTTGTGTTCGGTTACCTGACGTGGGTCTGATGATTGAATTTCATCGATGTCGTATGATTGACTGATGATTTCGATATCATACAGGTCGCAAGCAAGCCTTGCTTCGCCAAGTTTACGCTGATTGCTAGTTACAAATATGATTGATTTCATGGAGTCCCCTTTTGGTATCAGTATAGCAGTGTGGGATGCGCGGGTGTACAATCATAGTATGAAGGTGCTGATTCTTGGCGGCAACAGCCCGCGACATTATGATTGGATTCGCGAATTGGGTGGATATCTCGAGACTCAAGGGCACCAAGTGATGCTCCATGATTATCGCCACTGGGCGACGGGTGCCTCGGCGGCGAACATTGACGATGAATTGGCGCGACTGGCAGACCTTGCCATAGGCCAGGATGACTACATTGTGATAAGTAAAAGTATCGGGACGGTAATCGCGGCATTAGGTGTGGCACGTGGCATCTTGCATCCATCTCGTTGTGTGCTGATGGGGATTCCCTATCAGGGTATTGCTGGTGCGACACCCGACTTCGAACAAAGCCTCAAGCAATTGCCCCGTACAACTATCATTCAAAACGAGCATGATCCACTGGGCGCCGCCGAGATGGTTGCATCACGTCTTGAGGCGGTGCAAAATGATGCCATAGCGTTGATTATGACGCCTGGTGACACGCATGATTATCTTGATTTTACACTTATTGCCCGTCAGCTGGCCTAGGTGAGGCGTGATATACTAGAAGGTGATGACAAAGCATTCATTTGTGATTGTGTCGAATCGACTGCCCATTAGCGTGTCGAAAAAGGATGGGAAGCTTACCTACGAATCTTCCTCGGGGGGGTTGGCGACGGCCATGTCCTCACTGCGAGAGGATGATACCATGTGGGTTGGCTGGTGCGGTATGCCCAGTGATGATTTGTCTAGTAAAGACAAACAAGCCATTCGTGAACATTTCGCCAAGCATAGCGCCTTCCCTGTCTTTTTGACGAAGACGCAAATTGAAAATTTTTATGAGGGCTATTCAAACGATACACTGTGGCCGTTATTTCATTATTTTCAGTCATTATCACAATATAATGATGTCTATTGGCAGGCCTATGATGAGGTGAATCAGTTATACGCTGCTGCCGTCAAGCAGTCTGCCACGTCAAACGCGCGTATTTGGGTGCATGACTATCAACTGATGTTGGTCCCGGCTATGGTGCGACGCGATGTACCAAAGGCAACAATTGGGTTTTTCCTTCATATTCCCTTCCCATCGTTTGAAATTTTCCGATTACTGCCTGAGCGTCGTCGGTTGCTAGAAGGCTTGATGGGCAGCGATGTGATTGGATTTCATACCTATGACTACGCTCGTCACTTCATGAGTAGCACCCAACGCCTACTGGGTGTCGAGCCGCATGAGGCGCAAATCGAGTACCAAGGTCGTACCGTACAGGTGGGCACCTACCCTATTGGAATTGATTATAAAAAATATGTGAAGGCGGTGAATTCGGCGGCGACTGCCAAGATTGAACGATCGATCAAGCGCCGATATATGAAACAGCGCATCATCCTGTCGATTGATCGTCTTGATTATTCTAAGGGTATTGTGCAGCGACTCGAGGCGTATCGACTGTTGCTAGAAGAACATCCAGAATATCACGGAAAGGTAGTGCTACAAATGGTGGCGGTGCCGTCGCGTACAGGCGTTGGGGCATATCAGCAACTGCGCGACCAGATCGAGTTGGTGGTGGCGCGTATCAATGGTATCTATGGAACGGCTGATTGGGCGCCAATCTCGTATCAATTCCAAAATCGTCCATTTGATGAGATTGTGGCGAGCTATATGGCAGCTGATATTATGCTGGTCACACCGGTGCGTGATGGCATGAACTTGGTTGCCAAAGAATATGTGGCTAGCAAGCAAAACCAACGTGGTGTTTTGGTACTCAGCGAGCTGGCGGGCGCCGCTGATGAGCTGACCGATGCAGTAACGGTGAATCCTAATAGCGCACGCTCGATTGCGACAGCACTGGATGAGGCATTAAAGATGTTGCCAAGCGACCAAGCGCGTCGTATGAGAAGTATGCAAGAGCGTATTCGTCAGTATGACGTCCAAACATGGGCCAAGGCTTTTATTGATGATATGAAACTGGTGCAGTCGGGCGGTAATCATGTGCATGACATTGTTATGACGCGTGAGCAATGCAGTGATATTGTGCGTGAGTTTCAGCAGGCCAAAAAGCGCCTCATTATCCTTGATTATGACGGTACGTTAAAGCCATTCCAGCCTACTCCATCGGCTCTTGCTGGGGTGCCATCACTAAAGCTTCGCTTGCTGCTGGGCGCATTAGTGCAGAAAAAGTCGACCCGTGTGGCGATTGTTAGTGGTCGTCCGCGCAAGGTGATGACATGGTGGTTCAAGGCGCTAGGGGTTGACCTAGCGGCCGAGCATGGTGCACGGATTCGTATTAATGGCAAATGGGAAACACGACCCAACCGCATCAAAAAAACCAAACCGACGATTCGCAAGATTATGGAGACGTATACCGATCGTACGCCAGGATCTCGTATTGAGGAGAAGGAATTCTCAATGGTGTGGCATTACCGTAATGTCGTTCCTGAAGTAGCCTATAATCGTTCGATGAAATTGCGCCATGAGCTGGTAAAGGCAATTGATGGCGATGTGCTATCAGTCCACGTTGGGCACAAGATTGTTGAGGTAAAGCAACGTGATGTTCACAAGGGTATGGCGGTTGAGCAGCTCGTCAAAACCTATCAGCCTGACTTTGTTCTATGCGCGGGTGATGATTTTACTGACGAGGATATGTTCCGTGCGTTGGATAGTCAGGCGACGACCATTAAGGTTGGCGGCGGCAAGACAGATGCACGATTCCGTGTAAATGATATTGAACAACTGATGAAGCTACTGAATAAGCTTACGAGCAACAAGGCAATGACTAAACTTGCTACTCCATTGGCACGCGTCCGCTTGCCACGATGGCGACGCAAGACAAGGTAGTCGATAGGTATTGTATTTATATAACATATATGATATAATAGTAAATTATGAGTGAGACATTAGGCAGCCGTATCAGTAATGGTAAACTTGTTCGCCCAGGGTTCTATCGGGATGCGGATGGGTCGGGTGTGGCATATGCAAAGCAAGTACGCACGGGCACGCTCGATACTGCTTGTACCTTTTGTCCTGAAGGTCTCGAGCGACGTGGTATCGAAGTTGTACACCGAATTGGCGAAAAAGGCCTTGGTGCCTATGTCATCCAGGCGACGCCGGCCTATGCACATTTTGATGCACAACGAGTTGTTGATCACAAGTTGATTATTCCTGACGCGCATATCGCCAACCGTCGCGATGTGGACCCTGAATTACGAGAAATGATTGATGAATATATCGATGCAGCAGAAGACAGCGCACCCGAAGGCGTGGCTGTCCAGGAGTATACTCGTCGAGATAGGAACCCCAGTAAGTCGATTCAGCATCTTCATACTCATCTCTTGACGTTGTCTCTTGCCCCATTGTCACGATTCGCTTTTACGATTGATCAAGGTGTGACAGAAGCTGAGTTTATCGAACCAACCCTCGAAGATATACGCGCCATTGAGGCGTCACGTCTTTCGTAGGTCGGGCTTTTTTAGTATTTATATTGTATTGTCATCGCGTGATGTGTGTTTCGGTAGCCATATAAATGCAATGAGCGCCGAGGCAAAGATAATAACCGCCGCAATGATTGCTGAATGAGCAACACCCGCCATGAAGGCATCCATGGCTTTTTGCGATACGTCAGCAGCAGCGGGCCCAAGGTTTTTTGCAATCTCTAAGGCAACGGCAAGTGAGCTTTCGAGGCCTTCTTTAACGGCTCCGGTGAACTGACTAGCGGTTTCGCGAATCTGGTTTTCGTAGGTTGCACTGAGGATTGCGCCCAGTACGGCCACGCCGAGTGCTCCACCCAACTCGCGCGTAGTATCGTTCATGGCCGAACCCATACCCGATCGGTTGCGTGGTACTGACGCCATCAGGATATTGGTGCCAGGCGTCATTGCAAAGGTAATGCCCAGCATCATTACGAGCATTGTGCCAAATAAGTGCCAATACGTCATATCGCTGGTCCAGGTTGCCATGATTACGAATGCGATTGCAGTCAAAGTAAGGCCGATAGTAATAGTGACACGAGCACCGATTTTCTTAACAACATTTGGCACGAATGGCGAGACGAACATCATCGGCAGCATTAGTGGAACGGTCAGCAGTGATGACTCAAGGGGCGTATACCCCATTACTAGCTGCATTAACTGACTCATTGAAAAGAACACGCCCGACATTGCAAGAAAGACAAGTGTCAGAACGAGGCTTGAGACGGTGAAGCTACGATTCTTGAATAACTTCATATCAAGCATTGGCGCTTTGGCACGGAATTCCCAAACGATAAAGGCGGTCATGGCGATCCCACCACCAATCAGGGCAAGAAGTACGAGGGGGTCGCCCATGCCTGCGGACGGTGCTTCAGTAATGCCGTAGACAATGCCAAAGATGCCGACCGCTGAAAAGAGTCCACCTAACCAGTCGATCGGTGTTTGCTCTTCATCCTTCGACTCATGGGCGAGGTATTGGTTGGCGACAAATCCCATAATGGCAATGATGGCGCTAAAGAAGAAAAGCGAGTGCCAAGTAAAATGTTCAAGCAATATGCCGCTGATGATTGAACCAAACATCATGCCGACCCCCGCTACGGCACCCCAGATGGCTACAGCACGGGCACGTTCTGCTTTAGGAAAGGTATTGTTAATGATCGATAGTGTCGTTGGCATGACGAATGCACCACCAATACCCATGACAATACGCGAGATAATTAATTCGGTACCAGTTTGCGCCAAAAATCCCGCATATAATGAACCAGCTGTAAATATTGCTAATCCGACCTGCATGGCAAGCTTGCGTCCATAGCGGTCACCTACTGCACCGGCAATAAAGAGAAGGCTGGCAAATACCAGTGTATATACATTGACCACCCATGTAAGCTCAAGCTGAGAGAGTGTCAAATCAGTTGCCATTAACGGCAACGCCATATTGAGACTGCTGTTGGCAAGCATGACGCCAAGGAGTGTCAAGCAGAGTGTTCCTAGAATCCACCAACGACGGGCATAGGTTTTTGGATCAATACCTTCAAGGTCCTTCTTGGTAATCTCTGACTTGATGGGTTTCTTCTTGTGTAAACGTGGCACAAAGTCTCCTTACTTTCTCGTGTATTCATTATGAGAGTTGATGACGGTATTGTCATCGAGCAACTCGCCTATTATAGAGAAGAATAGGAAACTGGTCAATTGTCTGTCTGAGTCAATATCAAAAATACCCCGCTTGGATTGCGAGGTATTTTTGAGAGGATTTTAGGCGCTAATCGACAATAATGTCCAGCAGCCTCCCCTATTATCGCTGCGCAATCGAAATTGCGAGCGACCATCGGTCAGTGTCAGAATTTGTGCGATCTGTTCGCCACTGCGAACGATGCAGCTGATTCCGGCGTCGATAAAGTCGTAGGTTGTTCCTTCGTACTCGACTCGACGCGGATACGCCATGAGGTTCTTCTTGAACCCAACGCGTGTCACACTCACCTCTTTATTTATGATTGTTTTGGTCATAACACCACTCCTTTGCTTGATTGAAATTAAGCGAGCGGATTTTGGAGTGATCCAGCGGTGGAAAGGACCGGCTGCCGCTCTAGCGCCAATCTGTTTACCACGATGGAGGTGTAAGAACGTCTTTCTCGGACGTTAGTCGTTGTACGCTTGTAAGTGAAAAGGTAATCCACCAGTACCTACATAGCTATGCTTAGTATAGCGCGTGGCATAGAATACGGGTCAAGTGTAGAAAAGTCTACAAACATAATCAATAAAATTCATGAGGGTAAACAGAAGCGGCCTGACCGACGTTCCTGGTTGCCTCACCTGGATGAGAAATACTTTCCATTTACTATACTTACAAAATATGTTATAATAGATTTATGCCTATGTTCCTACATCCGTAGTGAGCGAGGCGCGAACCAAGGAGTTAATATGTCCTACCAGGCACCGATGACCGTTTCCTACGAGACGCCACGGATCACCAACCTCAGGAAGGCTGGTACCGACGCCAACGGGGTTGCGCTGTACGGTGTAACCTTCGCGACGTTCACCGAGGATGCCAGCAGGTGCTACCCGCTGCTGGGCCAGGTGCTACGTGGTCTCGAGCGACTGGCGACGCGATCCGACAACCCGGTCTCGGCGGGGCGCATCGCCCGCGTCGAGTTCATCTGGGACCGCGCGACCAACCAGCGAGGTGCAGTGTTCTTCGACGACCGTGGCGTGCCGCTGCTGCACGTGATCAACGCCCTCCTGGGGTACCAGGGGGCCGGCTCGGCGCTCAGCCACCGGATCATGCGGGACCTCGGCCTGTCGGAGAGTGTGTTCACCGAGATCAACACCCTGGTCAACAACCAGGACTACGTGGTGGTCCTCACGCGTGAGCCGCACGTCGAGAAGGATGGTGTCATGCACGCCCTCCCAATGATGGTAACTGACACCTGGGACTGGCGCCGCTACGTCCCGGAGGACTGACCTCCCTACTACCTCTGAGAGGTTCACTGGCCAAGTGGCTGCCCCGGCATCTTCGTGATGCCGGGGCGCAGTAATTTTTTGAGATAACCCAACGCTTTCTTCAAGTCAAAAGAAAGGACGTGTCGATTATTCGGTAGTTGATTCCGCCGGCGTTTTCTTTTTGCGACTACGAGTTCGTTTGCGCTTTGGTTTACCGCTGGCACTGCCGATTGCTTCGGTTGGTTTGGTAGGAGCATCTTCGACGAGGGGCAGTTCTCGGAGTGGCGATTCGGCTTTTGATTGAGGCGTAGCCGCTGTTGGTGTTACAACTTGTGTATGCGCATTAATTGGCCAGTTGACGGCACCCACTGCCTTCGGCGCTGGCTTTTTGAGGTGATCGGGTGGCTGGATAGCAGCACTAATCTCAGTCTCAACTTCTGCGCGAGGACGACTATACTGACGACGGGTATTTTCGATAATGCGACTAGTGTTGTCGGCCTGTTGAGGCGGCAGTGTCAGGGTTGTGGCACTAAAGGCTGGTGTCTTTTCGCCATTGATAACCATGTTAATAATGAAGTGACGGTTATGCATCTGTAGCAAGTCATTTGGTTCAAACTGCGGTTCGAACTGTTTGGCAAGAATTGGGCTGTCGTCGGCTGATACACGGAAAGAAATCATCGTGCCGACGTTACCGAATACGGCATCACGCACCGTCTCTGACATCTGTGAGATGTACTGGTTGGCGACCGTCAGGTTGAGGCCATATTTACGTGCCTCGGACAAAATAGTGGCAAAGCTGTCGGTGGCAAAGTTTTGGAACTCGTCAACATAGAGATAGAACGGCCGGCGGTCTTTGATATTAGGAATATCCTGGCGACTCATGGCGGCCAGCTGGATTTTGGTGACAATAAATGACCCAAGGATGGCAGCATTATCCTCGCCAATCAGCCCCTTTGACAGGTTGACGACCAAAATCTTGCCCTCGTCCATGATTTGACGAATATTAAACGTTGATTTTGGCTGGCCAATGATATTACGGATGACAGGATTGGCAGTAAAGGCACCAACCTTGTTAAGGACCGGTGCGATCGCTTCGGCAACGAATTTGTCGTTCCAGCTGGCGAACTCTACTTTCCAGAAGTTCAATACGACGGTATCTTGGCAGTAATCCAGTGTTTCTTTGCGGAACTTTTTGTCAGTCAGCATACGGGTAATGTCAAGCATAGTGGTTGATGGTCGATCAAGGAGTGCGAGGATGGTATAGCGCAAAATGTATTCAAGTCGTGGTCCCCATGATTCGCCAAACATGCGCTTGAGAACGCCAATCACTTCAGAGCTGATGTTGGTCTTTTGCGAAGGATTGTATACTTCAAGTGGATTAAACCCAAGTGGATAGGCAGTATCGGCTGGATTAAAATAAACGACGTCACCGAGGCGCGAGCCTGGAATAAACTTCATATTATTGATAGCAAAGTCACCATGTGGATCAATAATGGCGTAACCCTGATTATGGAAAACGTCCGACAAAGCAAATAATTCAAGGAGACCCGACTTACCTGCACCGGTCTGTCCGATGATGTAAACATGGCGACTACGGTCGTAGCGCAACATACCGAATTGATGATTGATACCACGGAAGTTGGTTAGGCCGAAGGCGCTGATATTTTCGTCAATCGCATCGTTTCCAGTAATGACAGGTAGCTTGGCTGGTGGTTCGGCAGTCTTAGATGATGCCCAGACAATGTTTGGTGTTTCAACGTTGGTGTGCGGCAGGTGAAAGACCGAGGCGAGCTCCTCGATATTAAGAATAAAACCACGGTCTGAAAAAGACCTTGCCTTATAAAACATCAAATCGTCCTTCGCAAAGCTTGGAACGGCCATCTTGAATCCATTGAGGTTGGTGCTGTTGAATTGTTTAAAGGTACCGACGATTGCTTGCATCTGTAATTTGGCGTTAGTTTGACTCTCTCCAAGGTAGGCGATGCGAAGCTTAACCTGATATCCCAGCTTTGCCGCCTTCTTTTCGGCCTCACTGATGCGTGTTTTATCACGGTCAGATAACTCCTTGGTGGTGGCTGAGGCACCTGCCCCGCCTTCTGGTGGTTTCCAAAGCGCCTCGAGGATACCTGAAAGCCAGCTGAAGTTCATTGATCCACCGGAAAGAAAGGCAAATGGGTTGCCGTTCCGTGTTGAAGTAATCCAGCGCTCTGACTTTTTGTGCCACTCATCAGCAATTGGACGAACAATGATCTGCACCCAAACTTCTTCCCCACTGTCGAGTTTTGCCAAAGTGCCAGTGATGCCGGCTAGTGGGTCGACTTCAAAACTTTGGAAGGTTTTGATCGGCAGCGCCTCGTGATCTGTTAAGACGATTTCGGAAGTATAGATGACGCTATGGTCACGCTCATGCACAACGTAATCTTCGTCGGCTTCGTTGATTTGCACGGTTGGGTACTGAGCATAGATCTGTCCTTCAACAAAGCTGCGCAGGTTCTTCGGTATCCAGACATAAAATCGAATCTGACCATTAACGCTGGCAATCTCAAAGCTGAGGTGCTCTTGGATGCCGTTGTTAATTTTAAGCTCAGACTTGTCGCGTAAAATACCATGTAAACTGGCGAATAGTTGCTCGGCGGCGAGCTCTTGCTTGTCGTTAGCCTTCGGGATCTCCAGCATCAATAACACGCTGTCGGTTGATTTGACAGCGTCAATAATGCGATTATTGCGCCAGGTGAGGTATGCCAAGACGCCGACAATCGGCATCCAAACATACCATTGCAACAATGTATCAAATAACCAAGAGAAAATGCTCATAATGTTTACCCTTTTATTGTCGCACTAACGCCCAAGATTAGCAAATTACTTACCTTCGGTGTTCTCGAGGGCGTAGGTTGCTTTGGCAACGCGTTTGAACTGCGGTTTTGATTGCAGGTTCAATAGGATTGTCGTTTCTTTGACTTGGCGACTTTTTAGTACGCGCTTGACGATTTCATCACGGTGGAGCGGCTCGTTTGCCTCCTTCAGAATATCAGCAATGATATCTGACACGGTACCGCGTGAGAATCCCCAATCGTTGAGGGCATAGATGCCGCGACCAATCAGCACGAAGCGCTTGTCTTTGATGAGTTCGTTATGGATGGCCTGTGTGGTGACATCACGGCGCTTGAAGCTGCTGTCCTTGATGGCATGTGCGATTTCAGAAAAGTGCATTGGCTTGCCATTGTCGCTGAGTATGACGTAAATCTTGTCGCGAATATTCTTTGGGTTGACGGTTGGCCACTTGATGAGACCCCAATTATCTTTGAGACTGGCAAGATTCTTACTGACCGTTGCGTGGGCGTTAATATGAGTTGGGTGCTCGAACGACAGAACTTCGTGTAGCTGCTCGGCGGTAATTGGCTGGCCGTGCGTTTTGATCTGTTTGACAATGATGTCAACATTGCCTTTAATCTTTTTGTCGTCGCCGTATTGTTTCAGGCCAACCGTGTGGTAGTAGTGATCGTTCTCGCTGACAACGCTGAGTTGTGGTGCTAGTTCGGCAAGGAATGCAATACGGGCACGCTCTTCAGGAGTGCTGATGTGACTAGTAAGGGCGTCGGTAAGGTTGGTAACGCGTGCCACACGACCAGATTCGCTGAGATGCGCCACGATCTGCTTTTCAACGACAGTAAGGGCTGGGATTTTGCCTTCTTCGGCGGCAGATTTGAGGCGAATCATAATCGCCTTTTCAAGCTGACGGACACGTTCGCGGGTGATGCCGAGTAGCTCGCCGATTTGCTCGAGTGTTTCCTTTCGTTCGAAGAGACCAAATCGTCGCGTGATGATTTCTCGCTCACGCTCCTGGTCGATAACCTCAAGGGTTTGATCAACTGCTTTGGTAATATTTTCAACCATGTTGAGTGTCTGTGTGTCGCTCATGTTCTGGTGGAATCCTCTCTGCCTCACCTCTGGAATTAACTGCTTTATATATGTTCTTAAGCTTGATTATATAAGATATTATACATAATGTCAAACTATTTGGGTGCTTATATAAATTATATCACATTGTAGACGACATATGTAAAGAATGTTTTGGTGATGGCTGGATGGATAGTTTTGTGGTGTGAGAGGTTTTGGTGTAAGCGGTATTAATTGTCGATAGTATCGTTGCAGTTGCCTGCCTTGGGTGTTAGGCTGTCGGATGAGAATGAGTAAATGACGTCTGGATATCTTTCGTGCGTAGCAATGATGCAGTAGCTTTTTGTGATTTCGTTTGGTCCACTTGCGACTCCACCGCCGCCAGTTACAGGAGGTAGTACTGGAAGCTCCTCTTTGCGCACGCCACTCCACTGATTAGCCCATGGATCCCAAAAGGTGGTAATGGGCCATGTGCCGCCTTGAGCGACAAAACGATCATGAATGGTTTGGTAAAACTGGTTCACTACATGATTATAATCGGGAAAATCAATAGCATTTTGATCAGTACGGCTTTTTGTTGCTTCCTGAAGTAGTCTTGCCTCGGAAATTGGTACATTCAGTGTTGCTCCAGCAGTTGCATACGCACCATTTATCTGAATTTCTGGGTTATTGTATACATTGCAGGTAGTGGGCCCCCATAGGTAATTAACCGTCCTAGATGGTTGCCCAGTATTTCGGTCAATTTGATACCCTTGACCATATTTAAGTTCAGGTACGTCTGGTCGATTATCATTAGCAAGGTTTGTGCAGATTGTATGGAATAGCACACCATTTTGTACAGACGTCAAGTTTGAGTATACAGGACCCGTAGATCCGCCGCCCTCTTCTTCGCCGCTTACAACAACTGAAAGGTTCACGTCTTTGGTGTTATTAAAATTAGCCACAAGATAGTCGGTATCAGGAAATTCACCACCGTGTTTCAGGGCGTACTGCTCGACGATGGTACCGGCATTTTGGAGGTCAGAAAGGACGGTGTTTTTGGCGGCGCGCTCTCGAAGGCCTTGATAGCTGGCGACGCTAAGCGTCACAAGAACTGCAATTATAAGAATAACAACTGCGATTTCAACGATAGTAAAGCCTTTGAGATGTTTCATGATGTCTACGCTTATCCTACACCATTTTGATTTTTTTGACTATTTTTTTGTATGAAAAAGAGGTGACTATGAATGGCCACCCCTCTCGATCTCATCTTATTTCTCGCCAGAACCCTATGTTACTTCTTTCTTGATATACGACGGGTGGGACGTTTTTTGCCAGGCTTTGCTGCTTTCAGTAGATCCTTGGCTTGTTCGTGGGTTATTTCTTTGGGGTCTGCGTCCTTGGGTACTTTGGCATTCTTGGTGCCGTCGGTGATATAAGGACCAAAGCGACCATTCAGGACCTTGATGCCATCGCCAAAGTCAGCGATATTCTTTTCGGCCTCAAGTTTTAGTTTTTCGGCGTAAAGCTCGAGTGCTCGATCTAAGGTGATATCATGCGGATCGTCCTCTTTGAGGCTGACGTAGAGAGGTTTTGTTTTGGTAGTCTTGGTACCGATTTGAATGAATGGGCCAAAGCGACCAACGTTGGCACGGATGTCGATGCCTTCTGAAGTTTGGCCGACGATACGCGGAAGTTTGAAGGCCTCAAGCGCTTGTTCGAGAGTGACGGTTTCTATTTTGGCGCCGCGCGGCAGCGGTGCGAAAGTGGGTTTTTCATCGTCGTCCTGCGAGCCCAGTTGTAGCATCGGACCAAAGCGACCGAACCTGGCGAGGATCGGTTTGCCAGACTTTGGATCGGTACCGACTTCCCTGTTGGCGCCTACAGTGCTGCGGTCGATGCCACCAGACTGGGCGATCAGCTCGTGGAATGGCGTGTAGAAGTTTTGCAACATAATGTTGCGTGCCAGGCTGCCAGTAGCGATTTTGTCGAATTCTTGCTCGACGTTGGCGGTAAAGTCGTAGTCGACGATTTTTTCAAAGTGATTGGTTAAAAAGTCTGCTATCAGTTCGCCAGATGGTGTTGGAATCAACTTCCCCTTGGTTGAACCAGTCTTCTCTTGGACGACTTCGCGCTCGACTGCGCCGTCAACCAAGGTAAGTGTAATAACATCGCGCGGTGCGCCCTCGCCGTCACCCTTCTCTACGTACCCACGAGTTTGGACAGTATCGATAATGGTGGCGTAAGTTGAAGGGCGGCCGATACTAAGGTCTTCAAGCTTTTTGACCAAGCTTCCCTCGGTGTATCTGGCTGGTGGTTTGGCAAAGGCTTGGCGGGCACTGATTTCGCTGGCGCTTACTATGTCACCACTTGTCAGTGATGGCAGAATCTCTTCTTTGGATGCGCCATACACACGCAGGAAGCCATCAAAGGTAATCACCTGGCCTTTTGCTTCGAATATGAGGTCGCCCGTGGTGCGAACCGTTCCTTTTGCCTCCCGTGTCGCACCTGACGGTGTCGACTGGGTTAGGTCGGACAAAGAAAGGTTCGCACCACGGGCGCTCTGTATCGTGATGGTGATGGTCGTGTTTTCAAGTTTTGCTGGTGCCATTTGGGACGCCAAGGTGCGCCTGCGAATCAGGTCGTATAGTTTTTGGTCATATTCATTATTACTGGCGGTTTCAAGGCTGATATCAGTCGGACGAATCGCTTCGTGGGCCTCTTGGGCACTGCTGTTCTTGGTCTTGAATTTACGAACCGTTGAATATTCTGGTCCGTAGAGACGTTTGATGAAATCGGTTGCGCTGGCAATGGCTTGGCCCGATAAATTAACACTGTCGGTACGCATGTACGTAATCTTACCCGCCTGGTACAGTTTTTGAGCTGCTGCCATAGTGGCCTTTGATCCAAAGCCAAGTTTACTGTTAGCCTCTTGTTGTAGCGTACTGGTGGTAAAAGGTGCGCCTGGGTTGCGCGTGCTGGGACTTTTGGTAATGCCGCTAACGGTAAAGGTGGCGTCTTTTAGATGTTCAAGGAAGGCCGTGGCTTCTTCTTCGGTATCAAAACGTTGTTTTAATTCGGCCTTAAATTCGTCATTACCGTGATAAAACAAGGCGCTGATTTTGAATTGTGATGAGCCTTCAAAGGCGGTAATCTCGCGCTCACGTTCGACCAATAGGCGCACAGCCGGTGACTGTACGCGCCCAGCAGATTTGCCACCCGGGACCTTTTGCCACACCACGGGTGATAGTTCAAAGCCTACAATACGATCCAGGATTTGGCGGGCTTGTTGTGCTTCAACCATCTTCATATCAACAGTACGCGGGTGCTTGACCGCCTCTTCGATGGCAGATTTTGTGATTTCATGAAAAACGATACGCTTGGTGGTGCGAGGATCAAGTTTCAAGACTTCACAAAGATGCCAGGCAATCGCCTCTCCTTCGCGGTCTTCATCGGTTGCGAGCCAGATTGTTTCGGCTACTTTGGCAGCCTTACGTAGTTCGGCAATGGTTTTCTTCTTCTCGCTGTCAATTTCATACTGCGTTTTGAAGTCATTTTTAATATCAATCGGAGGTGTACCGTCCTTGGTCTTTTTAGGGATAGAACGGATATGACCGATACTGGAGAGTACGGTAAAATCTTTACCCAGATACTTCTCGATAGTTTTGGCTTTGGCTGGTGACTCGACGATTACAAGATTCTTTGACATATATAACTTTCGTGCTTTTTAGCTAAACACAGTACGTGAGTGTACGCAAGTTCATAGAAAAAGTCAAAGACCGCCCGGTAAGGGGCGGCCAGTGACGCTTGATGGGTTGACCGGAGGTCAGGCCGTGTGAGCCTTCTTGGTCTTCCTCTTTGACTTGAAGCGGCCGATGGTATCGAGCCAGCGCAGCAGCTCCTCGAACGGCGAACCGTTGTCGGGGTTGTCGGCTTCTTCGTCCGTGAGGAGCTCGACGACCTGCTCGACCGACAGCGGGAGGTAGTACTCGTGCTCCTCGTCGTTGGCGATGGTCGCGAGGGTTGCCGCCTCGGGGACGAACACGATGCCCAGCAGCGGTGAATGGGCGGCCGCGATCCTCTCGACGTAGTACGCAGTAGTTGCCGCGAAAGCGCCATTACCCGCGAAGGATTCGACGTCGAGGGTCGGATCGACCAGGTTGATCAGTACGAAGTCGCGTGCGTCGTTCTTCTCGATGAGACGCTGAATCGCATCGGTCAGAACCTCCTGAAGGTCCTCGACACTGGTCTGCCGGAGTTCGTCGAGCCCCTTCTCGAAGTAGGCGATGTCGACCTCCTCGGCGATGATCAGTTGCTGAGTCAGACCGACCAGGTCCTTGTCTTTCTTCTGCTTCTTCTTTGCCATTATCTTTCCCTTTCGGGTCATGTCAAGCGTCGCCTTAAGCGGAGCGCAAGACGGAGTAAACCGTGACGCGCTCTACGCCAGGTGACGATAAGTATACCATCGACAGAGAGATCAACAAACCATGGGCGGTATATAAACTGTTGACGAACGGATATGTAAGGAGTATGCTATGGGTAGAACTACAGGATTATTACACTAACCTGTGACGACCCTGTGTTGATAATATATATAAACATGCAACAAAGGGGTCGCTATGAAAACACTCGAAACCACCACAGTCTACCCATTATGGGTCGAAAACGATGAAGATTTTCCTGACCCCGCCACGGTATATGATAGTTATGAGCTTTCGGGGTATGACCCTAATGGAGCTGATTTGTTTGTTGCGTCGTATTCCGAGCGACTCGCCTATGCATTAGAGTTGCAACATCGTGCCGGACAACGCAACGATCGATTCGGTGATGGCATGAAAGTCGAGGCGGAGAATCTACTGAAGAATCTTGAGCATGAGGCTAAGCTAGCGCGTGAAGAATTGAAAGAGCGACTCGACCTACTATCCGAGCAAGATAAGCTGTATGCGCAAGCAGTGCAAGATTGGACGATGACCGAACTCGAGCGTCGTGTTGAGGCGCGTGGTTATGATTATGATCAGTCTGACGAGCGGACATACCTTGAGACAATGGATGTACTGGATAACCTTGTGTACGAGTTGGCTAAAGATGAAGAGGATGACAAACTGATTGAGTTGGCATCAACATGGCGCAGTGAGGTTGCGGCCGAGCTGACCGTGCATAATATCCGAGATGCGTATCGATTAGCGGCTTAGTGCAGCGTCCACTGATTGCCGCCAAGCGCGCGAATAGTGCCATTCACCTCAAGCATAGTGAGTGTCATCGAAAGTGTGGCAGGTTCGATACTACTGGCGCGCTGTAGTTCATCACCATCGCGAAGACCTTGTTGTAGAAGCTGTATGATAGTGGTTTCTTCTGGCGTGTTGCCCAGGGGTAATTGAGCTTGGGTGGTCAGAAGTTGCGGTGCAATTACCTCTAACACATCCTCCGCACGGGTGACGGGCGCGGCGCCTTGCCTTAGTAGTTGATTACAGCCGGCACTCATAGGGCTGGTGATGTTTCCGGGTACAACGAAGACTTCCTTGCCCTGGTCCAAGGCGTGTGCGGCGGTATTTAATGTGCCACTACGACGAGCGGCTTCGGTAATAATAACAGCATCGGCGAGGCCGCTGACGATGCGGTTGCGCTCGAGGAACTGAAAGCTACGTGCTGAGACGGCAGGCTCATATTCACTGATGAGGGCACCACCTGCAGCTAAGATGTCTTTGGCCAGTTGTCGATGTGTGGCGGGGTAGATACTGTGAAGGCCGTTACCGAGAACGGCAAGTGTTGTTCCGTTCGCTTCGAGGGCTGCCCTGTGCGCGATGCCGTCAACGCCAATTGCAAGGCCGCTGATGATGATAACTCCTTTTGCGGCAAGGTCGTACGCAAGTCGATAGGTTACCTCTTTGCCATACATCGTTGGTTTGCGACTTCCGACGATAGCGACGGTTGGTATTCGTGTTTCGGGTAATTTTCCTATAAAGTATAAGCTTTTAGGATTTTTTGCAATACCAGAGATAATCTGGAGAAAATCGTGCTCATCTGGGGATATTTTATTGATTTTCATACGAAATGTGTCAAAAAGTGTTGACATAAAGTCAAGTACGTGCTAATATAAGAAACGATTGATTGATCAGCGAGGTCAATCAAATGCACCTTATACCCCCTATTCTAACTATAAAGTTAGGTTGTGTGCAATGGCAGGCTAAGTATTCTACCCTCCACTTACCTGCATCAAAACGTTGCATGCATACTAACCCCTTTAACCCCTTTCTTTCGTCCCCGAGAGTAAAGGTCCCGTTCAAAGACGACTATCCAGTAGTGAAATTTCAGGCACCACCCTACGTGGAGTTTGGGTCTCTGTGTGCTTCGTCTGGGGTGGGTTGAAGGGTAAAACGGCGCCAGGTGATGCCCACCCTTACCTGGCGCTTTTTTAGTTGGCATTGACAAAATAATAAAACTTATGTATAATATGTAATATCGTGCAAACGCACGTGTTCCCAACCTGAAGGAGTCTATCGTGACTTACCTCGGTTACTACGCCCTGATCGCCCTCGCCCTGGCTGCCCTGATCGCCTTCCTCCGGTCCTACAAGGACTACCGGGATGGCTTCACCGGCCGGACCCTGGTCGACCTCGGCCTGTCCCTGTCCGCCATCTTCGTCGCCCTGGTCCTCGCGGCCTACATGTCGACTTCGGCGCAGGCGCTGATCGCTGGATCGCCGGCCCTCGTGGTCGTCATGTCCCTGCTGCTCATCGTCTCGCTGCTGCTCATCGCTGCGGGCACGCTCCGCAAGACGAAGGTCGGCAAGCCCGTCAAGAAGGGCGAAGGAGACGATGTCGGCTGACGGACAGACGGGAATATCGTGTAGGGGAGCGGCAGCCGCCCTCCCCTACACGATCTCTTTTTATTTATGAAGTTGTGTCGGTTCGATGGCTCGTGGCAGCTATTGAGCCTGTAAGGAATTTAGTAATCATCTCTGTAACGACGGGGGTGATTTTTTGTTTGATACGGTCCATGGCAGTGTCTGGTAATCGAGACAAGACAAAGTCTGCATCAGGCTGCAACTCACGCTTTTCATCCCATATACCAACACGAATGCGCCAGTAATCAGGCCCGATGTGTGCATTGAGGCTTTTGATGCCGTTATTACCGGCGTCGCTGCCCTTTTCGCGGATACGAATCGTGCCGAACGGTAATGATAGGTCATCGTGAATAACCAAAAGATCAGTGGCAGGATTGAGTTTATAAAAATCCATCAATGTTCGTGCGGTACGGCCGGTCTCGTTATAGAATGTTGTTGGTTTAACGAGGAGGACTTTCTCATTTGCGATAGTTACCTCGGCAATGTCGGCAAAGAATTTACTGCGTGGTTGGAACGCGGTATTATTTGCAAGCGTATCAAGCAAAAGCCAGCCAATATTGTGACGAGTTTCGGCATAGTGTGGGCCAGGATTTCCTTGGGCAAGAATTATTTTCATACTACCAGTGTATCAGACAGGGGCTACTATACATTGTATTTTGTATAGAATTATGATATAATAAAATCGTATCGTTCGTCCAAAAGAGAGGAAAGCGCATGATACCATGGCTGAATGCAGCCGCCTGGGTGCTGATCGTTGGAGGCTTTGTGCTGACACCGGTGATCGCCTGGACATGGCTGGTTGTGTGGTGCCGCTATCTGGTACCTCACGCTTCGCTGCAATGCACGTTCATCTGGATGACGCTGCTGGCGATGCCGTCGGCAAGCGTGTTCGCCATCTTGGCGATTCGGTTGCCCGTGCACGCCGCAGACATCGCCTACGCAAGTTTGTTGCTTGCGGTCACTACCTTCGTCGTGGCGGTCTTCGCCCTGATATGGAACTGTGTTCTGATTCACAAGGCGGAGCAACGGCTTCAGGAGGATATCGCGCGAATGCAGCGCACCATCGTACTGCAGTCCTGAGAGACGGCGTGGCGATACGCCCACAAGAGAGGAGCATCTACTCGTTAAAGAAGATAGCACTCCGATCTGGTGGGCTATTTTCTTTGGTCTTCCTTTTCGTCTTCTTTTGCTTTTTTGTAGGCTTTAGTGACAGGAGCTTTGCCTTGTTTGACGCGCTCTTTATTATTCTTGACTTGTTTTTCGTCGATAAAGCTAAATTTAATTGGAGTACCTGCGTAGTTGTAAGTCTCGCGCAACAGTCGTTCGAGATAGCGCTTGTATGACCAGTGAACAAACTTGAGATTTGATCCATGAATCACAAACCATGGTGGTGTTGTGTCGGTCTGTACGATATAACGTAGTTTTGGATGCGTGTTCTTGAGCCCCGCTGGCGGATGGCGCTGGATAGCCTTTTGCAGGAGGTCGTTCAATACACGCGTCTTGGTCGTCTGTTTGCGGCGTGCATCAATATCAAGAGCAAGGTCGAACAGTTTGGTGACATTTTGACCGGTGACGCTACTGGTGAAGATCAGCGGTGCCCATGGAACAAAGTTAAAGAAGTGGGCGATTTTCGGTGCCAGCGCGTCGCGTGTATAGGCATCTTTACCTTCAACACTATCCCATTTGCTGACGACAATCGCCATACTCTTGCCTGCTTCGTCAATAATGCCGGCGAGGCGCTGATCAAGTGCGGTGTTGAGCTCGTTGACGTCCATAAGGAGGAAACATACATCGGCTTCTTCGATGGCCTGTAGGGTGCGTAGAACTGAGAACTTCTCAATACCAACCTCTTGCTTGCCAGGTTTGCGCATACCGGCGGTATCAAGGATTTCGATATCACGACCGCCATAGCGTACGGCGACACGGTTAACATCGCGGGTAGTACCGGCGATGTTAGCGACAAGGGCTTGTTGCTTGCCTGCCAGTGTATTGAATAGGTACGATTTACCGACATTCGGACGACCGATCAGGGCAATACGTAGCGTTTCGTCTGGAGTTTCTTCGTGTTTAGCTGGAATCAGTTCGACGATGTGGTCGAGGACCGATAGAATACCGCGGTTATGTTCGGCGCTGGTGCGGATCATTGTCTTGATACCCAGACGTTTGAATTCGTCGTCTGGTAGGCTGCCCTTGATGTCGCTTTTGTTGATGAGGAGGATGACGGGCTTTTTGCTGCGGAGGGCCTTTTTGGCAACAAAGCGGTCGTGGTCGCTGACATATTGCGTGCCGTCAACGGTGACCAAAATTACGTCTGCAGCGTCGGCCGCCTCGGTGATTTGCTCTTGAATAGACGCTTCAAACTCGTCATTTGGGTCTTTCAGCCCAGCAGTATCGACCAGCCAAAACTGATGATATTTATGCTCGACGCGACCCAGCACGTTGTCTCGTGTGGTGCCTGCCTCACGCGCGACAATTGCTTGCTGTGCTCTTACCATACGGTTAAAAAGCGAACTCTTGCCGACGTTCGCTTGGCCAATGATCGCAACGGTGGGTAGTTTAGAAGCCATAACTTTTGATAATTATATCAGAGGTCACAGGATTTTGCGAGCATAAGCGGTATCTCATTTATGATATATCGAGGATTTGGTAGTTGCCTGGCTTTATATCACCCAGCGAATACGGTCCAAACTGTGTGCGATGGAGTGCGGTGACAGTATATCCCATGGCGGCAAAGGTACGACGGATTTGTCGGTTACGCCCTTCGTGCATATCGATGCGCCAGTGTTGTCGGTCGTCATCAGCGTCTCTTGTGAGAAGAATCTTACTAATACCGTCGTCTAGCTGTACGCCGAAATCGCTAATCATCTGTTGGTGTAGAGGGGCGAGGTCGTGGTCGATGGTGACGAAATAGGTTTTTTGCTTGTGATATGAGGGGTGCGTCATGCGCTGGGTAAAGTCGCCGTCGTTGGTGAGCAGAATAATACCAGATGAATCTTTGTCGAGGCGACCAACAGGCTTAAGGTGATGCAGCAAATGTGGCAGTAACGAGTAGATGGTCGGATTATCCCCTTGTTGGCGGCGCGAACAGACGTACCCTATGGGTTTATGAAAGGCGATGTATTGATATCGAGTTGAGGTGGCTATTGGTTTGCCCTTGACTGTAATGATATCAGTTTCATGGCAGCGCGCGCCTAGCGTCGCAACCGTGCCATTGACCGTCACGGCGCCTTTCTCTATGAGAGTATCGGCTTCACGACGAGAAATTCCCAACTGCAAGGCAAGGAATTTATTAAGACGTGTCGAGGAAGGTGTGTCCATATACCCCCTAGTGTATCACGGTGGCTATTGCCCCGGTGCGGGAGGATCCTGAAATTGATTTGGTGCTGCAGGTGGCATCTCTGGCATTGGCGGCGCAGGAGGCGCAGGCACAGCCGATGGATCGCCAAGTTCTTGGGCGATAAGGCTCGCAACATCCGAGGTAGGCGCAGGGTCTTCAATGGGGTGAATAACTCGTTCGCCAAGACTAGCAGGACGTTGACCTGAGAATGGTGCAGTTGGTTGAGGGAGTTGGCCGTCGGTTGGATCGGGCGCAGGGGGTGTGATCAGCGTGGGTGCAGATTGTGGCGCAGTTGGCTGAGGTTGCGGTGCAGGTGCCGGAGAGGGTTGCAGCACGGCTGGTTGTGGAGCTGCAGGCGCTGGTTGCGGTGCAGGTGCAGGAGGGGTCGGTGCTATAGGCTGAGGGATAACGGGTGCTGGTGCAGGAGGTATCTCAGTTGGACGTGGAGGTACAGCAGGTGCAGCAGGACGTGGGGCGGCTGATGGTGCTGGAGTGCCAAACGTTTGTTGGGCGGTTGGCGTGGCAGAAGGAATATCACCAAGGACATCATGAACGGTGCGAACAACATCTTCGATGCCAACTTGTGATTTTACAAGATAACGATCAGCACCAAGCTGTTCGCCGCGAATACGCTGATCTTCAGATGATAACGCGGTCATCATAATGACCTTAATGTCCTTGGTTTCGGTGGTGCTTCGCAATATATCAAGCATGTCGAATCCACTAATTTTTGGCATCATTACATCACTCACGATGAGCTGTGGGCGCTCTTTGATGGCCATTGCCAATGCTTCTTCCCCGTCGCCAGCCGATACGATGTCGTACCCCTCGGCAAGTAACCGTACGCCGTAAATTTCGCGTAGGCTTTTGTCGTCCTCAACTAATAGAATCTTTGTCATAACTGTTTCCTATTGTACCCAATGCATTTTAAAAATACCATAGTACTCATGTTTATTGTTAATTTCGGGGTGGAATATTAACATTTCCGTCCCTCGGCGCTGTGAATGCGGCAGGATTTTGTTCGATGCTGGATAGAGGTATATTTGTGCGTACGGGAACTTGAACTGGTGGTTGAGGTTGAGGAGCGACGGGTGGCGCAATTGGGATTGATGCTGGTTCTGGAATGGGTGGTACTGGCGTGGATATGACCGGAGCTGCAGATGCTACCGAGGGCTGAGGGGCGGGCGCGACAAATACAGGTACTGGTTGTGAAGTGGCAATGGGTGTAGGTGTTGATGGTAAAGGAGGGGTGCCTATAGCGACAGGTGCCGGTTGAGGTGTGGGCTGTGGTGGTAACACTGCTATTGGTGTTGGGGACTGAGTCGGGACTGATGTTGGAGTGGGTGATGCCGGAAGGGACGGTGTTGAGGTTGCTGCAGCTTCAGCGGCTTCGGCAGCTTGTTTGGCTTTTGCAGCCTCAGCATCAGCTTGTTCCCTGAGAAGCTGCTTTGCCTGGAGGGGGTCAAGCCGAGGCACTTGAACGTAAAAAGTACTCCCCTTTTTGTAAGTACTTTCGGCCCAGATGCGTCCACCGATTGTCTCGACGAGACGCCGACAGAGGTACAAACCAAGGCCAGTGCCGCCAATTTCGCGCGTATCAGTATTATCAACCCGATAAAACTTTTGAAAAAGATGCGACAAGTCTTCGGCTGGAATACCAATACCACTGTCGGTAATGGCGATTGTGATATGTTCGTTATCTCCTGTAATGTCAATTGACACCTCGCCAGCTGGGGTGTATTTTATGGCATTTTCGGTAAGATTGTTGATGATCTCACGAATATGGTCCTTATCAACGTTTACATGGTACACCGGGCTAAGACGTCGTTCGCCCTTGTCGGCCGTACTTGGTCCAGGTTTAAAGGCTAGTTGGAGACCCTTGTCGGTTGCTTTTTGCTGAAGACCCTCAACCACGTCGCCGGTAAACTGTACAATATCAATAACGGTTGGATTGTTCGACAGGCGCCCATCTTCTGCTCTTGAAACATCAAGGAGGTCCTGGAAGAGGCGGCCAAGATGTTGTGCGGATTCGTGGGCTTTGTTAATAAAGTCACGTGCTTTGTCGTCGATAGTAGCGGTGGCTGGGTTGAGAGCCAATCCAAGGTAGCCCTCGATGCTGGCGACTGGTGTACGCATCTCGTGGCTGGCGGTACTGATGAATTCGGCTTGCTCGCGCTCTTCGGCACGTTCTTTGGTGACATCTCGAAACACTGCGATAACACCGCTGCCAGCAGGCCCAAGTGGTGACACAACGAGAGAAATAAATATCTTTTTACCGCTTTTTGTCTCAACTTGAAGATGGTTTGAGCGAACTTCTTGGGTTGTATTGAGGGCTTGCTTGATTGGCTCCATAGTATCAGAAAGTTGCTTGTTATCTTCACTGGTGAGCTTGAGTACCGATTGATACTGCAAGGTTAAGGCATCATGCTTTGTCCATCCGAGGATCGATTGGGCTGCTGGATTAATCAGCTGGATGATACCTTGGCTATCGATTGCCAGAACGCCGTCACCGATGGCATTAATAACAACTTCTGAAGATTCGTTAGCAAGGTCACTCAACTCGTCGGACAGTTGTTTGTATGCAACAGGGTCGCGTTCTTTCTTAAGATATGAAACCTGGTTAACGTGTGACCACACAATAATACTGAAAAGAATCGGTAATGTGACGATAAGAACAGTTGGGGCGATGCTTGCTTGTTGGATGTCGCCCCCAATAAGTAATACAGCCAAATAGCCACTGGCAACGAGAAATATCGGAGCTGAGCTCCAGATGCCAAACAGTCCAGCAAAGGCAGCGACAAGCGTCCACATGAACAAGTATGGTGAGGAGATACCTGAGGTATCAAATAAGAGCAATGCGATAGCGGCAGCAAGGAGAAGATAGCTTATGAGGGTACGGACAAAAGTGCCCTGAAGATCAACAATGGCGCGTGCTACGATACCTGAAGCTGCTGCGGCAATAGCAACGAGTAGTGTAATCAGCTGGATGTCATAGGGTGGCTTGTGGGGACTGAGGAAATTAAACCACATATACAGCGCAAAAATAGACAACGCCATAAAAGCAATCGCCTCATTGATGCGTCGATACCAGAAACTGTCAATGACAACCGGTTTAATAGCGCCCCCTAAAGTCAAACTAACATAATATTACTTACCCTTAGTATGCATGAGATTTCGCCTGATGGCAAGAGGTTAAAACGGTGGTTCTGTGTGTCCATCTTCATTCATTGATCTGTAGTGGAAGATGCCTCGACGTTCGGTCTTGTAGTTCCAGTAAAACCAGCCGGCGAGGTGTGAAAAGAGACGCTGTTGGTCGCGTAGATGTCGGTACGTCAGCTCTTTGTGATGCGATGTATCAAAGCGCGACAATGCCTCTCCGCCAATGACACCGCTCCACTCGCCCATGATGATGGGCTGGGCTTTACTGAGTCTGATAAGAAGTTTGGTGCGACGACGTAGCTGCCATTGATAAAATGCGAATGGCAGTCTTCGTTGAACCCATTTTGGCATGAAAAAATGATACCAATGCGTATCCATCATGACAGGGTATTCTGGTACGGCCTTAAGAGTGCCTGACATATATCGCGGCATAAACCCATCAGAAAAAACGGTCACAAGTCCTTCTCGTCCAGTGGATTGAATCGCCTTGTAGGCATCTTTGTGATATCGTCGCAGAACCCACGGCAATCGCCATGCGTTTGGTTCGTTGAGGAGCTCAATCCCCCAGACAGCAGGTTGTTGTTTGTACCTGGCAGCAAGACGGGATATGACGTCGATGGTTTGCTGGCGATAGGTTGGGTTATTATACCACTCTGCCCCACCAATGCGACCGCTATGGTCATGTCCGTTTTGGCTGCCAGGTGCACCATGCAGACAGATCAGTGCATGTAGGTTATATTTGGTGGCCATCTTAATTGCCCAATCAAGATAATCGATACAGGGCGTGAAAGGATTATCTCCGTTAAAGATCCAATATCCGACGGGAATACGGACCGCGTTATAATTATTGCCTGCAAGCCACCGAAAATCCTCTTCTGTGATGAATGAATCGCGATGTTTTTTAATTTTTATCGCAGCATCAGGTGTCTGCATGAAGGTATATTCATCTTTTGCATCAGTTCCCGCAAAAAGATGGGGCGTCATCCATTGCTCGAGCACGAGCCAGCCGCCAAGATTGACGCCACGAAGAGGTTTTTGTGATGATTGCATAGGCTAAGTATAGCAATAAAATCCGCTACAGTATGGTGGACGTTAGATAAAATGTTTGGTACAATGTTGCGAGTAATGACCGTGATTTAACAG
Source organism: uncultured Candidatus Saccharibacteria bacterium (assembly GCA_937859515.1). GTDB lineage: Bacteria > Patescibacteriota > Saccharimonadia > Saccharimonadales > Saccharimonadaceae > CALMAK01. Next base: position 42,061 of record CALMAK010000011.1, on the reverse strand, counting down.
TAGGTCATCGTACTTGTTTTATCAAGATTTGGCCTCATCGTCTAACGGTTAGGACACAAGGTTCTCATCCTTGCAATCGGGGTTCGATTCCCCGTGAGGTCACCACGAAAACAGCTCACCCCAGAAGGTGGGCTTTTTTCGTGGTGTTTTGGTGTTAACGAGTAAATATATCGTCGAGAATGGATAGTAGTTTTCGAGGGGTAATTTCTGCCTTAATGAGATAGGCGTCGGCATTTTGTTGCATGGCGGTCCGCGACTCATCGTCTTGTTCAAAATTAGTTAACACAATGACCTTGGTGTCGGGGATAAGGTCTTCGCCATTGCCACGAAGTGCGTGGAGGATGTCGCTGCCTCGTCGTTCAGGCAACATGACATCGAGAAGCATCGCATCGTATGGCTTGTTTCGGGCGGCGACAAGACCATCGTTACCATCAACCATCCAATCAACGTCATATCCTGCTTTGCGCAGGCTGCGAACGTACATCTCACCGATAAAACGGTCGTCTTCGATAATAAGAATGGATTTAGCGGTTGTCATATTTTTACCCTCGGTACATTGAATGATTTCTTATCCAACCTTTTCCTTGCGAGATAAGGTCTTGGTTGTTATTGCCGTTCTCAGTAAGCTTGTCAGCGACTGAGGCATACGTTGGAATGGAGGCGGTAAATGTTGAGCCCTGCCCTTCAACGCTTCGTACACTAATTGTACCACCATGCGACTCAACAATTGCCTTGCTGATGTAAAGGCCGATGCCACTCCCGGCAACGGTCTCACGTGAGCGATGCGATCGATAGAACTTTTGGAATAAGTTGTTGACAACATTGCCTGGCATGCCGATGCCATGGTCGGATACGACAATATCGACAAAATCTCCTTTTTGTTCGGCGGTGACATTGATGACGCCGCCCTCATTGCTGTATTTAATCGCGTTGTCGATGAGGTTGCTGATGACTTCACTGAGGCTGGCACGCTCTGCGGCAATCTGCGGCAATGAATCAGGAATACTGACAGAAAGGATCCTATTTTGTGATGCGGCGCGAAGCATCATATCATCATTAATGGTAGAATATATGTCTTCAAGTGAGTCGGGCACTAGAGTAATGCTCATGTGGCGACGGTCGTAACGTGAGGTGTTGAGAATATTGTTAATATAGCTAGAGAGTCGATTGGCGGACACAGTAAGGCGATGGAACAGTTCACGTTGATCAGCGGCAAGGACATCTGAAAGTTCGTCTTCAAGGACGTCGAGATAGCCACGGATAACAGTGATTGGACCGCGTAGTTCATGTGCAGCAAACGCAATGAAGTTGAGATCTTCTTCGTCGTTCTGATAAAGGGTTGTCTGGTCGACAAGCGTCAGGACAGTTTCGTGCGCAGCACCCTTTTCGTATGAGGCGTAAACATCAAATATTCGCTGATCTTCTTGGTCGGCTGGCTTGTTGGGGATGCGTCGCCAGATACGCTCAGACTTTACTGCGTTCGCCTCACATTCCTCTAGCCACGGGAGAAGCGCATCATTAACATTGAACAAAAGTTGAGGCTGCAGTTTTCCGTCAACGGTATGAAGGGGGCTTGCCTTGCTGGCATATACAACATTGTGCTTGGCATCGAGCGTAATTAGTGAACCATGCATGCGATCAAGCGAATGAAGAATAGAGGATGAAGTCTTACTTAGTTCATTAGCGGAAGCATCTGCGGCTTTTTTATGCTGCTGGCCGTCAAGATTGTAGACAGCCTGCAAAGCTGCACTGAGCCCATTTTTGATGTACTTTTCATCATGCGGATTTGGTAATGGTCCATTGGATGACTCACCTGAGACTCGAGCGATGGCGCGCATCAGATCATCAACGGGACTTGAGGTGTGTACAAAAATGAGGAGGTTGCTAGCGAATGATAGTAACGTAACGGCTGCAGTGATTATCCAAAAGACGTAATGATTAGGATACGTGATACTAGTCGTGATCAGTAGTAAGGCGCACGCAAGGCCAATCAAAACACTAGGCAAGGTAATTGTAAGTACCATTCTACGCTGAAGCTTAGGGATATACTCCGTGATAAGCGAGATGGGTGCGGGCTTCTTATCATCTTTTACTGCCATGATACACCTCCTGTATCGGCTGGCACAACGCTGATCCAGGTTTGTCCTCGGGCCAAAGCTACATTTTTACCCTCGGCGTCGGTAAAGTGATATTGACCCACTCGGTCGGTCTTGTGCCATGTAACTTCCTGGACGGTGCCATCTTGGAAGATTGTGGCGCTGCCGCTGCCAGTTGTTTGGTATTGTTGCCGCCAGCCATCCTCAAAGACAGTTTGCATTGCTGATTTGATGACGATTACTACTCTAGGTGTAATTTGTCCTTCCTCTCTATCGGTATGGGGTGCGCCACCCTGAGATCTGAAGTAGAGATTGCTTGCGGCGTCATAGGTGTAGCTGCTGTTGTATGTTGGACCGCTCATAGTGACAGAAATAGAGGTTGCAGTTGGCGTTTGGGTGGGTTTGGAATCTTTACGAGCAAACACCGACGGCTTTGAGATTGTGTAACCCTTTGATGCATTGAGCGCATCAAGTCGCTCAAAGCTCGTGTAAACATTATGAGGCGCCCAACGTTCACTAGCACGCCAATAGCTGCCACCATTAAAGAATTGGTCAATGTCACGATAATTACCGTTGCGAATTTCAGCAAGTGCGTTGGCACTGCCGCCAACATGAGCAACGCTAGCATTATAAGGGGCGAGCCAGTCGACGTAGTACATGCGAAGGCTACGAACAGGTCCAACAAGCTGTGGTTTTTCTTGCTGGTATAGTACGAGGAAACGCGTAATGCCACCCTCGGCGATTGCTTCGTAGACGACTGCACTATTTTTGATGCCAGATTGTGGCCTGGCATCAGGGCTATTTTCGATCATAATAGCAGTGACGGGTTTGGCGATCGCCTCTTCACTATCGACGGCCAGACCAGTCAGGGGTGCATAGAAGGTGGGCTTTGGCTCTTCTTTTTTGGAAGCAGTTTTTGTGGCTGGAGGGATATCGGCGACGGGGTGCCGGGCGATTACAAAAGTAGCAACACCTGCACCAAGTATAAGTAGTAGGATGCCTGCAATGACAAGACTAAGTATACGGTGACTATCGACCCAGCCGCGAAATTTTACAAAGCTATTTATTTTCGTACGCATTACGTACAGTATACCACAATAAGCACGAGCGATATGGACTACGAACTGGTGGACATGGCAATGGCTTGATCAATACGGCGAAGAGTTTTTTCCTTGCCAATGAGTGTCAGAGTTTCGTTGAGGGCTGGGCTGAACGGAGCCCAGCTAACGCTGAGGCGGATGATACTAAATAGAACGCCAGGTTTCTCATCGGTTTGTTCGAGAAGAGTATTTAATGTTTCTTGAATTGACTCTTCAGAAAAGTCAGTGTCAGCTTGAAGGGCGGTTTTTGTTGTTTTTAAAAGCTCGATCAAATCTTGACGAGAATGCTTTTTGAACTGTTTGTTGCTTTCGACCATTGTCCAGTCAGGTGTTGGGTCTTCAAAGAAATATTGTGTAATGACAGGAAGGTCGGCCAAGGTTTTAAGACGATCCTGCACGAGCGAGAGGACTTCTTTTTTGAGTGCCTCAGAAGCTTTGGCGGCGGCCTCGGTCCAAAATGGTTCGGCACGCTGGTAGAGCTCGTCAATCGATAGCATACGGATATGCTGTCCGTTCAGCCAGAGGAGGCGCCGTTCGTCGAATCGCGCAGGGCTCTTTTGAACGCGTGCTAGGTCGAACTTGTCAACAAGCTCATGAATGGTAAATACTTCTTGCTCGGTACCGTCGTTCCAGCCGAGGGTTGCGAGAAAGTTGGCCATCGCCTCAGGCAAATACCCCTCTTTCGCGTACTCAAGAATGTCTTTTGCCCCGTCACGCTTGCCTAGTTTTTTCTTGCCGTCCATCGCCATCACGAAAGGTAGCGTTGCAAGGGTTGGCCGTTCGAGGTGGAGTGCTTCGTAAAGGTTAAGGAATTTCGGTGTGCTGCTAATAAACTCTTGGCTACGCAATACATGAGTTACTTCCATGATGGCGTCATCGACGATGTGACAAAAGTTATAAGTTGGGTAGCCATCACTTTTAATGAGAATAAAGTCGTCAATTGCTTCGGGCCCGGTTGAGAGATTGCCCATGACAGCGTCGGTCCATTGATAAGGCTTTGGATCAGACTTGAATCGTAGCGGTTGCGTTCCGTCCCATTCTGGTGGATGTTCGGGTCGATGGTTGCGGAAGAGGAACGGTTGCTTGGCGTCCTTGGCAGCCTGACGGAATGCTTCAAGCTCTGCGGGCGTGTACGGGTCGGCGTATGCCCTCCCCTCTTTGATCAGTCTACGTGCCCATTCGTGATAAAGCTCAAGACGTTGTGACTGCTTATAGGGCGCGTGTGGTCCGCCGACGTCAATACCCTCGTTCCAGGTGATTCCTAGCCAACGCAGGCTGTCTTCAATCTGCTGAATGCTGCCCGCGACTTCGCGTACCTTGTCGGTATCTTCAATACGAAGGATAAACGTTCCTTCATCTTTGGCTTGTTGGGCTAATAACCATGCAAATAATGCAGTGCGAACACCACCAACGTGCATAAAACCAGTGGGACTTGGGGCAAAACGGGTGCGAACAATACTCATATTTCCTTATTATAACACTAGGAGTCCGAGCGAAATAGCTGTTTGCAGTTATTGCCGAGGTAACGAAGTGGTATATTGATACAATATTGTAATCAATATACCCTATAAGCTGTTAGCGATGCGCATGATGTCATCACTTGACAGATCGGCGGTGCCTTCGATGGTATAGAGGATACCTCTGTTAACCCAGGCTGCATTGCCGTTGTATGTATAGACGGTAATGCCACGATCACGTGAGGTTAAGAATCGTCCTTCTGAGTCTTCTTCGACCATCGATCGAACGGCGTCCGAGTTCCATGAACTGTTTGATTGACCTAATGTAAAAGATGTATCTGTGTCGTGTGCGGTGTACGTAATGGAGACGTAGTTGTCTTTTGTTCCGACTGGCCACTGCATGCGGAATCCCTCGGGGGTGTAGTGCGGGACGGTTGCAGAAACACCAGTTTGTGAAGCAGCGAAACGGACCGATAGCGATGGAAGGTTAATCCATACGATTACACCGATAATAATGGCAATTGCAGCACCAATAATACTAAAACGAGTAATCTTTTTGCGGCGCGTGGTCGACTGTCTCTTGATGTGCTTTTCCTTTTTGCCGGAAGTGCTCTTCTCGAGCGCGCGTGCAATCTCGGCATTCTTTATCTCTTTGGGTGTCGGTGTCTTGTGGGGTGCAGGATGATGAGTGGTCTTCTTTGCCCCGAGGCGTTGGTTCGCTTTCTCTACGTGAGGGTGTGTGCGAGGGGCGATATCCGGAGTTTCCGGCGCCCTAAGAGGTGTTGTGGCGGTCTTTTTTACCTGAGGGTGTCTGGCAATGTCTAATGAACGTCGTTGTGGTCGTCGTGCAACCAACGGGCTGAGGGTGTCAGGCTTTTTTGCTTCGGGCTTTTTGGTGGGAACGCGCCTGAGGGTCTTTGACTTTTGAGTCGAGGCATGAAGCGCCGTTGCCGGGCGGTGAGGCGTGGTCTGTCCTGTGGGCGTATGGGCAGATGTGCGAGCAACAGGTAACCCTGTTTGTGTATCGTAGGCCTGGCCGTTAACGGTAGTGGTAGTCTCGTCTTTTGTCATTGTATCTCGCAGTTTAGTGTGTGAAACGCTTGTGGTTTCTCCTGCAATCTATAGTAGTAATACGTGGCGAAATATGCAAGTAAAAAACAATAAAATGGTATACTAAAGGTATTCATTATGTATAAACGACCTTCAAAACGCACTCAGCGCCTTCAATTGTTTGCATTATATTCAGTGATGTCCGTCACGGTTGTAGTGGTTGTTGCGTTATTGGTGTTGGTGGTGGCTAACTATGGTTTTAACCGCGAAACAGGCACGCTGGAACAGCGTGGTCTCATGCAGTTTGCCTCAATTCCGTCGGGGGCAAATGTTACGATTGACGGGTCGCAACTGAGTTCTCGAACTTCAACTAAGCAATCAGTTGATCCAGGTGAACATTCCTTTATGATACATCGTGATGGGTATGAATCATGGAAACTTACGACAAAGGTTCCTGAAGGTAGTCTTGTCTGGCTGAATTATGCGCGTCTTGTGCCGCAAAAGCGTGTGAACCAGCCCATCAGTACCTACGCCTCGGTTGCTGCCTCATCGGCAGCACCTGATAAGAAATCAATAATATTACAGTATGACCAGTCGCGTCCGGTATTCCGCTTGGTTGACATTGCTCGTGACCAGCCATCAGGCAAAGATATTATTCTCTCGTCTACGTTATTTGACGAACCGGCTGAGGGCCAGGTGCCGACATTCTCATTGGGAGGCTGGGATGAGGGCGGACGGTATATATTGGTGCGCTATACACTCGGTGATAAAACAGATGTTCTGGTCGTTGATACACGCAACCCTGATCAGTCGGTAAATGTCTCGCGTGAGTTTTCGCTGCCAATTACGCAGGCGGTACTGTCGGGACGCTCGGGTAACATTCTCTATATCGTCTCCGAAGGCAGCTTGCGAAAAGTAGACATTTCCGGTGGAACGGTATCGCGCAGTCTTGTGAGCGGTGTTGAAAAATTTTCTTTGTATGATACAAATACGATTGCCTTTACTGCACAGGTGCATAATGAAGGCGTCAACTCTCGGATTGCTGGAATATATCATGAGGGAGACAATGAACCTACTATCCTTAAAACGGTAAAGCAAGATACTTCCCTGTCAATCGCGACCAGTACCTATTACGGATCGACCTATACGGCAATCGCCGATGGTACAAAACTAACACTATATAAAGGGCACTATGATCAAGGCATCAAGGGGCTTGAGCGTATCACTGAGAAGACGCTGCCCGCAGCTATTACTCAAGTTGAGTTTAACGATGTCGGATCATATGTACTGGCACGATCAGAGACGTCATTTACGAGCTATAGTCTCGAGCGTAAACTCTTTAGCACTGTTGATATTCCCGTTGCCGCTAAGGATCTTTATTGGCTTGATTCAATGCACCTTGGACTGATTGTCGATGGCATATTGACGATGCGTGATATTGATGGAACAAACAAGCATGATCTTACTGCGGTAAGCGGTGCACACAAGGGTGTGCTGAGTCGAAATGGCACATATCTTTATTCTATTGGTGACGGCGCAGATGGTGAAGCGGTTCAATTGCAACGCTTCCGTATGATTCTTAAGTAATTGAGGTCGTTACGATCCGAAGATTCGTTCAATAACGGTGGGCTGCCCTTGTCCAGGAATGGTTGCCTGTGATGATCCGCCCGTATTGGTTGGTGCTGGGGCAAAACCACTTGTAGGATATACTTGTTCGGCTGTCACGAGAAGTCGCTTGAGCGCCGTGCCAAGGGGTGTGCACGTAATCAGTGTCATAACAGGCTTGTTGGTTTCATAGATTAATTGGTCGACTTGGCTCGGTAAAACGACTTCTTTTTTCGTGATTACATAGGTATAGCGCTTGCCTTCATAATTGGCATAGATAGTGTCGCCTACTTCAAGTTTCTCAAGCTGCATAAAGATGAACTTATAATCACCTGCTGCAAAGACGTCATTACTGCTATGTCCCGATAGGACGGTATTGCCGATTTGACCCGGATGACTGTTGGCGCCGGGAATACCAAAGTGTGCGACGCCGTTTTCCATTGCTTTGTCTTGCGAAGCCTTGTCGGTTGGGATGTCGTAAAATACGGGTGTATCGACATTTATCTTCGGAATAATAAGGCGAGGCTCGGGTCCTACTGAGACAGTACTGGCAGGGTCAACAATAATATTTTGTGGATCAATACTGCCTGGGGTAATGTACGCCTTTACGTTGGCGATAAGTAATTGATTGTATTGCAGAAAACCAAAGATCAACACGACGCCTAGTGCGGCGATAACTGGAACGAAGTGGCGACTTTTTCGTGCCTTTTTGGCCGATTTTTCAACCTTGGCTAGCAATTTGGCACGCAGATCCTGCATGGCTTCGTTGCGTGTCATGGGACCAGTTTTTCTGATGGGCTCCTCAGGTTGTTCAACTTTACTGCCGAATGCTTCTTTGGGGATTGTTGTTTGAACCGCTGGAGTGGTATTTTTTGCGGTAGTAACTTGACGCGTATAGTACCCTTCATAGTAACGACGATAGTAATCTTGCCATGCGCTATGGTATGCCTTCCATTGATCTGGTTTGATGGCGGTTTGTGGCGTATGAGTACGCTCGTATGGGTTGACTACGGCAAGATTGCTGGTATCGCTTTGGGGCTGTGCGGACGCGGCGTGCTGAGGGGGCGTTGCTGGTGTTTGGGTTTGTGCAGGGGCCGCGGCCGGTGTCGAATGAGATTTTTGTTCTGGGGTTTGTGATGAATCTCCAGCATAAATCGAATCAAGCTGCGACCGAATAATAGCAGCAGCAGCTTCTTGTTGGCGATACTGTGGGTCTCGAGATGGAGGCGTATGAACAAACGACCGCTGTCCATGTAGCGGCGTGCCCACTCGCCTACTTGATGTGTCTTCATCTGGTTTCATAATTTCTTTCAACTACGACTGCGCTGGTACCGCGAGCCGGACTTGAACCGGCACGTCCTATTGGACATCAGATTTTGAGTCTAACGTGTCTACCAATTCCACCACCGCGGCGTGTGGAGCGCAAGCGTAGTTACCCTCGTATTGTACCATATTCAGAGGGGATGCCATATATTCTACTGGCTAAGAATCTTCGTTTCGAACAGACCAGGAGGCACTGATGGGCTTTAGGTGTATGCTGCGAGGTGCGTTATCTTGAATCCATTCACCGATGGCATCTGACTCGGCGGGGGAAGTCGGGTTGGTCGTCTTGAACAGCGTGACATGAGGAATGAATATTTCCGAGTGGGTATCGTCCGATAGTCGGTTAAATCGTTCGAAATCCCGGTCAAGATCGTTATTGTCGAGTAATAGCGCAAACCATGATGTTTGAGTGATTCGATTACGCCCGATTGCCCCGCCTCCAATGACGTGTGCGTCAATAGGCTGGTCGGTAGATCCTGGCTGCTGGCGCATAGCGTCGGCTATGTCTTGCATTGATCCTGTAAAATTCCGTTCATGAATGATAGTAGTGTGGAGATTATGACTAGAGGCCATTTCAAGTCCAAGTCGACCAAATTCTTTCTTGGCACGAAAACGAAACCTGAGTGATGGAATCGACTCAGGATGAACAAAGCGACGAATATGGACGCTGTCTCGCATCGTTTAATAATACAATATTATTGTTTTTTATGCAATTATAGAGTAATGCTGGTTGCAATCGATTCAAGAGGGCTGGATGGACTCCATAGGTAATAGCAGGCTGCCCGTGTGGCAACTGTACCGCGCCAGATTAACATAGGACTATCCCAGTCTTGCGTGATGACATTACCGCCAGAGGACATAATGAGAGTGTCACGATGAAGTGTGACAATAGTGATTGGATAGGTGATGGTGAATTTATGTAGCGCCTCGACTAGCTGTGCGAGGTGCATATTGAAAGTGAGTATTTTCGGGTAGTAGACACTTTGAAAAAGCTTTTGGACTTGGGCAAATGAGGCAACTAATACGGTATCGGGACGCTCAACCAGCAGGGACGCATTATTTTTTACCAGATCAATCGCATCACGTGTGATAGTCAATTGTCCGGTGTAGTCACGGATAAAATCGTCATATAGTAATGCTGTTTCACTGTTGCGGCCTGCATCGCCAATTAAAACAACACCATTCGCCCACTGTCCTAATGCACGCATTTCATTCAGCGCATCGCGAGATAGGCTGCCGCTTGGGTTGGTCGGCGCGAAGATAGTATCGGAGATGGAGGTGGGAATGGTCTTTTTTAGGGCATCAGGTAATAGCGCACGCACTTCACCAACACCTGCGGCTTGAGCAACGGAGTATGCTTCGGCAACCCCAGTAAAGCCAAGTTTATTGCCGCCAATAATCACGAGGCGGCCCGCCTGATCATGACGTTCGGGCTTGTTCCATTCGATATCGGGAAACAGTGGCTTAGTGGCGGTTTGCTTGCGCCAGTATGGTGTTTCCATCTTCCCTCTTTTCTAGCTCGTAGCTGGTGTTCTTGCGTTCAATCACGATTCTCCATCCGTTTATCAGCGCCTTTTCGAGCAGCTCGTGCGTAGGATTGAACGCAATGGGGTGTTCGACTAACTCTAACATGCCACTGTCGCCGTTGCTATCACCTACGGCGTAACTGTTGTCGAATGTTAAGTTGTGTTCGGTCACAAGTCGTTGAACGATTGCATCTTTGCCAGTGTGAGTCCGTGTGACATTACCGGTAAAGAACTCTTCGCCACGCTCCCATTCTGCACCAACCCAGGCGTGAAAACCGTACCGCTTGGCGAAAGGTTCAACCAGCTCGTGCTGCGAGCCACTAATGGCAATAGTAAAGTAGCCTTCGTCTTGAAGCTTTTTCAGGAGGTCGCGTGTATAGACGTAGACGTTCTCAGCCTTTTTGTTGAGGACGCGCGTCACGGCCGCTTCGTAGTCGGTAATGCGTAGTTTGCTGAGATGTGAATCAAGTCCTACCACCATAAGTTGTTCAAATTCCTCAAAGGCGTTGCCGTGGATGCGGTGGCGCCATTCGCGGTGCTTTTCTGTAGTTTGTTCGGTCAGGTCGTTTGGCAGAACCCCCATTTTGTACAACTCATAAAATACTTCGCGGTACAGTCCACTGCGGAATAATGTTCCGTCGATATCAAATGCGGCAAATTTCTTCATAGTAACTATTCTACCTCAATACTGACGGGGCAATGATCGCTGCCTAGTTGTGTGGCATGGATTTCGGCGTTTTTTACGTGGTGTTTAAACGAAGTCGACACTAGCCAATAGTCAATCCGCCAACCGACATTTCGTTCTCGAGATTTTGCGAAGTGGCTCCACCAACTGTAGTGGCCGTTGCCTTGGGTGAAGATACGAAATGTATCGGTAAAGCCAGCTGCGAGCCATGCGTCAAAGCCGGTACGCTCTTCATTAGAAAAGCCTTTTTTACCCTTATTTGCCTTTGGGTTAGCAAGATCGTCCTCGGTGTGCGCGACGTTCATATCGCCGCAATACAATACGGGTTTTTTCTTTTGAAGGTCTGCGCAGTATAATATCATCGCCCGGTCAAACTGCTGGCGTAGTGCAATGCGCAGTAACCCATCCTTGGCGTTCGGTGTGTAAGCGGTAACCACGTAATATTCTTCGAATTCTGCGGCAATAACGCGCCCCTCGGCATTACTGTCACCGTATGCGTCGGGCATCAAGCCGGCTGCGGCAGTAAATTCCCCTGGAATATCATTGATGACGGCAATGGGTTTTATCTTTGTAAAGATGGCAGTGCCACTATACCCTGCCTTGTCGGCGCTGTTCCAATATTCTTCGTATTCAGAGAGGTCGATTTCTGCTTGGCCTTGACGCGCCTTCGTTTCTTGTAGGCATAGAATGTCGGGTTGATGGCTGGCTATGAAGTCTTGAAAAGCTCCTTTTTTAATGACAGCGCGGATGCCGTTGACGTTCCAAGAATATAATTTCATGTAGTATAGTGTACCACCGATTGACAGTTTTATTCTATCATTGTATTATGTCTTCACTCTGTTCGCTGAGGAAAGGAAGGGTATGAGTACTTTGATTGCCACCGATGTGGTGGCAGGTACCTTCATGGAGATCGATGGAGAGCAGTGGTTGAGCGGGCTTATCGCTGATCGCAATGAGCGTCCTCCGGGTCCGTACTACAATCGCAATATCCGGACGGTGATCAGGCGAAACACGCGCATGCGGTTCCCTGTTTACAAGATCACCTCAGAGAAGCGATCGGACGGGACCTACGCGCAGGTCAAGGAGGCGATTCGCCATCTGACGCTGGATGTTGCGGCAGGCACAGAGGCGGTGATCTACCGTTCCTACGACGCCCGCCGCGGGCTCTACGTGGCAACGTTCTTCTTTGAGGATCGTCATGTGTCGCTGAAGGCGGGTCCCGGCCTGCACACCAGATCGCTGTCCACATGAACAGAGAGCCCTGCACCAATTGGTGCAGGGCTCATTACTTTTAGACGATGTGATTATTTCGTTAATGTTTGCTTGACGCGCTTTGAAGCAAAGAAATAAAGAATCATTGCGCCACTAAAGACAAGGCTCGCCAGCACACCCCCGATAGTGAGTGCAATGCTGGTTACACGGCTTTCCGAAGCGGTGATAATAATGTTAAGTACACTGAAGAGGCCGGCAAGACCGAGCGTACCAACACTTATCCATTTGCCAATTGCTTTGCGCAAGGCAATAGTTGCGGCACTGCCGATAAACCCAATAGCAAGGAGTGGTGAGAATATCATACTAAGAATGTCTGTTGCTTCTGTGCTTCCGCTCTCAATGCCGTTGAAAAATATCATAATATAGCCAATACCACCAAGGATAAAGACGATAATCCAGAAGATAAGCCATCCACCGACACCTTCGAGTGATCGCTCTGAAACGATATACTGCACTTGTTGTGCTTGTGCTTGTGCTTGTTGAGGCACAAACTGCGGCTGAGGAGCTGGTGCTTGAGTTGGTTGTTGTTCAGGGGTAGATTTGTCGTTTGTCATGATTGTTCCTGCCGTCGTTGAGGCAATTATTTCTTGATAATTACAGTATACCACAAGGTGGTTATGCAGAATGTTTTAAAGAGCGCTGCGTTTCACGATCCTGATCGCGACGTTTGATAGTCTCGCGTTTGTCGTATCGTTTTTTACCAGTACCAAGCGCAATCACCAGTTTGATGTAGCGGCCATTCGTTAGAAGGCGTAGCGGCACAATGGTTTGCCCATTCTTCTTATTTACGGCTAGCTGGTCGATTTGCTTACGGCTGGCCAATAGTTTGCGCGGATTAGTATCGATACTGCGTGCGCCAGGGTTGCCGCGCTCGTTCAGCCGAAGGCTAAAGCTGGCGTTATTCAGCCATAGCTCATTATCCTTGATGGTTACAAACGATCCGCGCAGTTGCACATGACCATCGCGGGCAGCACGCACCTCAAGACCGGTCAAACTGAGACCAGCCACAATCTCGTCTCCTAATGCATAATCAAACCGTGCGCGGCGGTTGAGAATGGATTTGGTTGCTGGTTTCTTTGGCACGGCCATAGTTATTACATTGTAACAGATTACAGATGATTAATAATCTCGGCGGCGGAGGCGGCACTAGCTTGCCAGGTATAACGGGCGGCATTTTTGCGTCCTTTTTTGACATACTCACGGTTGACTGAAGGGTTAGCCAAGTGTTTGATATGTGCAGCCGCCTCTTGTGGTGCGTCGGGATCAAAATACAGCACACTGTCTTGTCCTATTTCATGAAAAATCGGGGTATCAGCAGCCACAAACGGGACACCTGCTTGTTGAGCCTCAATGAGGGGTAGGCCAAAGCCTTCCAGTCGGCTGGCACTCATGGCGCAGCGCGACTCAGCTAGTGCGTCACGGTACTGGTTGTCGGTTGCTCCGTCGTAGATAACGGTACGATTAGTGATACCCTTTTCCTTCAATCGCTGTTCAATTTCAATGCGGCGAATTGGCGGTATTTTTCCCATCAGGTGCAGTGTGATGTCTGGAATTAGTGCGACAGCATCGATAACACATTCAACGTTTTTATATGGGGTGAAGGCACCCATATAGACGACACCGTTTTTGTTTGCATGATCGCTGTCTGGTGCAAAGAAATTGTCTCCGACGGCATTCGGTACGGCAGTAATTGGTCGCTTGGTGGCACGGGCATCCAGCAATTCTTGTTTGGCAGTCTGGCTGACGGTGGCAATATGGTCGGCCCGATTTAACTGCCAGCGCATTGGCCAGTAGGTTAAGTGAAATAATCGCCATCCAACGCGGGTGAGCCATGGCAGCCACTGCGGTGGTGTGCGGTGAGTAAAGTAGATCATGTCATGAATAGTCAGGATAAGTTTGTATTTTTTACCCAAAGTGCCCATAACGAAAAACGGTGAGTAGACAACCTCTGCTCCTGCCCTATTAAGATCACGAGCCAGTCCCAATTCAGCCAGCCCATTATTGGGATCGTTGACCATAACATGAGGGCCGTTTGGCAACTTTTTTAACTGACGTTCATCGTGGACAATCCAGGTGATATCGAGGTCCTTGCGGCGCGCCAATGCCCATGCTAGTTCATGGCTATATCGACTGACACCGTCAAAGCGGTTTTCAACCAATATCCATCGTGCGTCGTAAAACACCTTCATACCTCCTCTGATTGTAGCATGTGCTATACTATATTTTATTACGTATGAAAATACTCATTGCATCTGACCTTCATTGGCCAACCATTAACGGCGTCGCGACCTTCAGTCGTAACCTTGCGAAAGGTCTGGCTGGTCGCGGTCACGAAGTCCTCGTGATTGCGCCAAGTCAAACCGGCAAACACTACAAAGAGGTAGATGGCAATCATGTCATTCACCGTACAGCAGCAGTTCCCTTCCCGTTCTATCAGAACTTTCGCATTTCGCTACGACCTGATCGCGAGGTCAAAAAAATTATCAATGAATTCGAGCCAGACGTTATTCATATTCAGATGCTACTAGGGATTGGTCAGGCGGCGATGCGCTGTGGCAACAAGGTCGGTATTCCGATTGTCAGTACTAATCATGCCATGCCCGAGAATCTGATGGACAACCTTAAACTGTTGGCGCCCGTCTCGCGGCCAATTAATTATATTTTAACTGAATATGGTCGTCGTTTTCATTCACAATCTGACTGTGTTACGATGCCTACTCAATCGGCGATTGATATGTTTGCATCTGCTAGTAAGATCGAGACACCGTTGAAAGCGGTATCGAATGGTATTGATCTAGGGCGTTTCACTCCCGTGGTGCCCAGTCCATTAATATACGAAACCTACCAACTGCCGAAGGACGTGCCAATCGTAACGTATGTCGGTCGATTGGATGCGGAAAAGCATATATCGGTCCTTCTCAAAGCGTTTATTCAGGTACTTGATGCGGTTGACGCACATCTTTTGGTGGTTGGTGACGGGACGGATGCTGATAACTTACACCAACTGGCGAGTGAGCTGGAGATTACTGACAAGGTGACGTTTACGGGGCGTGTTTCGGACGAAGATCTGGTTGAACTTCACCGCGTCGGTACGGTATTTGCAATGCCCTCGCCTGCCGAGCTGCAAAGCATTGCGACACTCGAAGCAATGGCAAGCGGTCAACCAGTGGTGGCGGTTGATGCGGGCGCACTGAAGGAATTGTGTCAGGACGGCGTTAACGGAGTCCTTTGCGAGCAAGATAACAGCGAACAGATGGCCGAAGGTATCATCCGTATTTTGACAGATACAGCACTTCATAAGAAATATTCTGATGCCAGTCTTGCAATCGCAAATACGCATGACATTAACCATACGCTTGACGAGTTTTTGGCTATTTACGAACAGGTGATGCAATAAAATCAGTGACAAATTGAGCGACTTGGTCGGGCGTCTCATAATGCGTGAGGTGCCCGACATTTTTTATTACTTTTAACCTGGCGTCTGGAAATAATGTTACCAGCTCCTTTTGCTTGGGTAGTGGTGTGATGTCGTCGTTATCGCCTGCAATCAATAAGGTTGGAACGGAAATATCTGCAGCAACGTCACGTACTGAATGGCTGGTTGAGGTCTTGAACGACCGTGAAACACTGTGCGGGCTATGGAATCGACTAAAATACTGCAAGTGCTGGTCGTGGATATACCGCCTCAGCTGCTTGTCTTTGGTTTTTGCCATCGTGATACTCATTACCATCACGATTGGGCGTGCCGCCAGCCAAGGGTGTGCGAGGCGCGCAGGCAACGTTTCACCGACCCAGTAATAGAAAACGGCAAGACGTGTCATGATGGCCTTTGGCCCTTCAAGTGCAGGTGCGCCAATAGGGTTAACCAGGATAAGCTTTGCGATAGTTTTGGGATATTTAGCGGCATAAGCGGCACTAATAATGCTGCCAAACGAATGTCCCAACAATACGGGTGAGGTAGCGAGTTTTTGTGCTTTGATAAAACCCTGCAGCCACGTCACGTAGCTATCTAACGAGTAATCCTCAAGCGGCTCACCCTCCCCGAATCCAGGAATGTCAGGAATAATCAGGTTATACGTGTCCCCTAGCTCTTCGGCAATTCGTGCTAGTCCGTGGTGGGTGCCACGAAAACCATGAATCATGATAATTGTTGTTTTTTTCATTCTATCTACTAGTGTACACCAGTCAGGACTCGTGATACTTCTTCGAACAATTCTGGCTTGTCGGACTCAAGCGTCGTAAGAACTTCTTGTAAAATGACATGCCCGGGGGCGTCGCTGGCGCATGATACGCTGATTTGGGTGCCAATCTCATCGTAGTCGTCAGGGTGATGCTCTCTTAAGAAGTTTGTGATGGTAATGAGTTCATCAGGAAGCGGTTCATTGGCCGGATCAAGAGGTAGCTCTATTACCTCGGCAAGATGATGTATAGGTGTGACTGGGTTTCTATCTCGCATGGCGACAGCAGCACGATGTAATGCGAAGTTGGGATATATCACATTACCCTCAACTTTTTTGATGTATTCCATGTCGCTACGCTACCCCGCTATGGGTGTTTTTGCAAGCACAACGACAATAAACAACAGAGGTGTGCTAGAATATAACGAGTATGATTGCCGATATCACTGTGACAGAAAAGTCTTTTGGCCCTAAGGTCTTGATGAGTAATATCAAATTTAGTATTGATGATGGCGAAAAAATTGGCGTGATTGGCCGCAATGGTGTTGGTAAATCAACCCTGTTTGGCATTTTGGCGGGCACGGACAAAGACTTTACGGGCGACATCATCTATCGACGTGGCACGACAGTGGTGGCCACCGCTCAAGAGCATCATGATATGAAGGATACGACGGTGCTGCAATATGTACTGGCGGGTCTACCCGAGTATCCGCAGCTCAGTCATATTATTGAGACGTATCCTATGACAATGGGCGACGATATGAAGATGATCGAAGAATATACTGCAGCATTGCAGCGTTTTGACGATAAAGGATTCTACCAAATTGAAGAGCAGATCGAGCGTGAGTTAACCCACTTCCAGCTACCCGATATCGCTCATCGCCCCTTTTCTACCTTGTCGGGTGGGCAAAAGCGTCTGGTTGAGGTGGTTAAGATTATGCATTCCGACGCGCATCTGGCACTGGTTGACGAACCAACTAACCACATGGACTATGTCGCCAAGGCGCAGTTTATTGATTGGCTTGCTCAGGCGCGCGAGGCGGTGCTGGTGATTACGCACGACCGTGATGTTTTGCAGCAGATGGACCGCATCGTTGAATTAAAAGATGGCAGTAGCGCCAGTTACAAGGGTAATTATGATGCCTATCTGCGGCAAAATGCCGTCAGCACCGGCAGCCAAATGAATGAATTCGAGCTGATTGAAAAGCGCATTATTAATCTCAAACAGAAAGTGATTGATTATCAGCGATTGAAGGAAAAGTCTCGCAATGCTGGGACAATTCAAAAGTTTAAGCGACTGGAGGAGACATCACGGAAGGAACTGGCAGAATTACAGGCGAAAGAAAAGCCAACGTTCTGGATTGATAAAGAATCGGTTGCCGAGCTAAATTACAAGGTGGCGGGCCAGTATGACAAGTTTAAGGCGAAAAATGTGCGCATTGGACTGAGAAGTGATGATTCACGTAGTAAGCATATTCTTGTCAGCGCGCGCGACTTGGCGTTGGGATATGGTGATACGATTCTTTTTGATGGCATCGATATTGATCTGCGTGAGGGCGAAGCGATGGAGCTGCGTGGGCGAAATGGTGCTGGTAAAACAACTCTTATCAAGCGATTACTTGGTGATACAGTATCAACGTTGTTTGATGGTGAATTAACACTAGATTCGCATGTCCGTGTTGGCATATACGAACAAGAAGTGTCACCGGAATATTTCAACATACCGCTGGCCGAAGCCATTGAAAAAATGCACCTTGACCGCAACTTGGCGATATCGACCACCAAAATTCGTCAATTAATGAGCGATTATTTATTTACTGAGGGTGACGGCAAGGTTCCGATCAGGCGCCTCAGCGGTGGTCAAAAGGCTCGGTTTCAGTTGATTGCAATGTTGGCCAACGATCCGCAGTTGTTGATCCTTGATGAGCCAACTAATCACCTTGATCTTCCTAGTATCGAAGAGATGGAATCGGCATTAGCGAAATATAACGGTGCCGTACTGTATGTTAGTCACGACGACTATTTCCGCAAGGCGATTGGTGGCGAAGTGCTGCAGATTGGCAAAGTTTAATCTGTCTGGCGCCGTGTCAGGTGCCACTTTTTACAATAATCACATTGGTACACCGTGATATCAAGGGTAACATCCTCGAGGTTCTTTAGCTCTGCGGCTCGTTCGGCTTCTAACTTGTTCGCAAAACGTCGTTTGGCACCACAGACAGTAACGCCGCTGGTAAATTTCAGCGGCGTATGATGGATTTTGTGCGTTCGGCGCGGCATTTACGCCTTTACGAGGCCGTTCTTTTCAAGTGCCGCCTGCAAAGCTGGACGATTAAAGCCAAGGATGACTTCGCCTGCAATGTCAGTTACTGGTACGCCCGAAAAGTCACCGCCATTCTTAGACTTTAATTCTTCCATGGCCGCTTCGTCTGCTTCAACATCTTTGGCCGTGAAGGTAACGCCGAGTTTTTCAAGCCACTGCATTTCAGTGTGGCAAAATGCGCACCAGCTGGTGCTGTAAACGGTTACTTGTGGTGTGTCTGTATTGGACATGATGATTCTCCCTTATTCCCTATGCTCTTTCTATTATATATGAATGGTGGAAAAAAGGTAGTTGTCAGGTACTGGTAAGGTACGTATAATAAACAACATAAAGCGCTTATGGTGAAGAAGATATTACATCAGGGTTTTGCCCTTCCATCGATTATGATTGCATCCGTCGTGATGCTGGCCCTGCTAGCGACGGCAATTTCATCGGTAACGACAACGCGTACGGCGCTGGACGATCAGTATCGCGAACAGCTTGCGCGAGAGGCTGCCGAGAGTGGCGTTCAGTTTCTGTTAGCGTGTATAAAAAAGAATGAAATACCTACTACTGGTGTGGACTACCACCCAAACTCGACATCATGTACCGATAGTACTCAATCGTCTACAAAGTCACGGCAGGTGCTTTCTGGGGATGGTATTGAGTCGACATTTTCTGTACGCATTGCGAGTGTTGAGGGTGACTATTATTTTTTTGATGCAAGAGGTACGGTTAACTCATTGCGCCGGAGTAATGGTGAGGCGTGGCGCTCAAAGGAGCATCTTCTGAGGGTGAACGTTCATAAAGCGTTCTTGTCAATTACTAATTTTGCAGTCGTCACAAGGGGTTACAATATGTTTGTTGTTCGTCCCGACGGTAGCCTGTGGGCATGGGGACAGAATACAAGCGGCGCAATTGGCAGTGGCGCCACGACTTCTACGGTTGCCACACCGACGAAAATTATAGGGAGCGGTGTCGTAAAGGTTGCAACTAATACGTCCACTACCTATGCTGTAAAGTCTGATGGTAGCCTCTGGGCGTGGGGATTAAATAGTAATGGACAGCTAGGCGACGGCACAACTATTGATAAGTCTGAACCGGTCGAAGTAATCAGTAGTGATGTCGTGGATGTATATGCCTATGGTAACAATGGATATGCAATAAAGTCTGACGGTAGCCTCTGGGCGTGGGGATTAAATACTTATGGGACGGTTGGCAATAACTCAACAACAAACCAATTAACTCCTGTGAGGGTTATTCCAAGTGGAGTAAAAGACTTTATTATATCTAAAGCCGGATTCAATGCGGTGCGGTTTGTAATTAAAACGGATGGTAGCCTCTGGGCATGGGGACAGGCGGACCGTAAAGGTATTGGGAATGGGAGCTCGAGCGGGTCGCAGTTAACCCCTGTACAGATTATCACTAGTAATGTGAAGCAAGTTGTTATATCAAGTTCAATGGGTGATATTTCCGCATTAATGAACGATGGTACGGTGAGACGTTGGGGTTACGGATATACTGCGTTGCCGGTGGCGGTGACTGGCTTATCTGGGATAAATCGTCTTGTTGGCACCTCGAGCTCGACCTACGGTATTACTGATTCTGGTGCATTGTATTCCTGGGGTGCTAACTCTAACGGTACGATTGGCAATGGTACGTCTAGTTCAAGGGTTGACACTCCGTATATGGTATTTAGTTCGGGCGTAGTAGATGTTGACACGAGTCGATCGTCATATTCTGGGACACTTGCTCTGCGAAGCGATGGCGTGCTGTGGGGTTGGGGTCAGAATAACTATTGTCAGCAAGCGGATGGGACGACAATTAATCGGTACAGCCCCGTACAAATTATGACGAATGTGGCAAGTATGTATGCATACAGTGACGGCAGTTATGGGGCTGGGGCTGCGGCTCCTCGATTCGCGGCTGTTACTCATGATGGATCATTATATGCATGGGGATCAAATATGTTGGGTGCTGTCGGTAATGGCATCAATGAGGGGGCTCTATCTGGAGGCACTTCACAATGTACTCCCTACAAGGTAATGGATAACGTCTTACTTGTAGCCGACAGTGACTACTACACAACATACGTTGTGACGACGGACTTTAATGTTTGGTCGTTTGGCGCAAATAATTATAGCCAGCTCGGGAGGACGGGATCAAACAGCCTACCCGGACAGGTGCTTTTGCCAGTTATCCCCCCTATGTATTACTAGTAATTGCAGGCTATGCTCTATGCGTTCTAGCAACTCTCTCGTTGTATTAAGATATCCTTTGCAACTCGTACGAGAGTTTGGTATACTGTGTCAGTAGATGAAGTCGTCACAACAATCCGACGATACCCCTGCCCCGTCAAGTCGGGAGATGGCTGTTTCGTTAGTAAAAACTATGGGCGATACAACCTGGCGTATGTTCGTGCCTACGATTGGCTTGACCATACTAGGGCTTGTGATCGACGATCACCAGTCCACGAAGCCATGGATGACAATTGCGGGTATCATTGTAGGTACAATAATCACCGTATTGTTGGTACGAAGGCAATTAGCCGCACTACAGAAGAAGTAACATAGAGGAAATAATGAATACATTTGCTGCCGCCAACCTTCACATTAGTCTTGCTGCCGAGCCCGTCTTTTATATCGGAAATTTTGCTGTTACGAATGCACTTATTATGGGGTGTATGGGTCTTGTGGCGACAGTGGGCGTGTGTTTTTATGTACGTCATAAAGTAGTGCGTGGTGAAAAGAATAAATTTACTGGTTTGTTTGAATGGGCGTTTGAACTGCTGCTAAATCAGGTTAATAACGCCATCCCGGATCGCAAACTGGCACGTAAAATCGCACCACTTGCGATTACTATCTTTTTGTTTGTTTTGTTCAACTATTGGTTGTCGGTCCTACCGGGTGTTGGATCAGTCAGTTGGAATGGAGTACCGATCTTCCGAGCACTGGTGGCCGATGTTAACTTTACGGTAATGTTGGCGGTTGTCACGATGATTGCGGTGCAGGTGTTTGCGGTTCGTCAGTTGGGCCTGATTGGTAACGCAGGACGCTATTTCCGTAACCCTCTGAAGGACCCAATTGGTGCATTCGAAGGAATTCTTGAACTGATTGGTGAGTTTTCGCGTGGTATCGCTCTTGCTCTTCGTTTGTTCGGTAACGCCTTTGCCGGTGAGGTGCTACTGATGTTGGTAGCAGCACTAGCGGGTGCGATATCAAGTCTGATACTGCCGCTGTTTATGGCGTTCGAGCTGTTTATTGGATTTATCCAGGCATACGTGTTCTTTATGTTGACACTGATCTTTACCTCTTTGGCCGTCAGTCACGGTCATGATCATGACGACAATCACTCCTCTGCTGCAGTTGTAAAAAACGTACCGCAGTTAGAGTGATGGGTGCGAAATAGTAATAGTAAGTTAAATAATGTAAATAATAAGGAGAAAAATAATAATGGATAATCTAGCTTTTGGTCTTACGTTTGCCCTTGCTGCACTTGGTGCCGCACTTGCTGTTGGTATGATTGGTGCTGCTGCACTTAATGCACTTGGTCGCAACCCAGAAAAAGCCAGTGATATTCGTTCGTTGATGATTACGGCAATTGTTTTCGCAGATAGCCTTGCGATTATCGGTATCATCGTAGCGATTATCCCAAGGTTCCTATAGGAGGCTCAACGTGCAATCAATAGTAACATTCATTGCATCTGCTGAGACGAGCGATGGTGGAATTATGGGAGCATTTGGTATTGATGTACCAACTCTGATTTTTCAGGCAATCGCGTTCTTATTGCTTGTATTTGCCTTGGGTAAATGGGTCTTCCCTGTCTTTATGTCTGCCGTTGATCGTCGAGAGACGCGTATCAGCGAGAGCCTCAAGGCGGCTGATGAGGCGCGACAAGCGGCTGATACGGCTGGCGAAGATGTTGCCAAGTTGCTGAAGGAAGCGCGCCGTGAGGCAAGCGAGATTGTTGGCACCGCCAAACAAGAGGCGGCGGCCATGACGCAAGATGCTGAGGCGAAAGCACGTGCCAAAGCCGAGGCAATTGCTGCTGCATCTCTCGAGGAGCTCGATAAAGAGGTGTTGGCCGCCAAGAAGATGCTTCGCAAAGAGGCGCTTGATCTTGTGGCAGCTGCTACTGAAAAGGTTGTCGGTAAGTCGGTATCTGATACTGTCGATGCGAACCTTATCAAGCAGTCACTCGAGGAGGCGAAGGCGCAGTAATGGCACAGCGGATTTCACGTCGTCTCATGGCCGAATATGTCGCAGGTCGTCTTTTGGACGGTGATAGTAATGTCATTACGCAACTTGCAGCTTACCTTGTTGAGTCGCGACGCACCAAAGAGCTTGATACCTACGTGTATGACGTTGAGACGGCGCTCCTTGCCAAGGGCCTCGTCGTAGCAGACGTGGTATCGGCACGTGATTTGACGAAGGCGACGCAAGATGCCATTACGGTATTTTTGCAAGATTCGTACAAGGCTGATCGTGTTGAGCTGCGTCCGTCAGTTGACTCAGAGTTGATTGGCGGTGTTCGCGTCAGGACTGCTGATGCTGAATATGATGCATCCCTACGGCGTCAACTAAATAAACTACAGAAAATGAAAGTATAAGGAGAGAACATGACGAAACTTTCAGTAACAGAATTATCCCGTGATCTCCGTGATGCGATTGTTCAGCTTGAAACGACCGAGGGTCTTGAAAAAGTTGGTATTGTCACGCGAGTTGGTGACGGTGTGGCATGGGTCCACGGGTTGCAGAGTGCTGGATACAGCGAAGTATTGACGATTGAGTCAGATGCTGGCGATGTTGAGGCGTTTGCATTGAACTTGAATGAAGATGAAATCGGTGCAGTGCTTCTTGGTAATGATAGCGAAGTTAAGGCTGGTGCCCGTGTGACCCTCAAGGGTGAGACATTGTCGGTGCCGGTTGGTCCAGAGCTGTTGGGGCGCGTGGTTGATCCACTTGGTCGCCCACTGGATGGCGGTCCGGCGATCAAAACTAAACAGCGCGGTGTTGTTGAGCGTGAAGCGATTGGTGTGATGGGTCGAAAATCGGTGCACGAACCGTTGATGACGGGCATTGTATCAATTGATGCGATGTTCCCTATTGGTCGCGGACAGCGAGAGCTGATTATTGGTGACCGTCAGACGGGTAAGACGGCAATCGCCATCGATACAATGATTAACCAAGCCAAGCAAAAGACTAGCGTAGTGAATGTGTATGTGGCCATTGGCCAGAAACTCTCAAAGATTGCACGTCTTGTTGATCGTCTCAAAGAAGAAGGCGTGATGGATCAGACCATTATTGTTGCAACCAGTCCAAGTGACTCGGCTTCCCTGCTATACCTTGCGCCATATGCCGGTACTGCCATGGGTGAGTATTTCCGTGACAATGGCGAACACGCTTTGATGATCTATGATGATCTTACTAAGCACGCCGTAGCGTATCGCCAAATGTCGCTGCTCCTTCGTCGTCCACCAGGACGCGAGGCGTTCCCAGGTGACGTTTTCTATCTGCACTCTCGCCTTTTGGAGCGTTCAGCAAAATTGAGTGATGACTTAGGTGCTGGTTCGTTAACTGCCCTACCGATTATTGAAACGCAGGCTGGTGATATTTCAGCGTACATTCCAACTAACGTGATCTCGATTACCGACGGCCAGATTTTCCTTGAGACGGACTTGTTCTATCAGGGTATCCGCCCAGCAATCTCGGCAGGTCTTTCGGTATCACGTGTTGGTGGTGCTGCGCAAACCAAGGCCGTCAAGAGCGTTGGCGGCAACCTAAAGCTGGGACTTTCGCAATTCCGCGAACTTGCCTCATTTGCGCAATTTGGCAGTGACCTTGATGATGCGACCAAGTCACAGATTGACCGCGGTCGTCGCTTGACTGAATTGTTGAAGCAATTACAGTACCAGCCAATGGGTGTATGGGAACAGTTTGTAAGCATCCATGCTGTAACGAGTGGCCTATTCGACGTCGTTGATCCTGATCGAATTAAGGAAGCTCAGGCTGCATTGATCGCAAAGCTATGGGGCGATCACAAGGCCGAAATGCGTGAACTCAATAAGGGTGACAAGCCATCTGATGAATTAGTGGAGCTCATTGATTCAGCAACAAAGTCTGTTGCGAAGGGGTTTGAAGACTAATGCCAAGTACTCGCGCACTTAAAACTCGTATTCGCTCGGTGAAGAACACCAAGCAGATTACGAAAGCCATGCAGCTGGTCGCCGCGAGTAAGATGCGTCGTGCTCAAGAGGCTGACAAAGCATCGGCACCATATACGCAGGCTGCGTCAGAGCTTTTGACGTATCTAGCGAGCCAGGGCGCGACCGATGGTCATCCATTGTTCGAGCGTCGTCATGTGCGCGCACGCCTTCTTATTGTCATCGCAAGTGACAAGGGACTGGCAGGCGCGTATAACACCAATATCGTCAAGCAATATATCAAGATGCTGAAAGCTGATGACGAAGAAGGTATTCAGAATAAGACGATTGCCGTTGGTCGCAAGGCAGCGCAGTTTGTATCACGTATTAAGGATACCGAGCTTGTCGGTGCCTATGAAGAACTGACTGATCGTCCCAGTGGTCATGAGCTTCGCTCGATCCTGAATACAGCAAAAGATATGTTTATTCAGGGTGAGGTTGACGCAGTCGATCTCATCTTTACCGAATTTGTCAGCAGTATGACCCAGACGGCAACAATGCGACGACTGCTACCGGCCGGCTTTGCAGTGACGGATGTGGCTACATCGATTAGCGATGCCAAGTACGAGCCGTCAATTCCTGTCGTGCTTGATAGCGTAGTGTTCCGACTGTTGGGTGCACAGCTGTTTCAGGCGCTACTGGACGCCAAGGCGAGTGAACATAGTATGCGCATGGTGGCGATGAAGAATGCGACCGACAACGCCAGTGATTTGATAGATGATTTGACGCTGGAGATGAACAAGGTTCGTCAAGGTGCGATTACTCAGGAGTTGGCTGAAATATCAGGTGGCGTAGAGGCGATGAAAGATTAGTAAGGAGAATATAATGGCAAGTGATAAAGGAAAAATTATACAAGTCGTCGGCGTGGTCGTTGATGTTGAATTTCCAGAAGGAACAAAACTTCCGGCTATTTACGACGCTGTCACGACAATGCGTGACAAAGAAACGCTAACACTTGAGGTTGCACAGCACCTCAGTAAGACAAGTGTGCGTACCATTGCGATGAGTGGTACGGACGGGCTGAAGCGTGGTGATGAAGTGGTCAACACGGGTGCGCCTATCCAGGTACCAGTTGGCGCTGATACGCAAGGACGTATGTTTAACGTAACGGGTGATCCAATCGATAACAAACCTGCACCAAAGGGAAAAAAGGCGTCGATCCATCGTCAACCACCTGCTTTGTCTGAGCAGGCAAATAAGGCAGAGATTCTGGAAACCGGTATCAAGGTCGTCGACCTGATTGCGCCACTTGCCAAGGGTGGTAAGGCCGGGCTGTTTGCCGGCGCGGGTGTCGGTAAGACTGTTCTTATTACCGAACTGATCAACAATATCGCCAAGTTCCACAGTGGCAATTCAGTCTTTGCTGGTGTCGGCGAGCGTACCCGTGAGGGTAATGATCTTTATTACGAGATGGAAGAAGCTGGCGTGCTGGACAAGACGTCACTGGTCTTTGGTCAAATGAACGAACCACCAGGGGCACGTTTGCGTGTGGCATTGGCAGGTCTTGCAATGGCTGAGGCGTTTCGTGATGAAGGCAAGGACGTACTGTTGTTTATTGATAATATCTATCGTTATACTCAGGCGGGTGCTGAGGTGTCAGCTTTGCTTGGTCGCCTGCCTAGTGCAGTAGGATACCAGCCAAACCTTCAACAGGAAATGGGTGCTTTACAAGAGCGCATTACCTCGACAAAGAAAGGTTCGATTACCTCTGTACAGGCTGTCTATGTGCCAGCTGATGACTTGACTGATCCGGCGCCTGCAACGACGTTCGCCCACCTTGATGCAACCATCGTGATGAACCGTGCATTGACGGAGATTGGTATTTACCCTGCTGTTGACGTGCTGGACTCATCTTCAAGTAGCCTCGACCCAGAAGTTGTTGGTGAAGAGCACTACCGCGTGGCACGTGAGGTGCAGCGTGTTTTGCAGCAATATAAAGAACTGCAGGACATTATCGCTATTCTTGGTATGGAAGAGCTGTCTGATGACCAAAAGCAAGTTGTGGCGCGTGCTCGTCGTATTCAACGCTTCCTCGCTCAGCCATTCCATGTTGCTGAGAAGTTTACCGGTAACCCGGGTGTCTATATTAAACTTGAAGATACGATTCGTGATGCTAGCGATATCTTGGCTGGCAAGTATGATGATAAGCCTGAGAACTGGTTCTACATGGTGAATGGTACCCTGAGCGACCAGATTGCAGAAGAACAAGGTCTTCCTAAGGCAAAGAAGGCGGCATAGTAATGAGGCTTGAACTCGTCACGTTAACTGGGGTGAAGCTTGATCAGGAGATTTATCAGGCGAATATTCCAACAACGGAAGGTGAAATCGGCGTCTTCCCTGATCATGAGGATCTTGTGGCGATTGCTGTACCTGGTGTGATTTCGGTACGCAACCGTAAGGATGATGGCGATGATCGTACGGAGTTTTTTGCGATTAGTGGCGGTGTGGTTGAGATATCTGGTAAGCGAATCCGCATCTTGGTTGACGAGGCTGAGCATGGCGAAGAGATTATCGAGGCCGAATCACGTGCAGCACTTGAGCGTGCGATGAAACTTCGCGATGAGACGGACGATCAAATTGAACTTGAGAAAGCGCATCAATTGATTGATCGTCACCAGGTTCGCCTGAAGGTTGCAGAACTACGCAGACGCAAGCGTCGCTAGGCAATTTTGCTTGTGCTTGCAAAATGACCTCTGTTGTTTTACGCTTATGAAGACCTACGCCGTAGGTCTTCTGCGGGTTCTAACCCCCGTTGAACCTCACAAGTAGACAAGAAAGGCTACTCCATGGACTGGAATGATACATTCCGCAATGTCATTATGGGGCCACCACTGCGGCTTGCGTTTCGCGTCGACGTGGTGGGTCGTGAAAACTTGCCCAAGGAGGGTCCATACATTCTCGCGCCAGGTCCGCACACGACGGAACTGGAATCGGCACTGATCGCCAGCTATCTCAACGAGGTGAAGATTCATTTCTTCGCCAAGGCCGAGTACTGGGACAAGAGTCCTGTGCACGCGTGGTTCATGACGAACACGGGACAGGTGCCGTTGTCGCGCACGGATGCCCGTGCTGCGAACGAGGCGATCGAGAAAGGTGCTGCCATCCTGCGGGCTGGCGGCATCATGGCCATCTATCCTGAAGGGACGCGCTCGCTCGATGGCCGCGTTCACAAGGGACATACCGGAGTTGCACGCACGGCGATTCGTGGTGGTGGCGTGCCGATTGTGCCCATTGGGTTGGTCGGCATGACCAAGTTCAATCCACCTGGCAAAAAGTTGCTGCGTCCGGGACGCGCAACGATGGTCATCGGCAAGCCGATCGATCCGCTGCATTACCAGGAGATGGCGGGGCACTCAAAGCTGGCTGACAAGGCGCTTGAGGCTGCCTTGTCACGGACGATCACCAGCGTCCTGATGAAGGAGATCACTCGTCTCTCAGACAACGAGTACGTTGATCAGTACTTCCCGGTACCTCGCAAGAAGTGACAACGGGACGAGTGCTGCCCTAGCTGCAGCACTCGTCCCGTCACTCTGAGCTTGTCTACTTGTGACTTATTCCAGCAATTTGCGCACCTCATCGGTGCTTTTTGTTTGCATTAATTGATTACGAAGTTCGGATGCGCCGTCAAAATCACGTATGTATATTTTGAAAAAGCGTTTGAGGGTCTCAAAAGGTCGCTGCAACTGTGGTTGCCATTGGTCGTAGAGATCGAGGTGGTAATTGAGGAGATTAAGGAGGTCGGTTTTGGCATCGCTCCTGTTGTCCCGTTCGCCTTTTTCGATACCATCTTTTTCATCAACGGCTTCGCGCCACGTCTCGGCGAGGGCCCTTGGCAGCCCCAGAGAGACTTGGGCTGCAGATGTTTCCGAAAAAGAGGTGTCGAACGGCTCTACAGCTCCAGGCACGCCAGCACGGGTAGCGGCGAATGCGAAGGGATTATGAAAAATCCCTCGTCCAATCATCACGCCATCAACACCATATTGTTCCACGAGTTCTTCGCCATGCGCACGGTCGCGAATATCCCCGTTGATGGTCAATAATGTATGAGGAGCAATCTCATCGCGCAAGGCAACGATTTCAGGGATGAGTTCAAAGTGTGCTGGGACTTTGCTCATTTCCTTTTTGGTGCGCAAATGGATGGTAAGATTAACGATATCCTGGCGTAGTAAATGTGTCAGCCAGTCGCGCCATTCGGCAATATGTGTATAGCCGAGACGTGTTTTGACACTAACAGGTAGTCCTGCGGTTTTTGCGGCAGCAATAGCGGCAGCGGCAAGTTCTGGATTGCGAATCAGGGCTGAACCGCCAGATTTAACGGCACTTTTGGCTGGACATCCCATATTGATGTCGATACCTTGATACCCTAACTCGCGGCAGTATTCGGCAAGGCGTGCCATATCACCAACTTCCCCACCCCATATTTGTGCAATGATTGGATTTTCATCTTCGGTTTTAATGAGACGCCCACGAATAGCCTTTTCGCCAGCGTGTACCCAGCCAGTGGCGTTGGTGAATTCGGTAAAAAAGAGATCTGGTGCGGCGGCTTTTTTTACGACATGACGAAACACGACATCAGTTACCGCCTCCATGGGGGCAAGAATAAAAAATGGACGTGGTAGGTTGTGCCAAATATTTTTCATACTCATTATATTGTACCAAACAAAAACATCTCACTGGGTTCACATAAGTATATGAAACCAGTGAGATGGACAAGAGATAGTGCGGTATGTCCTTTTTTCGAGTTACCCGGGGGTAAAACGTCTCATATGACTGCTACACGTCGGCTTTACCGCACGTGGAACAGAGGCGCCCGGAGCCAGCACACTTGGTGCAGGTCTTCGAGACTTCCCCGACCTTGGCGGTATCGCCGGTACCCGAGCAGGTCGAACACGACCTGCTGCCGGTGTAGCCCAGGTTGCGACATGGCGTACATGCCATAGTGATCACCTCCTCGGGTGGTCTTGTAGGAATGAGGTGTCGCTGCTGCGCACATTCGTAACGACACCATTGTCGTCAGAGGAATGTGCGCAGCAGCGACGGTTTGGCGGGCGCCGCCCGAAGTTGCGATTATAAACACGTCGTTGTGTTTCGTATCACCACTTCTTTATCGCGGCACCCCCAGAGGCCGCTTTTCCCCAGGAGGGGCGGCGCCCAGCTTATCGTGGTTTGTGGCCACAACATGGTACACTATCTCTTGTCAAAAAAACGAGACGGAGAGGTGCGAACACTGTCAATCAGGGATTTCTGCTTGCCAGAGCACGCACTTCTCAAACGCCTACTCTTTTATTATAGCATATCTATATATTCTCGTCAATTAAATCGCGCTCAAATGCCATGATACCCTTGTAATTTGGTTCGTAGGTGTCAATATTCGGAAGGTCAAGCGTGGTAATTTTTTTCCATACAACTGTCAGTAATTGACGGAATTCATCCAGCTCTGCCGCCTGAAAATCATCCTCGAGGGCAAGAATCTGCCTATCTTTAGTAGGTTCGACAAATTGCAAGACACCTTTTATGACTGAGTATGACCCATAATCACGCGAATGCTCGACGAGTAATTTATAAAACATCAGCTGCTGGCGATATTTATGAAGCTTAATCTTTTCGTAATCAGTCTTGCCCTTCCAATCGCGTACGGGATGGCCTGTTTTGTAATCAGTGACGGTCATTGTTTTTGAGCTCGTATCAATATCGACAAGGTCGAGGTTACCGGTCAGGTGAGCACCATCAACGATTGATTGTTGATTGGCGAATCCTAGCTCGGATTTTTGGTTGGGTGTAAACGAATGGTATTTTTCGGTTAAAAAGATGCCGAGAGTGTCGATTCCCTTTTGTAACAGTGCCTCACGGGTTGCATCATCCAGCCGATAGTCGGCAAGGAGGGTCTCGAAGTCACGAATAATATCTTCAGTGGCGCGGTACTTCCCTGTTGCCGTCAGGTGTGCATGAGCGCGCTGCAAGGTTCCATGAATGGCTGATCCGTAGGCGGCTGGTGCGCTCATTGCCTGCGGAAAGCGCAAGAGGTTGTTGAGGAGGAATGTCTGTGGACCGCCACGTGTCACGTCGAGGAAGTTGCCAAGGTGTGTGGCGCTTAATTTGTAGCGTTCTAGCGTTGGCCCTAAAAGTTCGTGAAGGTCGGACGAAGGCGTGGTGACAGCGGTGTACCAGCGCTGTTCGGCGCTTGACCGCAAGTTTGCTGCGTCGCTCTTCTGTGTGATCGGTTGTGCATCACCAATGCTTAATAGAAATCCGGCGCGATCGAGTGGTTTGCCATCATCATTTGCCTCGGCATAACTGATGAGCAATTCTTTTTTAGCACGGGTTGCCGCAACAAAGAATAGACGCAAACGCTCATCGGGCGAATCACCTGCTGGGCTGAGGGGCAGGTTTTCGGGATATGAAATGAGACGGCTTTTGCCCCGTACTCGTTCGCCCCACATTGAGTCAACTGCGCCAGTAATAAAGACGGTGTCAAACTCAAGACCTTTTGATTTGTGTGCGCTCATCAGTTGAATTGCAGCAGCCGAGGAAGTGCCAACTTGGCGGGCTGAAGTTAGGACACCGCCAGTTTCGCGGTAAAGGTCAATGAATGCAATAAACGTGGCCAATGTTGGTTGAGTGTCTGACTGATAATCACGTAGTGCGCTACGAATCGTACGCAGACCTTCTAGGTAGGTCAAGTATTCGTTTGGGTCGCCAGCTAGCGCTTCTGCGCCAAAAAAGTATTCATACAGTGGTGAAGTAAATGGTGTTGGTGTTGGTTCGGCAAACGCATCGTCGGTGTCATCCGACTCGATTTCGGGTGTCGTGGCACTTGGTGTACCGATTAATGTATCTAAAATATATTCCAGTGGTTGATAATGGGACGCAGCAATTTGTTCGATGAGCCATTGATGGAGTGGTGTAAATTGCTTCATGGTTGCTAAGGCGTCGAACCAGCGCATGTGACTGTCGTAGGCAGTAGTGCTGAGTTTCCAGAGGTCGGATGGTGGTATTCGCCAGGCGGGGTGCGATAATAACTCAGGCAGCAACGCATCAGCTTCCTGTAGCTTCTGGTCGCCAAGTAGTACAATAATTCGGGCTAATTGTTCAATGAGCAATACGGGCGTGATTTCAAGAACATTATCACGACGTTCATACGAAACGGGAATACCCGCGGCAGCAAAGTATGGCAGTAAGGCGATAATTTCGTGATGGCGGCGTGCCAGAACGGCAATTTCTTGTGGGTCATCGCCGCGCTTAAGACGTGATGCGATCTCGTGTATCATCCAACTGCGTTCATCACTGGTGGTCGGTGCGGATAATAGGGATACTTCAGTCGTACCATCCCGATGAGGTGTCAACGTCTTGTCGAGTTCGTCGATATATCGTTCAAGGCGGTCAGCTCCTTGAGTGATAATCGACCGAGCTGTGTTGAGAATTGGTGTCGCTGAGCGGTAGTTATCGGTCAACGTAATAAGCTTTACTTTACTGTACCTGTCACGGAATGACAGAATGTTGCTAATATCGGCACCTTGGAAGCTGTAAATCGCTTGATCATCATCGCCTACGACAAGGATATTCGGCGTATCCTCTTGCGCGGGGTTGTTGGTGAGGTTATCAAGGATACGCATCTGCGCCAAGCTGGTATCTTGGAACTCGTCAACCATGATGTATTGGTATTTTTCCTGCAAATTGAACCTGAGGTCATCAAATACTTCCATGGCATGTACGACGCGCAGGATCATATCATCATAGTCGTATAGCTCAGCCTCTTGCATGCGTGCGAGGTATTGGAAATATACATAACTTAACGAACGTAGTTTTTCGTGACGTTTGCGGTCTTTGAATACTGGCGTCCCCTCAGCATTTTTTTCCATCCAGCGGTTTTTCCAGGCAGTAATTGGCTTGGTTGAGTTATTTTCCGTGGCTTCGTCGATGGCATGCGCCAAGCTGAGTGCGATGGTGTTCGTGAGTGGTGTTAGCCCGGGCGGCAACGCGGGTGGTGTGATGTCGGCAATCTCACCTGCGACAGGGACGAGGCGTGCCAGTGTGGTGGCGCCGATCCGCGCACTAAAGACATCTTGCAGTTTTGCTTCACTTGTATCAAGTACTAAGTCGTTGCTGTCGAGTACTTGCAGTAACTCGTCGCTGGTAAGACCACTCTTCTTTAGCTCCGAGATGGCCGTCGTGATATCACGAATATGTGTATATTCGCCGTTCATTTTGCCGGCAAGTGGATTGCTGTAATCTAATTCGTCGAGAATCTTCTTGATAATTTCATAGCTTGATAAATCATCGGCTGGCCGGAAATTTGCACCGTGATAGAAGAACTCGCTATGTTGGTTGATAATCTCAGTACCAAAGCTGTGGAAGGTATGAATCGCGACCTTGTAGGCATCCTTACCGATGATACTTGCCAGACGCTCGCGCATGGCATGTGCTCCGCTTTCGGTGAATGTGAGGCATAGGATGCTTTCGGGCAGTGTGTCGGTCTTTTTGAGGATGTTAGCAGCGCGCATACCTAGAAGCTCAGTTTTGCCTGTGCCAGGCCCTGCGATGACCATGACGGGCCCATCAATCGCATCAACAGCAAGGCGTTGATTGTCATTAAGAGTTTTATAACGAGATTCGAAATTCATTATAACTATTGTACTACGAAATGAGAATCAAGAGAGCTTGCTTTCTTGATCGAGTGAGGACTTACAACAGCGGTGCTATTGTATTAGAGTTGCAGTTCTTTGAATGCCTTTAACGCAATTGTCATCATCGCCTGGTATTCCTGCGGATTGACCGTTGTCGTGGTGCGTGCGCCAAGATATTTGAATAGGTAAAGGACATTGTCGGCCACTTCGATACCAACACTTGGATCGTTATCGTAGAGGTATGCCATGAACCCAGGGTTAATCAGCTCAAAGGCGGCCAGTCTGTCTGCATCAGTGGCATGAACGCTGTATCGCTTGTTGAAGTCATTCCATTCAAATGTGTATTTTGTATATTCCTTAGGAGTTTTTTGGTAGACACTCGTCGTCGAGAAGGCTTTCTTATTCTGCTGCACGATAATGCCGCCGTATGATTTTGGTAGCGTGACCTGCAGAATGAGCCAGCTCGCATTATTGTTGTTAAGTGGCACGGGCGTATAGGTATACAGCTGGACGAGACGCTCGTTGTAGGTGCCGACGACGTGATTATTGATATCGCTTGTTCCGAATTTACCACGCGACATCAGGAGACCTTTTGAAGGCAAGAAAAGCCAGCCCATATCGAGTGAGTAAAACATATGATTATTCTCTGCAAAAGCACGAAGTGACGTATTGGCGGCCGAAAGGTTTTGCGTATGCTGGACGATGTTGTCGAGTAGCCATGACTCGCCACTGCGGATAAAGTGCCAGTACTCAATGAAAGGTTTTGAATCTTTAAACAAGACGGTGTTATTGCTGTCGACTAATTGATCGAGTGCCGAAGCCTCAAATGCGACCTCGAAAGTGTCGCGTGAATTATCGGCATCATCATGCATTCCAACGATGAGGCTGTTTTTAATTTGCACTTGAGCCATGACGTTTGTCCGTCCAAGTTCGTGAAGAACGCTGAGTAGAAGGCTACTGTGCATTCCGTAGCGGGGTGTTGTATATGTCTTGATGTTAGCGGTATTGAATGTCGACCAATCGTATTGATATTGTAGGAAGGCTTGACGAGCATGGGCCAGAAGCGCCTCTTCATTCCAGGCGCCATCTTGTAGTGCAGCGGCAGAGATTGCTTGACTTGCCGCAGCTTGACGCTTTTTAAGACGATCCATAACACCGAAGAAGGCAGCGCCCCATCCTGCCCAGATACCAATAATAATAAGAATCATAAACCATGTACCGCTGAAGCCGCCGACTGCACCAATAATAAGGAGGATGACGCTACAAAGTGTGGCAAATGCGGCGCTAACGAAGAGTTCCGCTTTGCGTGGGAGTAATTTTTTAATGAGCTTACCAAGGTAGTAGCTAGGGAAATAACCGATAAGCGCGATTATCTCACCTCCGCCCCCATCGCCACTCGATCCACCTCCTCCGGCGCGAGCAACTACCTCAATCATAACCGTAAGATCGTTCATCTGTCTCTAGTCTAGCACACAGAAAGCGTCAAAGTGGTACAATAATAGCTATATGGATAGTGCAACTTTTGATCAATTAGCATTAGAGCGCACCTGCAAAGCGTCGTTTGGAGTCACGGCCGAGATTAAGCAGATACTATTGTGGCGTACGCCAATCAATCGTACTGACCATGCGACAGTGTTCTTGACGACGAAAAAACAGCTGTACGTATATATCGAGGCACAATCACGCATTGTTTTGGCTGACATCAAGAAGGTAGTATCACGTATGGGGCTAAAAGCTGAATTGTATCTGCCTCCGAAAGGTAAACCGAGTTATTTCGATGAAATTGGTCGACAGAAGTTTGCCGAGGTCTTTCCAGGTCGTACACATATATCTGATACAGATATTGCGTTCTATCGCACTCTTGCGCCATATAATCCTGCTCTCGTGCAGATTAACGAAGTAAAGAACGGTACGATCTATCAGTTTGACAGTGACGCCTCAGGCGGTTGGCGCCCTGCAGTGAAATTTGCATATCGCCGGATACGAACAAGCTAATTTATTTTATTAGCTCTTAGGTAAAGAAGATTTTACGTCTTCTTCTGGGACCTCAGGGCTTTTCTTTGCAGATTGTCTTACGCTTTCTGCATTTGCTGCTGCATTTGCTGCTGCGTCTGTATCCTTGCTTTCTAGGTATAAATCAGCGGCTTGTTCGTATAAGTTGGTTGCCTTGGTGTAATCATTGTTGGCTGAGGCTTCTGACGCCTGCTCTTCTAACGATGCCGCTCTTCTGGCAGGGTCTTCCTTTGATACGGCGGACTGATCATTGGGGTTTTCTCCAGACTTTATAACACCAGTACTTTCCAGGATTAGTAAGGCGCCAAAAACCACACCAGCAGATAATAGTACAATAGAGAGCGCTATGATTATTTTGGTTATACTTCTTTTTCCAATATTCACAGTATTCATCTCCTTAAAGTGTGTATGTAGGGCTTTGTTGATAGCCATTTGTTGCGCTTTGTCGCCCTGTCACCTGGTTGACGCAACGCATTTCGAATGATCCGGCAAATCTTCGACTTGCAGGTATATCACTTGCGCTCACAGTTCCCGTAAGGACTGAAGTGCCATAGTAATTCCAGCTCTGCGACCAACTACCGAAGTGGGTTCTATACCAGCCGTACTTATCTGGAGGGCGTGGAGTAAATGACCAACTTTCAGACCAGATATCAGCTTGTGAGTATAAGCTTGCACCCGGCCCGCATGACGAGATACCCCTAATATGAATAGTTCGGTTGTTTATGCGCTGCCCTGTGTAGGATATTGGCCCTGGAGGATTGACGGGACGAATATAACTGCCAGTTCCTGTGCCGCTCCATCCGCTGGTAGCGTGTACTGTATAGCATTGGGCCTGCATCTGAACCCTATATTGGTAGCCTTGACTCTGAGTGTTCCAGTCTATAGTGGCAACGCCCGTCGTTGGTCCGTACCAGGCAGTCTCATAGCCGCCACTATAGTCGGCAAGATATTTATACTGGTAGCGTGTTGTTGTGCCTGTAGGACATGATATATTATTTCGCGAGTAGGTTGTCGTGTCGCCGCTCGTACTCGCTGAAATAGTTGGTGTCGATGGTGCTGCAATTGGACGAACGGTGTTAGCGGTTCCGCTTGTCACCCAGGCACTACTTGTTGAGCCGCCGGTACATCGAGCCTGCTGTTGAAAGGTGTATTTATGACCCTGCAGGGCCGATACTGAACGGGTCGCGCCGCTTGTGTAGCTTGACCAAGTCCCGTCAGTACTTGTACTAGTAGAGTGGTAGCGGATCTGACGTTCGATAGTTGCGCCAGTCCCGCAAGTTCCGCCTGCTGCAGTACCTACGGCATCAGAGCCTGACATTGCTGCAGATATAGTGAGCCCTGAAGGTGCGGCAACGGGTACGGTGTAGGTTGCTATGGCGCTTGTACCTGAAGTTTGAATATCAGAGTTCATTATGCAGCGTGCCGTCGCCCTGAATCCGTAGACACTGCCCTGCGATAGGCCACTAACGGTGCGTGTAGTCCCGGTTGCCCAAGTGCCTTCATCCCAGGCGCCCGAACCTATGCGATAATCGATCTTGTATTGTCGCGTTTCACCTGTCTGGCATGTGACAGTTGATGATGTTGCTGTGATGCTGCTGGTTGAGCCAGATACTGTTACTGTCGGTGTTGAAGGCGCAACGACAACATGTGTATAGGTAACTGAAACAGGTGCGCTTGCGGCTGATTCGTTCCCTTCTTTGCTTGCGCTATCGCAGCGAACCTTCACCTGGAATTGGTAGACGACAGCGTTTGTATTGCCTGTTCGTGTCCAGGTGTGTCCTGTTTGCCAGGCTGTCCAGGCCGTCCAAGCTCCGGATCCGGCTTTATTTTGGAAGCTATATTTGGCAGTCAGTCCAGTTTCACATGTTGGCGTTGATGAGGTTGCAATAAGGTTAGTGCCTGACTGTGTGGCGGTGATGGTCGGACGACTTGGTGCCTCTGGTGTCGTTTCGAACCCTGCCTCGCGTCCACTATGACGACTCTTGATGGTAACCGTTTCGTTGTCACGCTCCTTTTTGTAGGACAGCGTAAACTCGTCACAACCACCCGCGACATTCGTTTGGCAACTTGTGTTGTTCATGTCGCTTTTTGCGATATAAGCAAGAACATCGGTATCGTTCAGTGCTGTTGCAATTGAGTTAGTTATGCCACTTGGTGCCTTTGGCATAACGAGCGTCTCTTGATCAACCTTTAGCTTAGAGGCTACGGCTTGGCCAGTGTTGGCAGAGATATTGCCGGTAAGTGCAGCGGGAGATGGGTATTCTCCATTCTTGTCGTAGAACTTTTCAAGCCCCTCTGCGATAAGAGTTGCTTTTGCCTGACGCTGACTATCGCGTGCGTCGCGTTGAATAAATAGATATGAGAACGTTCCTACGGTGGCGAGAATTGCAATAATAACAAGTACTACTGATACCTCAACGATGCTGAATCCCCTTTTGCTTTTCATAAGGTTTAGTGTAGTTGATTACTTCATGTCGTGCAACTATTTTAGATCGAGGATAACGAGATGCTCGATATGCGGTGTGCGTGGGAAGAAGTTATACCCTTGATGCGCACGGACGCCATACTTTTCAGCCAAGCGTGCAACGTCGCGAGCCTGGGTGACAGGATTACAGCTGAGGTAGATGATCCTTTGTGGTGTCGTTTCAAGAAGACGTTGTATAACCGCTTCATGGAGACCGGCTCGTGGTGGATCAACGATAATGGTCTTGTCCCCGGTAATATGATCGAGAGCATTCTCGCTTGCGGCGAGAACGGGTGTTGCACGGACGGCAAGTTCTTTGATGTTGCGTTGCATTTCACGGACAGCATGTTCGTTGATCTCCACGAGGGTTGTATGATCACCGCCAATAGTGAGGCCAATTGAGCCGACGCCACTATAAAGATCAACAGTCGGGCGTGCACCGTCAATCCACTGTTTCATGTCGTGCAGTGCACGTTCGTAGACGGGTATATTAACCTGGAAAAACCCTTCTGTCGCATAACGAAATGAAATACCGAGGATGGTGTCGGTTAATACGATATTTCCATATGATGCCAGACGTTTGGTAATAACACTAGCCGGACTTTTTGGGTTGCTGAAGATAATTTCCCCACCACTGCCAATGTTTTCAAGTGAAGGTGCTGCTGTGTCAAAATCTTCGTCTTTTACGTACAATTGCCACACACAGTCGCCAGCCTGGTTGTAGCGGATCAAAAGTGTTTTTAGTTGTCGGGCAGTGACGTGTGCAGCCTGCAGCGCATCTCGGATAGCGTGAGCTGTGTGCACGATGGAGTCCGGTAAAAGCGCACATTCTTTTACGATGATTTTGCCTTTTGAGCCACGTCGGAAAAACGCCAGATCTAGTGTATCGCCACCAGATGCGGTATCAGTCGTGCTGTACCAGCTGAACTCCACTTTATTGCGATAATGATACTCCTGTCCATCGGTATAGACAGTAATTGGGTCAGGCAAGACGATATCGTGCAGCTCGAAAGCTTCTTCGATCAATGCGGCCTTGTAGTGTTGTTCGCTGCCAAAGTCCATAATTTGCCATGGACTGGTGCTGAGATAGCTATTAGGATCACGCGGGGAGACTCGTTCGCTTGATGCAGATATGACGTTCGTCACGATACCTTCGGCAAAATTAGACTTCTTTTTGGTAACCTGCACTTCAACGGTTTCGCCTGGCAGTCCACCCCATACAAATAATTTGCGCCCATCCTCCATGGTGCCAAGTGCCTGGCCGCCGCCAACGATTTTATCAAGAGTTATGGTTACAACAGGAAAGGATTTTTTAGTCATCTGTACCAGTGTACCATTTGTTACTCAGACTTTGGTTTGTTTAAGACGCTGAGGCGCCAAATAACAATTGCGATAAGAACGATGCCCAGGAATGCGAGCCACAGGAAGAAGTAATCGCGTAGGAAATAAAGGATCGCACCCACCGTTGAGGCAACACCCCACCAGACGACTTTTTGCCATTGTTTGAGCCCACCGATAACAAGAATGATGACATGCTCAACAAGGAAGATGAGTTGGTAGACGGCATTCTCGGTAAAGGCGCTGATGGCTGCGCCAAGCGTTAAGGATCCTGCTGCAAGGAAATAATGCGTGATGCGTGATTGACCATGTGCGCGTCGCCATAAAGCGATCCCCAGTATGGTCGCGGCGGTAATGTGACCATATACGGTAATAGCAGTTTCGGGCCATTGAATATAGATAGCTGCTTGCACGGCAAATGATACAACGGCAATAGTGGTATCAAAATATGTCGTGCGGCGCAGAACATACCCATGTGCACCAATGAATCCCGCAAGTGATATAAGGGTTGTGCACGCTGACAGGGCGATGGCTTTCTCTGCCGTAATGGATAACAGTGCAGCTGCGGCAAGAATTGTCCAAATAGACGCAATATGAATCCATGCCCGGTCAATGTCCTTCATCCATAGAGTGATGCCGTACCATGCAGTAAGCAACGCTGTGGCGACCCAGCCAATCAGTAATATTCTCCATTCGACTGGTGCATCAATCCACGAAAAGAGCGTTACGACAGCACCAAGCGCGGCGACATTCGCCACGATTGCGATCGACGGCTGTACAGCTCGATACGAAATGGCCCAATATAGTGTTGCTGCAGCTCCAAGGATGAGAATCTGCCACCCCTCAGCAAGAGCGAGAGAGCTCGCCCATGCTAGTATCAAATACGGCACAGTTGATACGGCATACAGCTGATCAAGCGTCGTTGAGGTTTTAGTAACCATGTACCTGACGCTAGCGCCTACTGCCGTCGCCAATAGTAGAAGTGCCGCGGCGAGTCGTGTTTCATCTTGTGCCATGCCCAGCGCAAAGAATAAGGCGACACCTTGTCCGATACTGAGAATCCATGTCGTACGTTCAGCTTCGGCACGCAATGAATGAACGAGTCCACCGATAAGCAACACGAGATAAAGAGTGCCAACGATAATCAGACTGTGCCAGGTATGAATATCAGAAGTGTTCCATACGACAGCCGTGATGGCAAGGGCAATATATCCTATGGCAATCGCCTCACTGGCGACAATGTTACGAATGTATGAAAAGATAATTGCGCTGATGGCAGTAAGTGCAGCGAATAATACGACCCACAGTGAAAGTGGCGAGCCATAGAGAACAAACACCATTACTGTCGCAACAATCGTATATGTCCAAAAGGCTGCGGCAGTAAATTGTTGCACGGGCAGTGATTTGTTTGCTTTTTTGCATAGGGAGGTACCTAGTAGTGCGGCAAACGAAGCTGCAAGGAATATCCATGGGTAAGCATCTTCATACCAAGTGATATTCATTGCCCACTCTCCAATACTAAATGGCAGTATGACCGAGGCAATCAAACACACATATGCCCAGCTAATGTGGCGCAAGCGGAATGTTGCGGCAGCAGCAATAAGCGATACGAGCATTAGGGTGATCGTAACACCGATGTCGGGTATGTCGGTCTGCATCCAGCCACCCAGTGTACATACTAACCCACCCAGTGTTACTGCTAGCCAGGCGGATTCTTGTTGCAGATTCTCGGGACTCTGTGTGCGTACCCGAACGAGCGAGAAGACGGCACTAATGAGCAATAGTGCCGTGTGCCAAATCGTAATAAACAAGGCATTCTCTTCGTCGATCGTAAAGCCTAGCAGCGACAACGCGATAATAAGTAAGGCGCGTGCAATCGTCTCGTTGATATAGGTACGCTTTTGTGCCCAGAAGACGATGTATTGCAGTGCTGCAACTGAGAAAATAAGAGTAAACTCGCTCAATGACAGCTCTGTGGCCGCGGTGAGGCTGGCGATAAGCGCGAGAGGTGTCACATATTGCCCCGTCTGTTCTACGGGTGCCTTAAAGACATCGGGTAGCGATGATGGCCATAGCGTTGCAACGAAGTGTGTCAATAATGCGACGACCATAACAACGACAAATCCCCACACAAGCGGCAGCTGTAGCATTGAAGTACTGGCAGTTGCCAGTGATAGAACAAACGCCATCGTAAGATACGCGACAATCGCATGTCGCAAGACGAGTGTCGCGGCACCATAGGCTATGATACCTACGAGTGAGGTGATAAACCATGCGATCTGCCCCGGCATATCTGCCAACATAGTGAGCGCAAGCCCAGCGAATGGCAGAATGGCAAGACCAGTTCCAGCAAACGCCAGCGCGGCTGGTTGAAAGCGTTTGCTACGTACGTGCAGTATTAGGCCACTGCCGTAGAAGAGACCAGCTGCAATCCAGAGTAGAATGAGGCGCACTTCAGGCGGAGTACCGCTGGCAGCGATAAACGCAGCAGTAGCGCCAATTAAAAGAAAGCTGGCGACATACAGCATAGTATTGAGATTCTTGAGAGCAAGGCGCTCTTTTTCCTCGGGGGTGGCCTCTAACTGGATGGTTGTTGGGGCATCGTTACTGATGGGGGCCGTGACTGTCAACGGGGTCGGTGCTTCTGTGGTTGGTGGTGTCGATATGGCTGTTGGTGGGGTGGCGGTAGACTCACCTGGTATAACACCCGTCGATCCAGCGTTAACGTATGATTGTAGCTTTTCCTTTGTGACGGTATCTTTGGTGATATCAGAATGAACCTTCTTGCCAAAAGCTCGCCATCCATCCCAAAACCCTTGATCATACGA
>CALMAK010000010.1 GCA_937859515.1 uncultured Candidatus Saccharibacteria bacterium | reverse complement strand
GAGCCAAGAAAAAACGAGTCTTTTGAGGCTCGTTTTTTCTTGGTAGAAAGTACAAGGAGATATCGAGTAATTGTTTGCTATACTGTAAGTAGTTATGGTTATGGTGGTAAAATCATGTTTCTTACAGTAAACGCGGGCTCGTCGAGCCTTAAGGTTGCCGTCTTTGATGAGGCATCGACGGATGAGCCACGGCTATCGGTATCGATTGAGGGTATTGGCACGTATGACGCACATCTTATTCCTGATGGAGAGTATGGCAGTGTAGATACACAGCTGATTGCCGCATCTGATCACGGAGTGGCAGCAAGAGTTGCTATTCAATGGCTGAAAGCTGAAGGGGTTGCTAGTGCTGACGTCAGGGGTGTTGGGCACCGTATTGTGCACGGTGGAGAGACGTATAGTGGTCCAGTTGTTATTGATGATGAAGTGTACGAACAATTGCATGCACTTGTACCGCTGGCGCCCAATCATACGCCAGTTATATTACAATGCCTGGAGGTATTTAGGCAGTATTTTAACAGGGTGCCACATGTAGCGTGCTTTGATACGGCATTCTTTCATGATCTGCCTGCAGTAGCACAGACCATTGCAGTGCCAGCCGAGCTTCGTGACTCGGGTGTTAGACGCTATGGATTTCATGGCTTGTCATACGAATATATTCTTAGTGATTTTACACAGCATGAGGGTGAGGCTGCCGCGTACGGTCGTGTAATAATGGCGCATCTCGGTAGCGGGGCGAGTCTTGCGGCCGTTAAAGACGGGAAGCCAGTTGACACAACAATGGGGTTCACTCCGGCATCAGGTATTGTTATGAGTACGCGGACAGGCGATATTGATCCAGGCCTCATTGATTATTTGTTGCGTGAAAGAAATATGACACTAACGGATGTTAGCCAGTTGGTCTACAAGCAGTCGGGTTTGCTGGGTGTTTCGGGAACGACAGCTGATATGTATACGTTACTGCAGCAACGTCATGAGGATAAGCGAGCAGATCTTGCGGTTGACTTGTTTTGCTATACGATTACAAAGACGATTGGGGCGTATGCGGCGGCGATGGGTGGAGTAGATAGTATTA
The DNA here is from genome assembly GCA_937859515.1 of uncultured Candidatus Saccharibacteria bacterium. Taxonomy (GTDB): domain Bacteria; phylum Patescibacteriota; class Saccharimonadia; order Saccharimonadales; family Saccharimonadaceae; genus CALMAK01. Next base: position 9,250 of record CALMAK010000010.1, on the reverse strand, counting down.
TCTTTTCGGCTGGCATTGGTGAGCGTTCGGCGACGATTCGAAGACAGATCACAGACAGATTAGGATTCTTAGGTATAGTGATTGATGATGAGCGCAACGAAAGGGGGGATCGGCTTATTTCAGCTGAACACTCTCGGATTGGTGTTCATGTGATTCCGACCCATGAAGATACAATTATTGCAGTAAAAACCATTCGGCTGTGTAAGGAGGTACTATGACAGCAACAATATCAGCAGACATGTTAGGTAAGATTGACGCCTATTGGCGGGCAGCCAATTACCTTTCTGTGGGGCAGATGTATCTGCGCGATAACCCATTGGTGCGTCGTCCGTTGGAGATTGGTGATGTGAAGAAGATGCTGCTAGGGCACTGGGGAACGACACCGGGGCAGAACTTCATCTACGTACACCTTAATCGTGTGATTAAGCAAAATGATCTTAATATGGTGTACCTTTCGGGTCCAGGTCATGGTGGTCCAGCGCTGATGGGCAATGTATATCTTGAGGGTACCTGGAGCGAAGTGTATCCTGATATGCCGCGCAATGAGGAGGGTATGACAACTCTATTTCGTAAGTTTTCGTGGCCGGGTGGTCTGTCGAGCCACGTGTCGCCGCAAGTTCCAGGGTCGTTGCATGAAGGTGGCGAATTAGGATACAGCCTGAGCCATGCCTATGGTGCGGTGTTTGATAACCCAGATTTAATTGCCACTTGTGTGGTTGGTGATGGTGAGGCTGAAACGGGTCCGATTGCGACCGCATGGCACAGCAACAAGTTCCTTAACCCCGCAACTGATGGTGCGGTATTACCAATCTTGCATTTAAATGGATACAAGATTAGTAATCCAACAGTATTGGCGCGTATTGAGCATGAAGAGCTTGAGCAACTGTTCCAAGGATATGGGTATAAACCATATTTCGTCGAAGGCAGTGACCCTGCATATATGCATGCCCGTATGGCTGAGGTTCTAGATGAAGCTATCGCTGATATTAAGCACATTCAGTTGCAGGCCCGCGAACATGGCAACATGGTACGCCCGCGTTGGCCAATGATTGTCTTGCGTTCGCCAAAAGGTTGGACGGGGCCAAAAGAGGTGAACGGTTTACCGAATGAAGATTCATTCCGGTCGCATCAAGTGCCCTTCCCAGTAGATGCTGATCATACTGAGAATCTGAAAAAGCTGGAGGATTGGCTGCTGAGTTATCGTCCACAAGAGTTGTTCAATGAAGAGGGTCGTCTCATGCCAGAGCTAGAAGAGCTTGCACCGACTGGTAAGCGCCGTATGGGCGCCAATGACCACGCCAATGGCGGCAAGCTGCTACGCGAACTGATCATGCCGAATTTCCGTGATTATGCGGTTGACGTGCCATACCCGAGCATCGCAAATACTGGCAATACCGAAGCCGTAGGTCCGTGGTTGCGTGATGTTATCAAGCTAAATACTAGCCGTCGCAACTTCCGCGTGTTTGCTCCTGATGAGACCATGTCAAATAAGCTGGGGCCAGTGTTTGAGACAACCAGTCGCCAGTGGAATGCACGTGTACAAGATGGTGATGAATTCTTGGCACAGGATGGATTTGTCCTCGATTCAATGCTGTCAGAGCACCAGGCGCAAGGATGGCTGGAGGGTTATTTGCTGACAGGTCGTCATGGTCTTTTCCATAGCTATGAGGCGTTTATTCGTATCGTTGACAGTATGATGAGTCAGCATGCTAAATGGATGAAGATGTGCGATGAGCTGCCATGGCGTGAACCACTTTCATCTCTTAATTATCTTCTGACTAGTCACGTATGGCGTCAGGACCACAATGGATTTACACACCAGGACCCAGGGTTCATTGATCATATTCTGAACAAAAAACCTGACATAGCGCGTGTCTATCTGCCACCAGACGCTAATACGACCCTTAGCGTCATGGATCATGTGTTGCGGAGTCGTGGGTATATTAACCTCGTCGTGACAGGAAAGCACCCAGCACCGCAGTGGCTCAATATGGATCAAGCGATTGATCACTGCACTAAGGGGGCTAGTGTATGGGAGTGGGCAGGCACAGACAGTAGTGATGAGCCGGATGTTGTTATGGCCGCCGCTGGCGACATCCCAACACTTGAGACAATGGCTGCGGTGTCGATCCTGCGCGCGGCGTTACCTGATTTGAAAATACGTGTTGTTAACGTGGTCGATTTGATGCGTTTGCAGCCAGACACTGAACACCCACATGGTCTCAGTGACATCGACTACAACGATATATTTACAAAGAACTCGCCAATTATCTTCGCTTTCCATGGCTACCCATGGGTGATTCATCGCCTCGCATACCGCCGCGCGAATCAACGATTACACGTGCGTGGATACAAAGAAGAGGGAACAATCACGACAGCATTTGACATGACCGTCAAGAATGACATGGACCGATTCCACTTAGTGATGGATACGATCGAGCGTGCGCACCTAACCAGCCCTGAAGCAAAAGCGCTGTATGAAGATATGCAGGAAAAGCTGATCCAGCACAACAATTACATCGTTGAACATGGTGAAGATATGCCAGAGATTCGCAATTGGACCTGGCCATACGCCACACAGTAAAGTACTTGCGAATAGCTTGTGCTTATGGTATTTTGGCTATAGATAAAGCTTTTACATATAAACAGGAGAATATCATATGAAACAGAAACTAATTGTAGCTGCATTGGTCGTCGCTGGCCTGGCATCAATTGCCTATGCGGCGTTCTCGTCGAGCCTTGTCATTAATGGTACGGCAACAACAACGGCCGATTGGGATGTAAAGATTACAAACATCGCAGCTGATGCAGCTAATAGTACAACCGGTGCGACAGATGCTACTGCTCCAGCATTTACTGATACATCGGCAACGTTTGATGTCGAATTAGCATATCCTGGTGCGTCGGCAACTTACGATATTACGGTGACAAATGCAGGGTCAATTGATGCGATTCTTAACAGTATTACACCAGATGTCGCTACTATTAATGGTGCTGCACCAACAGATATTACCTATGAAGTGACTGGTGTTACGCCGTCTACGACAACACTTAATGCTGGTGCGACCAACACTGTAACGGTAAAAGTAACATGGAACTCAGCTTCGACGGTTACAACAGCTCAGACCAAGACGGCGACTATTACTCTTAACTACGTACAAAATACGTAATAGTTAGCACGCGCCCAAGTGCGCATAGGGCAAACGTAATGACACATCGGCGTTACATGACTAGCCTACGACCATTCATATGGTTCCTCGTCGTACCCTTCCTCATGATGAGCGTAGGGTACGCTTTGTTTTCGCAGAATTTACAGATTGGTGGTACGGCACGAACAGTGGCGCAAGACTCGAATGGGGATCCAAATGCGCCAAATTTAACCGTCAGTGCAACGCGTTCTATTTATGGGACGGGGCCGTTTCAGTACCAGTTTAATGTCACAATCAGTAATATTGGGGCGGTTGCGGCGACAGGATGGGAGGTGAGATTTAATGTGCCAACAGCCGTTACGGGGCTTAGCTGTTGGAATGCTTCGTGTCAATTGTCATCTCTGACGTTGATATTTGAGAATGCATCCCACAATGGAGCGATACCACCAGGTGGATCGACTTCATTTGGCGTGCAATTTACCAGTACAAACGGGACGCTTACATTTAACGATGCGATAGTGATTGGTGAATCAGGGGCCGGGCCGGATAGTCAGTACCAGGTAGTTTCTGGATTAACAGCGACGATGACTCCGGGTACGGGTTGGACATCAGGCGGCAAATACATTCGTCAATATAGTATAACGGTGCGGAATAACACGGGACAACGCGTGAAGGGTTGGCGTATCTATGTAACAAACTGGAATAGTACGACACATACTGTAGAATCAATTTGGAGTGCAACCTACATATCTGAACCAACAGTATTAAAGATGACGAATGGCAGCCAATTAGAAAACAATGCGACGTTTTCCTTTGGCGGACAGATTGGTATGCCTAGCTCATCATGGGCGCCCATATTTGAAGTGCGAGGGAAGGTGTAATGCACATACTCTCCCGATTGCATCTACCGATCACCGCATGGGTGGTACTGGTGAGCATCGTACTATGGGTGGCTGTGGTGACAACCTTGCGCACGGTGGTAGGGGTCTCGCCCCAATTCTTACTATATGTATTGCAGCCGCTTGGTGCGCTCGTACTGGCTCTTGGGTTGTGGTGGGTGACGCGTGATAAGCGAGATCGATTGCGCCGCACGAATGAAAAAGTAGGTATTACTGCCAGCGTAATGGCCTTGTGGGCGATTGTCTATTTTCTGAGCGGACTATTGTTCACATATGCACATAATCCTTTATGGGGTGGCGTGTGGCAAATGGTATTAAACTTAATTGCCTATGTTGCGTTTGGTGTAGGTGTCGAGTATGTACGACATAGATTTATCCTGTTGATTGGTCGCAGGCAGCCACTACTACGAGGAGGTGTGGTGGTGGCGGTCTTTATGTTGCCGTATATCGCATTGGTCATGCCGCAGCTGATAACAGCAAGCGGCGCTTCGGTGATAGAACTGATCGGTACCGTCTTTATTCCTGTGTTGGTGCAAAACATTGTTTTGACGTATCTTGCTTATACGGCTGGTCTTCAATCCATGTTAGTATACCGCATGGCAACTGATTTATTATTGCTCCTGCCAATTGCTCCACGCCATGACTGGTATATGGTGGCGATGGGCTCATTACTTGTGGGTACTATTTTACTACTAACCCTCGATCGGACACGCCAAGATCGATCACGGGTATTTCACTTTCGGCGTCGCCATATTAACTGGGCGGGTGAATCGGCATTTGGGTTGACGCTAGTGGGGTTGGTGTTATTTATGACGGGTGTTTTTTCATATCATCCAGTTGCTATTATGTCAGGAAGTATGAGCCCCATCTACAACAGGGGTGATATGGTTGTGGTTCAACGGTATGATCCCGAGATGGACATACAAAAGGGAAATATTGTACAATATGTTGTAGATGGAGTAAGTATTACGCATAGGGTGGTAGAGATTTCTACGACTCAAGGTGGGCCGGTGTATACAACTAAGGGCGACAACAGTGCAGATAATGATCCGTGGCAAGTAACAACTGATCAGTTGCGGGGTGTGGTCCGTGGGCGTATTCCGCTGGTAGGCTATCCGACAGTCCTTCTGAACGAGTGGATGCATCGATAACAATAAAGGGTGGGGATGACATTAGATATACAAAAGCGTCGTACACATACTGACCGAGACTGGATGTCTCGGCTATTGTGGTTGGCCGTGGTTCTATGTTTATTCGCTGTGGCATGGTTGATATACGACGGCAGGGCTGTGAGATCGCAGTCCTCACAAGAAGGAATAGTCTATACGGTTGACCAGTCATTTACTCCAACAGTTATATACCATGACACTAGTTTATTTGAAGAGTCTCGCGGTACACAGACGGCGTATGTACGAGAACTAACGAAGGATATTTCAGCTGTCATGTCGATGCGTTTCCGTGCTAAATCGGCAACAAATTTACAGTATCATTATGCGATTACAGCACGCGTTATTGCGTCGTACGCCCTGAAGGGAAATGCCACATCCGATGATGCAAAACCTGCAGTTGTATGGGAACGACTATATCAGATTGACCGTGCTGACGGTATGGTGAATGGCGATGTGGTTTCGCTGCTGAAGAGGGTCAATATTCCATACGCCGAATATGCTGCAAAGGTGTCTGAGTTAAATTCGGTACTTGGACTTAACCTGAACGCAAAGGTAGAAATTGTTGCCACAGTGACGGTTACTGGCAATAATTTGGGCCAGACATTCAGTAAGCCACAGTCAATGATACTAACAGTGCCATTAAGCGACCCAGTCTTTACCGTTGCCTCTGATTATAAAAAGCATGACAATGGACAGATCGATGTTGGCGGTTCATCAGTGGCCGAGACTCCACTGTGGTGGCGACAGCATCGGATGCTGATCGTCGTTGCCTTGGCAGTTTTGGCAGTAGTGAGTGCTGTGTTGGCATTGTGGTTATCACGACGAGAAGGGTACGGTATTCGTAATCCGTATCAACGGGCAGTGGCGAAGATTTATCGGTATCACGATGGTGTTATTATACGCACTAATCGACCTATCGAGCTGCGCGAGCGTGAAATTATTAGCGTTAAGACGTTTGATGACCTGTTGAACGTTAGTGATGAGTTGCGATCACCGGTTATTGCGAATGAATTGAGTGACACTGCCACGCAGTTTGTAGTGCTACACGAAACTACGGTCTATGTGTATCTTGTTGGTCGCCTAGTGGCACGCGAAGAGTCATTGCCAATTCCCAAGAAAAAGACGACCAAGCTTAAAAATAAATAATTCAGCCCATAAGACGTGATACGATAGGGTTAGTATGCTGCAATATCTCAGATCTACCACGAAAAAGCTTGAAATTACTTCCCAGGAAGACTTGTTAGTTGGTACGTGGATTCGTGCCGATCGTCCAAATGAGACTGAACAACAGGAACTGATCGAGTTAGGGATTGATGAAGATATTTTACTGGATGCGTTGGATCCGCATGAAGTTCCACGTGTTGAGACCGAGGGCGGTTGGACATATTTTATTACGCGATTGCCAGATACGGACAACGACTTCAATGACTTTACGACGCCAATTCTATTTGCGCTGGGTGATAAGTATATCGCCACCATTAGTCGCGATTCGATGGGGCGATTATGGCAACCATTTATTGATCGCACGACAGCACCGACAACGCAAAAGACAAAGTTTTTCATTCTCATGATGGAGGCAATTGTTCGTCAATACCAAACACGTGTCGCCAGTATCAACCGTCAGATGCGCGCTGCGACGGATGATGTTCGTAATTTGCGGTCACGTGACATTGCGACGCTGACAGAGTACGAACGAAAACTCAATGACTATCTTGATGCCTTGCAGCCCACCAATACGGCAATTGAAAAACTGCTGGGTGGTCGGTTGTTGCCTCTGTATGAGGATGACCACGATTTGGTTGAGGATCTTTCGATTGATCTTGAACAGCTGATGAGTAGGTGCAAGAGTTTGCTGCGAACTATTACGAACGTGCGTGATTCATACCGAGCGGTGATTGATACGCAATTGAACGAGACGGTGCGGATTCTGACGGTTATTACGTTGGCGCTGACAATCCCAACCATGGTGGCGGGGCTGTACGGCATGAATGTCGAACTACCGGGTGAACGGTGGCCCTATATGTTTTGGCTGGTGATAGGTATCAGTGCGCTGTCGGCAATTTCTCTGAGCTTCTATTTTTTAAAGAAACGCTGAATCATACTTGACATACTTTTCGTACCTATTCTACAATAGGGAGAGTATGCATGATAAAAAACTTTACGGAACAGCAACAGTCGGTACAAAAGGCCAGGTGGTCATACCTGCTGATGCTCGTGAAGAATTAGACATTCAGGCCGGCGATCGGCTGTATGTTGTAGGGTCGGAAAAGGGTCAATTCGTCGGTTTTATAAAGGAAGAGCAGCTTCGTAAGATGATCGATCACCTTACTGATAATGTTGACCAACTAAAGACACTTTTGACGGACGATCAGAAAGGGTAACAATACATGAATCATCACCTCAGCTTGCGCACCAAGCTCATTATTATGCTGTCCGTTATGGCCAGTATGTTTCTTGTGGCATTAGACCAGACAATTATTTCAACAGCGTTGGGTAGGATTGTTGAAGAATTCAATGCATTCTCATCTCTGGGTTGGATTGTAACGGCCTATCTCATTACAACGACGATTACTGTACCGATTGCGGGCAAGTTATCTGACCTCTTTGGTCGAAGAATCATGCTGTTGGTCGGTGTGGGTATCTTTACGATTGCTTCATTCTTTAGTGGTCTTAGCGGATCAGTGCTTGATCTTATTATGTGGCGTGCCGTGCAAGGTATTGGTGGTGGTATTATTACTGCAAACGCCTTTACGATTGTGGGTGACCTCTTTGCAGCTCGCGAGCGTGGCAAGTGGCAGGGGTTGATTGGTGCAGTATTCGGTCTTAGTTCGGTCATTGGTCCGCTATTGGGTGGTTGGTTGACGGATGGTAATGCTGTTCTTGGACTGACAACCGACTGGCGCTGGACATTCTTCATTAATATCCCTGTCGGTGTTATTGCGTTTGGTTTGATCTTGAAGTACTGCCCGCCGCTGAGACATGCTAAAAAGCCGGTTGTTGATTATATTGGAGCGGGTTTGTTGGCGCTGGCATTAGGTACCCTCATTTTGGCGATTGATAACACTGATGTGATTTTTGCTAATCTTTTGAGCACAACAGGTATGTCATTGGGACTGCTGCGCGTGATTATGTTTACGATTGTCGCGGTCGCGACTACCGTCTTTGTGCTGGTCGAACGTAAGGCGCGTGAGCCGATTTTGCCGCTTCACCTCTTCCGTAATCGTAACTTTGTATTGGTGACAGTTGTTGCATTATTGTTTGGCGCATCATTTATGGGTTCAATACTTTACCTGACACAGTTTAATCAACAGGTATTTGGTGCTACGCCGACGGAATCTGGACTCATGCTATTGCCAATGGTGGGCGGCATCATGGTGGCAAGTATCGGCTCGGGGCAGATTATATCGCGGACAGGTCGATATAAGATATTTATGCAAATCGGCATTATCCTAGCGACGGTTGCAATGTTTATGCTGTCGACATTGACACCAGAAAAGTCATACCTCTACGAAGTTATGATGATGGTGCCACTGGGTCTTGGTATGGGAGTGATGATGCCGGTCATCAGTTTGGTAGTGCAGACAGAGTTTTCGCAAAAAGAACTTGGTGTTGCCACCAGTTCATCACAACTATTTCGTAGCTTGGGTTCAGCAATTGGTACTGCGGTGTTTGGTGCAATGCTGACGGCTGGTATTATCGGGCACCTTGGGTCAACACAGAACGATGTGTATGTCCAAAAATTGCGTTCTGCGCCAGAGGTGTCGCAACTGGGTAGTCTCGACGACGTGAATACGCTGTTGACGCTGAACATGCCAGATATGAAAGAGAGGGTGACAGATGCTGCGATGGCTCAAGCAGAAAAACTGCCAGAGCCTAATCGTACTGCTGCACGTGAAGCGTTTGTGTCGGCGCAGTCAGAGTTCTCGTACCGTATTACTCATGCGTTTGGCGATAGCCTGAGCCGAATATTCTTGACTGCCACAGCTCTCCTTGCGGTTGCTACAATCCTCGTCTTCCTTATTCGTGAGCGAGA
>CALMAK010000009.1 GCA_937859515.1 uncultured Candidatus Saccharibacteria bacterium | reverse complement strand
TTCTACCTACGTATTAGCCACGAGCTGCCGCTGAAGCGTCTGCTGGGTGCTGGGTTTGAGAAGGTATACGACCTTGGTCCGCGTTTTCGTAACGAAAATTATTCTGATGAACATTTGCCAGAGCATATCGCGATGGAATGGTACTGGGCCTATGCTGATTGGGAAAAAGGAATCAAGTTCCAAGAAGATTTGTTCAAATACATCCTGCAAGAAACGTTTGGTACGCTGCAATTCACCCTTGGTCGCTTTGATGTTGATCTGAGTGGCGACTGGGAGCGCTGGGACTATGCCGAAACAATACAAAAGCGTTATGGTATCGATCCATTCAACTGTACGCTTGACGAAGTCAAGGAAGCCCTGAAGGCAAACAATCTCGAGGTAGAGCAGTCGGAAAACAAATCTCGCGGTATTGATAAGCTCTGGAAAAACATTCGTAAAGATGTTGCTGGGCCAATTTGGCTGGTTAATACGCCAACCTTTATCTCGCCTCTTAGTAAGGTCAACCCCGATCGTCCCGAGACGACGCAGCGCGCACAGGTGGTGATTGCCGGATCAGAACTTTGCAATCTCTTTAGTGAGCTGAACGACCCAATCGACCAATTGAATCGCTTCACAGAACAACAAGCTATGCGCGAAGCGGGTGACGATGAGGCGATGATGCTTGATATTGATTATGTCGAGATGTTGGAGTATGGTATGCCGCCAGCTTGTGGCCTTGGGTATAGCGAGCGTGTATTCTGGATTTTCGAGGGCGTCACTGCCCGCGAAGGGGTGCCATTCCCGCAACTTCGCCATGAGTACGACGGCGTAACTCGCGAGATTTACGGCGATATATTGCCAAACCTATAGAACTATCTACCGTCTCGATTGGTCCAGTCCGTTGCAAGGTCGAACCCATGCGGATGGCGCGCAGCGAAACCGCCGGTATCATATACCTTACCTGGACCAAGACTCGTTTCAACCACTGAACAGCGTGGATAGTTGCCGTAATTTGCAGCAATAATTACGTAACCGTCGCGGTCCACCTTGGCACCATCAGGGCGCACGGTGTAATACCCGCCTTGACCACATGCGCCCATAACAACGCCCATAGGTAAGTCGTAATACGTTTCACGGTGTGAGATGCCGCGGCTGTCGGTAAAGTACTGGGCGCCTTTATTGACAGTAAGGCCATTACCGTCATTACGTAGACCAATTACTTCGGTTTTTTCGCTTGGCTGGCGCGTGGTAACAGCGGCAAGCTGTTTACGCGACAGTTCCTCTCCGTCGCGAATCTCAATCTGGTAGGTAATGGTGCGGAGGCCCACAACACCGGGTGATTGGATGGCACGATAGCCAAGCGGCTGATTGAGATCGTAGATAAGTCTAACGGGTGGAGCAATTTCCTCCTCGGCACTCACTGTTTGTATACCTTCGCGCCAAATTCGAATCGACATACCCTGGGTAATGGACGTTGTCATTGAATGAGAGAGTCGGTCGTTTACGCCAAGAGTGAGGTTTTTTTCTTGCAGTAATTCACTGATAGTTGTGGCCTGCGTACGAATCGGTAATGCTTTGCCGTAGAGATCAAGTGTTATCTCGCGGGCACGAGTAATCGTTAAGATCTGTCCCGCACCATCACGTACAAAGTTAGTTGCGAGTGAAAACTGGGTCGTATCACCGTCTTTCAGTGGTACGCCGGCATCCTTGGCGATTTTTGCGGCGGTTTGGTGTGCTGAGAGTACCCTAGTACGGGTGCTGCCATCAATGACGATGATTGGTCGTGCGCGGTAGATATTTACCTGGTAGCTTGATGCGACGAGCTCTTCATCGCGTGACGGCTCGACACTGTCGCGCGCATCAAGGGCGATACCTGCTGCCTCGAGTGCCGCGCCAATGGTTGTCTCTCGTGTAAGGAAGCTGCGCTCAACGCCTTGGTCATAGACTGAGATAAGACGACTTTCATCATCAGTCGCCCCAAGGCTTGCCCCCAGGCCGATACTAGCTGTTATTACCCATATAATCACCACCATGCCATGTCGCATCATTACTATCTATAATATACCAATTTCTGATACCATGATGGTATGAAACAGCTTATTCTTTTATTTATAGGATTGAGTGTTGCGGCAGGGGCATTGTTTACGTCGCAACCAGTGTCGGCAAGCTTGAACGATTTTACTTTTCGGGAGTTTGAAGGTAATTATTATCTATCTCGTGACAGTGATGGTCGTGCGGTCATGCGTGTGGTTGAATCATTTACGGCCGAGTTTCCTAACTATGACCGCAATAAAGGCGTGATTCGTGGTATCCCTTCGTCATATCAGGATCATTCGGTATCAGTCAAAGTCCAGTCACTAAAACGCAATGGCAATACGGAACCGATTTATCGCCAATACAGTAGTAATGGTCAATGGATTGTCGAGACGGGTGATGATAATTATGTACAGGGTAATCAAACCTATGAGTTGACGTATACCTTGCGCGATGTGATTCGTGACTCGGACACCTATCAGGAGCTGTACTGGGATACGGTGGGTACGTCCTCGTCGCAGTCATTTGGCTATGTCAAAGCCACGGTGCATCTGGATGATTCGGTGCGCGATTTGTTTACGGGCGATACCTTGTGCTACGAAGGAGGGCAGGGTGCGACGACGCAATGTCAGGCTACTGATAACGGGGCAAGTGTGACGTTCTCGTCGCTGGGTCAGATTGCGCCGTATCAAAACGTCACTATGTTGATGAAGTTTGCTCCAGATAGTTTTACGGCGTATCGTGTCAATCTGTGGGAGGTGCTGAGGGTGTTTGCAATACCTATTGGATCGTTGATAATGTCACTGGTTGGGCTGGTGATGGCGCTAAGATTGCGGTTCTCGCGTGGGCGTGAGCCTAAAGGCGCAGGTATCATTGTGCCGCAGTATTTGCCACCCTATGGCATGTCGGTACTGGAGGCTAGTGGTATCAAGGGTCGTCTGCGGTCAGCGATTCCTGCTCAGCTGATTGATTTGGCGGTACGGCACAAGATTAGAATTATTGAACAATCTGGTGGTCGCAAGCCAACCTATCAGCTGGAAGTTCTTTCAATTGACGGGCTACATCCTGATGAAGAATTGGTGTTACGGGCAACCACTAAACTAACGGTCGGTGGTACGTATACGATGTCGTCAACCGATTATTCGGTTGGCACCATGCTGCGAACGATACGAGACAAGGCGATCGGAACAAATGCCATTGAACAAGGATATCGCCAGGTGCCCTCAGGTGGCAAATATGCTAAAAAGGTTGCCACAACGTTACTGATGCTGGGGGCGATGGTACCATTTGGGGCAATATTCGCGATACCGATACTATCTGGCGGTATGGGAAATGATACTGTACGGACGGTATTGTTTGCGATGCCATTTGTTACCTGGCCAATCATGTTTATTGGTACAGCGCTGACTGCCAAGACTAAGGATCCACTGACCCAGCAAGGTGTAGCGATGAAAGAGTACCTTGAAGGCCTGGAGATGTATATGAAGGTGGCCGAGGCGGATCGTCTAAAAATATTGCAAAGCCCTCAGGGCGCCGAACGAACACCGATTGATACTAACGACCAACAGCAGATGATTCGACTGTACGAACGCGTGTTGCCGTATGCCGTCCTGTTTGGTGTTGAAAAAGACTGGGCCAAGACACTTGAAATTGCCTATGACACTGCCAGTACAACGCCAGACTGGTATGGAGGTGCCAGTGGCGCGTTTAATGCGGCAGTATTGGGTAGCACGCTTTCGACTTTCTCGAGTACGGCTGCGGCCTCGTTTGCACCACCCCCCAGCACTAGTTCCAGCAGCAGTGGCTTCTCCAGTGGTGGTGGCTTCTCTGGTGGCGGTGGCGGTGGCGGTGGCTTCGGTGGACGCTAACGTGTGATATATTGATTTTTGATTATACTTATGCTATAATATATATTATGAGCATCGAACAATATCCAACACTTCCTGATTCACATAATGTATATAGCCCAGATGATTTATCTAAAGAGGACTTGAGGATATTATACCTTGCGAGCCTTACAGAGGTCGAGCGGAATGGTGCCGATTTGGGTGATGATGATCTGTATAATTGGCTTGATAATCTTGGTGGTGATGAGGTAGCGATTCATCGTGATCCTAAGGAGGATGAGATTACGGGCATGATTTCGTATAACCAAACACCCGACAGGGTGTGGGTCTCGTATTTAGCGGTGATGCCCACCGAACGCGGTGGCGGTGTCGGCCGAGCGTTGATTAATCACGTCAGGCAACAGGCGGGTAGGCGACCCATTAAGGGACAAGCGACACCTACATCGGAGACATACTACGAGCACCTGGGGCTTGACGTTGATGGTGAACGGAATGTAAGCGCCTAAGCTGTTTTGTTTGCCTATGCTCCTACTCAAGATGACGTGCCATCATTTGAACACGACGCTCTTCGCATAGTTACAATTTTCCTTCGCCTGATACAACAAATATCCCGATTACGATATCTGACGAGGGCCAGGTTGGCGCCTTTGACATCATCTTACTTGATGTATAATGAAGGTAATGACAAAAAACACAAACACGTTCAGTGTACTGCCGACTCTTGATTTTAAGGACAAGATTTGCGATGCAGTTGATCGCAATCAGGTAGTGATCCTGACGGCCGAGACCGGGGCGGGCAAGAGTACCCAAGTGCCGCAGTATCTGGCCGAGCACGGCTACACAAGGGTAATTGTGACACAGCCACGTATCTTGGCAGCCCGTAATTTAGCTAAACGCGTACGCGAGGAGTGGGCCGAGCGTAACACCGAGGACAGTAGCGAGATTGTCGGCTACCGCACGGCGCATGAACGCGATGACAGTGGCCGAACAAGAATTTTATACTGTACCGATGGCTTGCAATTGGTGCGAGAATTAACTGGGGCAGGCACAACTAATCGTCAGGTCTTAGTGTTGGATGAGGTGCATGAATGGAATGAGAACATGGAGGTTCTCGTGGCATGGGCTAAACGCCGCGCCGAAGAGGATCCAACATTTAAAGTTGTCGTAATGAGTGCAACATTAGATGATCAGTCACTAGCGGAGTATTTTAACACTGACGCAGTGATCAAAGTGCCGGGGCGGCATTTTGAGGTGACGAAACGCCGTGGCAGTGATGTGGTTGACGAGCTTTTCAAACAACTGGAATATCCTCACCACAATATCCTCACCTTTCTGCCAGGTAAGGCAGAGATTCAAAAAGTCACCGAAGCAATCGAGGAAAAGGCACGAAGGGCGGGTGTGCCGATCATTCCTCTGCATAGTCAGCTAGAGGCGGAGATGCAACAAAAAGCCTTTGCTAGTTATCCTTACGGCAAGATCATTTTGGCGACAAATATTGCGCAGACCTCTGTGACGATTGATGATATTGATATGGTACTGGATAGCGGACTCGAGCGCCGCGCCGAGGTGCGCAGTGGTGTCGAAGGGTTGTTTATCGCGCAAATATCTCAGGCAGATTGTTTGCAGCGCGCCGGTCGCGCTGGTCGCACAAAACCTGGCGAATATATCTTGGCGCCCTATGATGTTATGCCGTGTTTGCCGTTTGATGAGCGTCCTGAATACGCCATTCCAGAGATTATGCGCACCCACATTGACCGTCTAACGCTGCGCCTCGCGAGTATCGGGATTGACATTGAGGGGTTGGATTTTTATCATGACCCATCACATGCGGCGATAAAGCGTGCTAAACACACGTTAGTATCTTTGGGTGCACTGACGCCACGTGGTGACATTACAAATATTGGCCGCGCGATGGAGAGGTTCCCGGTTGAATCAAGTTACGCTAGGATGCTGGTCGAGGCGGAAAGTTACCCTGCTGGGGTGCAGTCAAAGCTTGCAACGATTATTGCCATTCAAGAGGTTGGTGGTATTGTGCGAGGCGGTGCGAATTATATTGGTTGGCAGGTGTACGTAACACAAAAACAGTCTGATCTTTTGGCGCAATACGATGTTCTAAGAGCATTACCACAGATTCCTGAGGACAATTATGAGACCCTAGGGATTATTGCTAAGAACACCGATAAAGCCGAGGATGTGATTGAGCGGCTCCACCGTGACTTGGGGTTGGACCAAGGTGAGATGACGCCGATCAGCCTCGATGAAGCGCCGCAGTTAATGCGGGCAATCGTGGCAGGACAGGTTCATGAACTATGGATGGTTGATGAACGTGGTCAGTACGAGCATGTTACGACGCGCAAACAGCGTGAATTATCCAGCAGTTCTGTGGTTCGTGGTGCGCGCTTGGTAACAGGTACGCCGTTCGACCTTGAGGTGCCCGTGCGTGGAGGTGAGCTAAGTACGTTGCATCTACTACAAAATGTAACGGTTGTTGATACGAAGTGGCTGTTGGAACTAGCGCCAGAGCAATTTGGTACACGCAAACCTGAGGTGTATTATGACCCGCGGCTGGGTGGGCTGGCGCGTCGCCAGCGAGTACGATTTGGTAAAATTGTGTTGGAAGGTGTGGCCGAACCGATTGTTGAATCTTCATCAGAAATGCAGCGACAATTTGTTGACGCCTTTAGCGAGTGGGCGCACAGCAGAGTAGAGCGCGAGCTTCGTGTCCTTGGGCGATACAATCGCAGGGTGCCAAGTGTCACACGCAGCCAGGTGCAGCAGTATGTGCGTACGCGTAGCCCTCAGATTACAAATTTGCAGCAGCTAGAGTCTGATGACAAGAGAGCGTTGCTGGCTGCTGCAGAACCTGAAACGTATTTGGGCAAAGATTTCCGTATCGATTTAGAGCGTAAGGGTGGTCGATCGTCGGATCATCATAGACCGCACGAAGGCCATCGTCGTGGCTGGCAGCCACGTCATAAGCGAAAATACAATCGCCGTGATTCACGATAAATGACGATTGTGCTTATAGCCTAGTAGTGTGCTATAATAGGATACGCAATATATAGAGGAGGGCCACATGGGTAGTTCAGAATCTCTGTATCAATCTAAGGGGTGGATGGGTTATGGCCCGGCGTCAAGGCCCACACACTATGAAATACTTTTGCGTCAAAGCCGTCTGATGGGACGACTTGCCGCAAAGGCATGTAGGATAAAGCCACAACCTAACGTTATCGAGACTTTCAAGCGAGATATGGTGCATAGACCTGATGCAGCCAGTGAAAAGCAATATTTCGAACGTAATCCCGACCAAATACACAAGGCGGTTGAGCAATCACAAGAGATCCTTGCAGGTGCTAAAACGGTGATCCTGCCAATGAACATATTTCCTGATACGGTGACGGTAGACCGCATGAAGGTGACGATCAACCTATGGGAGTCCTTGTGGTCACACCGCATTGTAACGCTGCGTATCGAGGATATCTTGAATGTGGCGGCCAATACAGGGCTACTGTTTGGATCATTGACGATCTCGACACGTGTCATGAATAGCACCGATCACTTTGTGATTACGGGATTCTGGAACAAGGACGTCACACGGCTCAAACACGTTATTCAGGGCTATATGATTGCCTTACATCAGGGAATTGATGTCTCGGCGCTTTCGACCGAACGGCTGGTGCGCAAGCTTAATGAGTTGGGCAATGATCCTCGCGTAGTAAAGTAGAATATTGACTTTATAACAAACTTATGCTAATATGTTTTTATTAATCAATAAAAATCAATATGCAAGATACTAATAACGAACTTGATCCCGCACTACGCAAAAACCAAGAAGGCCCTGGCTGGTCGATTGGTGAATATACGCTTGATGATGTGAATAGCCTATATGGGTCATCCGCTCCAGGGGTGAATGAAGAAGCTGTAGCGGTGAAAGATTTGAGTCCACGTATTGATCATGCACGCGTTGCCGAGGGCGTTGACGGTGATCGACACCTTGATGGTTTGGGTCAGGTGCAGATTAATGAGACGGGACTGTACCGTGATGTTAATGAAGTGCAAGCGAGCGCAAATGATGTGCTGGGTGATCTTGGCATGGCTGATAATCCAGAGTCAGTTGTGACTGTCAAAGAAGCTGCAAACGAGACAGTATCAGAGGTCCTGACCGATGGACAGGATGAGGATTCTGGGCGTCTTGATAACGAGGGGCGACGGAGCGCGCGTAATGCGGCGATTGCTACTAAGTTTGATAAGGCCTTGCGCCAGGGTGATACGACGGCACTCGAGCGTTTACCGGCGTCAGTTGCGACGAAGGTTGCCGGATGGTTGGGTGATATTGGGCAACGATACGGTGGGGCAGAGCACGCACCTAATGAGCAGCTGAATATGATCGGTGAATATATTGCCTTTGCCGAGAAAGTCGCCGAAGACACTGACAAAGAGACGGTAGTTCGTACGGATGGCAGCGGCGAGATAATTGTTGAATCGACGGACGATATTGTTATGCGGATACTTGATGGTGATCCTGAGGCGGTTGCACTTTTAAATAAAGATGATTATGACAATCTGATGGAGTTGCAGGCCGATTGGCTGGCACAGTATGGCAATATGTTTGCTGTTAAATTAGAACCTGAAGACCAAGAGCTATTGGTTAAGCGAATCCGAAAGGCATTGTTGGTGGCGAACGCCGAGCGATTAGCGCTGGCGGCATAGAAAACCTATAGTTAACGGATGGATAGACGCCCGACAATATGTTTGGGTGTTGACTTTTTATAGTACCTTGTATAACATAGTACTATGACAAAAGAAAATACCAGTAGTGAGATGTATGCCGAGCAGTTGGCGACACAGCTGAGAAAAGGTTTTTTGGCGTACTGTGTACTGAAAGTGTGCAGTCATGAGCCGCAGTATACCAGTGATATTATCGCGAGGCTGCGTGAGGCTGAGATGGTCGTTGTCGAGGGGACAATCTATCCATTATTGAGTCGCCTGCAGAAAGACGGCCTCCTACGACACGAATGGCAGGAGAGCGAACAAGGCCCGCCACGCAAGTATTACAAGACAACTGATTATGGCGACGAAGTCATACGATCCACGGCAACTAAGATTACCGAACTAAATGCAACGCTAAAGAAACTGTAAGGAGATATTATGAAAGAGATTACCAGAATACACCTCGCAAAAGTCGCTTATGACATTGAGGTTGATGCCAAAAAAGATATTCAAAAATATATTACAGCACTAGAGAGATATGCGGACGATGCCGAGTTGTTGGACGATATCGAGATTCGCATTACTGAGCTGCTAGCTGAACGCGGTGTAGCAGCTGGTGGTGTGATTGCCAAAGATGATGTAGTGGCGGTACGCGTGTGACTTGGTGAGCCAAGCGATTTTGCGCCAGAGGGTGACATTGCGGTTGGTCGCGATATTGATGATCAGACACGCAAACTATATCGTGATATGGATTCGGCGATCCTTGGTGGTGTGTTGGCGGGCGTGGCGCGTTTTTTCAAGATTAATCCAGTATGGACCCGACTTATCTTCATTATTTTGTTGTTTCCATCGTTTGGTACGGCAGTTATCGTCTACCTCGTGATGTGGTTGATTGTGCCGCCAGCTAAAACTGCGGCAGAGAAATTGCAGATGCGGGGCCGAGCCGTGACGCTTGACGCAATTAAGGAGATTTCTGAAAATGAAACAGTGCGCCAAACAGCGCGTGTGATGCAAGACATTGTGCGACTAGGTGCGGCAATTGTAACCTTGGTCGGTGCGATTGGTATATTGGTAGCCACGTTATGGATCGGGTTTGGACTGACATTTGGTACTGATAACCTTTCTCCGCTAGCAGCGCTTCGCCCGCAAGAGGCTTGGTGGATTGGACTGGCGCTAGGATTCTTTGTTTTGGCGGGCCTCCTGCTTGCAACGCTTGGGTTTGTGCTGGCAAATGCGCTATTTAGCAAACGGTGGACCAAAAAGATTGGTACGGCAGTGGTAATTATTATTACGGCAGGACTGTTATCATTCTTTAGCGGTCTTGGATCGGTCTGGTATGGCATGTGGCAAAACAATATCCAGTATTACGATTCGCGCACGGTTTCGCGTGTCAATTTACCGCAGATTGCAGATATTAACCATTTGGTAATTGAGGGTGATGATAAGGGACGGATGCAATTATCTGTGGAATATATTGTGTCGAACAAGCCGCGTTATGAGGTGGAATCAAACGAAACAGTGAAGCCACAGTTTAAAGTAGGGGAAGGCGTAGCGACAGTGGTATTTTCACCAAAAGAATCTGCAGCGCAATCACGATTCACTTATTTCGATACTATGACAATCTTGCGTATTTATGGCCCAGCACTCGATACATTTGAAGCCAAAGAAAATATTCAAACATCGTACCACAACAAGGATCATCAAGGAAGATTAGAGGTATCTTTGCACAGTACTGGTTTTGAGTTAATGGGTACGTATGACTCTGTGACGGTGATGCAGCGCAAGAGCGGTGTGGCAAATCTTACGGCTGCGGCAATTGGTAATCTGCGTACCGAAGGTGAGGGTAGTCTAATAGAGGCTGGTGTCGTTCGTACGCTTAATGTCACGCAAGCTGATGTTTGCCCGGCAAGGGCAGATTACGAGACTGGCGTCGCGACGGTACGTGTACAGGCGATATCGAGCGGCAAGCTGACATACAATGGCGTAGAGCAAGGTGCTAAAAATGTCATCCAAGGCTGTGGTATAGTATTTATTGGCAGCGGAGAAGATTACGTTAAGTATCGGGAAGGGTTGGTGGACTAGCATATGAGAACTCAAGACATTATACGGCGCGCAGGCAAAAACTTGCGCCAAGCAAAAGCTCGTACTATTTTGACAAGCCTTGCCATTGGTGTTGGGTCATTTACTATCGCTTTGGCAATGGCGGCGGGCAATGGTGGACGCAACTATATTGACAGTGTCGTCAGTGGTGCGGGTGATATGCAGACGATTCAGGTGAATGCAAAGCAGGCGTTTAGCGCGAGTAAAGACGACAAGCCAAGGAAAGTGGGCGAAGAAGCGCCCGCGGCAACGACGAATACCTATCGAGAGCTGACGCCAAGCGACCGTGGGAAGATCGCCAAGATCGATGGCGTTGAAAAGGTATTGCCAGTTTTCAGTGTAGACATGTATTCAGTTGCGGCAAACGGCAGCGATGAATATGAAGGCTATATGAAGGTGCAGTATGACGCGACCGCAATTGATTTGACGGTGGGCAAGCTTGGTGAAGGTAACGAGATCTTGTCGGGACAGGTTGTGTTGCCACACAAGTATGTCGAATCACTTGGCTTCAAGAATGCGGAGTCGGCACTTGGGCAAAAGGTGACGGCGGCATTTGCGGCACCAGACGGCAGTAAGTTTACCCGTGAGTTTACGATCGTGGCAGTCGACAAGCAGCCGACCAGTCCGCTGGCGTTCTATCAGGATGAGTTTCGTATTTCAAATCAAGATGGTGAGGCGATTGCGAAACTTCAGCGACCAGCAGGGGCGCCAGAAAGCTACTTTGCACTCATGGTGACAGCAAAGGACGGTGCGAATGTCGATACGGTCAAGCAGGCAATCGTGGGCGCAGGCGAATACGAAGCGATGACGTTCGCCGAGATGCGCACCAGTATCATGCAAATGGTCAATATCGTGCAGTACGGGCTGATGGGCTTTGGTGCACTGGCGATTCTCGCATCGATCTTTGGCATTATCAACACGCAGTATATTTCCGTTCTGGAACGTACGCAGCAGATTGGCCTCATGAAGGCACTGGGCGCACGCCGCCGTGATATCGGCAAACTATTTCGCTATGAGGCGGCGTGGATCGGATTCTTGGGCGGTGCAATTGGGGTGTTAATGGCGTATGGCATAACCTTACTGAACCCGGTAATCGCAAATGTATTGAGTTTAGAGCAGGGTACGGTACTGCTGCAGATGGACTGGTTAATGAGTGCGGCGTTGGTGCTTGGCCTCATGATTGTCGCAATCCTTTCCGGTTGGCTTCCATCACGAAAGGCTGCAAAGTTGGATCCAATTGAAGCATTAAGGACTGAGTAGGATATACTAGGAGTAATATGATTGAAGTAAAAAACATCACCAAAACGTATGGTAAAAAACAGAACGCCTTCACAGCGCTCGATAATGTTAGTCTTAGCATTCCGCAGGGTACCAGTGTAGCAATTTTAGGTAAATCGGGAAGTGGTAAATCAACCCTTATGCACGCGATGAGTGGGCTTGACCGACCGGAGAAGGGTGAAGTTATCGTTGACGGTGAAAATATTTTGAAGCTTAAACAAAAAGCAGTCGATCGTTTCAGGGCGCAGAAGATTGGTTTTATTTTCCAGAGCTTCTTTGTGCAGGGCAATGAAAGTGTTTATGATAACGTCAGCTTGCCGCTGGAGATTGCTGGTGTATCACGCAGTAAGCGCAAAACTCGCGTGGAGGCGGCCCTCGCAGCAGTGGAGCTAAGTGACAAAATCAAAAATAAAGCCAAAAATCTCAGCGGTGGGCAAAAGCAGCGCCTCGCGATTGCTCGTGCCATTGCCAACGAGCCAGCAATTATTTTTGCTGACGAGCCAACTGGCAACCTCGACAGTGTAACGGGTGAAAAGGTGGAGCAGCTGTTGTTTGGTTACAACAAGGAAAAGGGTGTAACACTGATTATCGTTACTCATGATGCCGATCTTGCAGCCAAGTGTGACATGGTGGTGAATATTAAAGACGGAAAGATTGAGTCAATACAGCAGGAAAGTCGCACGGTGACCGCTAAAGCAGTACGACGACCAAGTAGAAAAGTTCAGTAATATGCAGATATTTACTTCTCTTACACCCCCCACACCCACACCTCTACGGCAGCTGGGGTATGTTAGCGAATAAATACATTTGATCAAAGTCAGATCAACGCCCCAGCCAAGGGGCGTTTTTATACCCACAATTGATCTGACGCATAAGGAGAAACAATGTATTACCAGACAGAAAAAGACTTGATTATTGTAAAAGTGGGCACTAATGTGTTGGCCGACACGACAGATGGCGGTGAAGCATTGGACCAACAGTCGTTTGAAAAAATTGGACGTGAAGTTCGCGCCTTAGCGGATGCAGGTACAGGGGTTATCCTTGTTTCATCAGGTGCAATCACGGCAGGTGTATTGGGTGAGCAAAAGCGTCGAGAAGATATTGATAATCTGTTTGAACTGCAGCGATACGCGGCTCGTGGTTGGGACAGCGTTGTGCAGCAGTGGAAGCAGTCAATCGGCAGCGCACGGGTCAGCTCGACATTACTGACCAAGCGGGAGATTCATACCGAGACTATGCGAGAAAAGGCGCTAGGGGTTATTAGTTGCTGTCTGTTGCACGACGATGTATTTGTCGTGAACGAGAACGATACTATCAGTGATGACGAGATTAAATTTGGTGACAATGACACACTGGCTGCGGCGATTGCAGTAGAATGTGCGCGTGCGGAATTGTTTCGGTCGGTAAAGATGGTTCTGCTGACGAATATCAACGGGCTACGGGCTGATAGGGATGATGCGACGACATTGATACACGAAGTAACGGATATTAGTGCAATCGAGCAGTATGCGGGTGAGGCGGCAAATGGGCATAGTCGTGGTGGTATGATGACAAAAGTGCGGGCAGCTAGATTGGCGGCAGAGGCGGGGATTGAGACATTTATTGCCGATGGCCGAATTGATGGCGCGATAAGTAAGACAGTTGCGGGCAGGATAGGAACGCACTTTAAGGTGTAGGCGGACGGCCTAGGTTAGTGGTAAACTAGACATAAGAGAGAAACGCCATCAGAGGATGTAAGAGGAAAGGTACAACAGGAGATATATGAGGCTAACAGATACGATTCGAAGAGCAGGGCGAAGTCTCAGGCAGGCAAAGGCTCGCACATTGCTGACGAGCCTGGCAATTGGTGTGGGGGCGTTCACGATTACGCTGGCACTGGCAGCGGGTGAGGGTGGCAGGCAATACGCAGGCGAGATCATCAGCAGTAATACTGATGTGCGCGAGTTGTTTGTCCAGCCGAAACAAGACAATATGACTGACCCAACCAAGCCCCGTGAATTCGTTGAAGGGCCGTCGATGACGTTTGGCGGTGGTTTTTCGCAGCAGATGCTTTCGACTAAAGATATCAAAACCCTGGAGAGCATCGAGAATGTTACTGAGGTAGTGCCTATCTATAACGCCTCGGCTTTATACGTCACCCGTGAGGGTCAAAAGAAGTTTCAGGCCGGACTGGAACCACATAACAGTTCAATGCGATCAGAGGTATTGGCGGGAACAACCGACCACGTTGGTAACAATCAGGTGATTTTGCCGTCGGCATTTGCCGATGTGCTGGGTCTGCCAGATGGTGAGGCGGCGATTGGCAAGACGGTCCAAGTGGTGATGGAGAACGCGGTCACAGGCCAGCGAAAGACCTATACCTTGCAGGTATCGGCGGTGGTTAAAAGTTCAGTTATATCAGCGATTGGCAGCACAACCTTGCAAGTAAGCCGCGATACGGTCGCTAACATGTACTCTTTTGCAATGGCAGGCACACCAATGGCGGATGCCTATGTGGGGGCTGGGGTGCGTGCTAAGGATGAAGCTAGCGTTGAAGGCGTCAAAAAGGCTATTGAAGACAAGGGATTCCTGGCACAGACGGCCGAAGACCTGATGGGATTCTTATTCCAGTTTATTAATGTGCTGATGGGTATTCTGATCGGCTTTGGTGCATTGGCGGTACTGACCTCAGTGTTTGGTATTATTAACACGCAGTACATTTCGGTCCTCGAACGTACGCAACAAATTGGCCTGATGAAGGCCTTAGGCATGCGGCGTCGTGATGTCGGCAGGTTGTTTAAGTTTGAGGCGGCATGGATTGGATTCTTAGGCGGTGCGCTGGGATCAGGCGCGGCGCTATTGGCGGGAACGTTGGCAAACCCGTGGATCTCGGATACGCTGAGCCTGGGCGAGTCACGATTGTTGATATTCCAGCCGTGGTCATTTGCGGTAATTATTGGTGGTTTGATGTTTGTCGCTGTTGTCTCGGGTATTCTTCCGAGCCGTAAGGCCGCTAAGCTCGATCCAATTGAAGCACTGAGAACAGAGTAGACATGATGGAGTGGTGGCATGCTGTCATTATCGGTATCGTTGAGGGAATCACTGAATTTCTTCCAATTTCGAGTACCGCCCATATAGGATTTTTTACAAGTATGTTTGGGTATTCGTCAACCGAAGCGAGTGTTGTGGCGTTTAGCGCCATTATCCAAGCAGGAGCGATTGCCGCAGCTGTCATCTATTTTTGGAAAGATATCTCACGAACAGCACTTGCTTTTTTTAAGGGGTTATTTAATAAATCCGAACGCAAGAACTTTGATTATAAATTTGGCTGGCTCATATTGATTGGTTCATTGCCAATTGTCATCACAGGTGTCTTTTTGCAGGACTTTGTTGAAACGGCAGTGCGGAGTTTATGGTGGATGGTCGCTGGGTTGCTTGGCTTTACTTTTGTGCTATGGTGGGCTGATCGGATGGGTACACGCAGACGAAAAGAGAAGAGCATGACGACGAAGGATTCTATCATTATTGGTCTCATACAGGCGCTTTCGCTGATTCCCGGTGTGTCACGATCGGGCGCGGCGACAGCCGCAGGACTATTACAAGGGTTTGATCGTGTAACAACGACGCGCCTCGCATTTTTCTTGGGGATTCCAGCTCTCGTTGGAGCGGCAGTTCTGCAAATTGCAGCGCACTATGACGAAATTGGAGCGGGTGTCGGATGGACGGCAACTATCATCGGCACGGTGGTTTCGTTCATTGTCGCATTTGTTTGTATCGATTGGCTATTGAAGTTTGTGTCGCGTCGTAGCTTTGCTGTTTTTATATGGTATCGATTTGCACTGGGTGCGTTACTCGTCGTCTTGCTCCTTACTGGTGTCATAACGACTGCCTAGGGGCACTTGTGCGATATAATCATAGGTATCAAAATCTGACTCTCGTTCGTCGAAGAGTGGCGCTGCATCGGTAAACGCTTCCGCATATTGCTCTACGGTGAGGTCAAGCCTACTATGAATCGCTCCGTCGACCGGTATGACAAAAAATGGTATTTGGTATTCGTCGGACATTTCTTCATATAGAATCTCCGATTGTTCAACATCTACCATATAGTCGGAGCCTGGGTCGGAGGAGGTGATATAGACAATATTTGGTGTCGGGGTTGTCTTACCTAGCTGATGAATAGACTGATCGGTGTTCGTCTCGGTCCCGTATAGGTATTGGTCACGCATCAGATTAATGGGGGTATTACCAAGATGTGAAATATCTTCCGCAAATAGTAAATTAACGACATCTCGTGCAATACTGCTGTATTCGATATCGATACCAATAGAATGAAACCAGCGTATGGCATCAATGGCGGGCGATGCTTGGTTGCGTATCGATTGCCTAATGCTATCTTGACCGGCGGGGCTGTGATCTAGAAAAATAGTTGATACATTGATGTTATATTTTGAGATAAGCTCGTTTGCTGTTTCGAGTGCCATCATGCCGCCAATGCTATAGCCATACAGTGCAACGGAAGTGACATTTTCTTCCTCTGCTTTTTTGGCAATTTGCTCGGCGATGGCAGGTATGGATATGCCACCACTTGCATATTCAAGTGCCCAGATATTACTATCATTGATGATTTGAAGTGTATCGGCAATTTTGCTGGTTGTCCATGACCCATCTTGGCTTGCGAAACCATCGATAAATACGGTGGCTTGGTCATTATTTTCGGGGAGGCTTGCCTCAAGGATTGAATGAACGGCGGGAGTGCTATCCTCTAGATTCATTTTGTTAAGCGCAATGTCGGTTTGCAGTATCTGAAAGGGGAGTGATGCGAAGTAGCCACCGATGACCACTCTCGAGGCGATTCGTCCTATGCGACGGCGACGGTAATCTGACAGTTCTTGTTGTGTCGGTTGCTTCTCGGATTGGGCTGACGTGTCATCAACCCGGCTGCCATGTTGTCGCTCGCGGTTCATGTGCAGTTA
This sequence comes from uncultured Candidatus Saccharibacteria bacterium, assembly GCA_937859515.1. Taxonomy (GTDB): domain Bacteria; phylum Patescibacteriota; class Saccharimonadia; order Saccharimonadales; family Saccharimonadaceae; genus CALMAK01. The sequence continues at coordinate 38,309 of CALMAK010000009.1, read as the reverse complement.
ATTATAGCACCGACTGACGCCTCGCAGTGGCATGTTGGCGTTCGAGTTGTTATAATATGTCGTATGTTAGATATTCGTTACATTCGTGCCAATGCCGCAAAAGTTCAAGAATCAACCAAGCAAAAAGGCTACGATGTCGATATCTCCCAATTATTAAAAGTCGACGATGATCGCCGTGCGCTACAGCAGCGCGTTGACGATTTACGAGAGCGCCGCAATGTAAACGCGAGCAAGATGAAGGGCGGTCGCCCAGAACAGGGCATTATTGATGAAGGGAAGCAGATTAAAATTGAGCTTGCCGAGCAAGAGCGCTATCTGACCGATATCGATGCGGAATATAAAGAGCTGCTCCATAGCGTGCCAAATGTCATCACCGACGATGTTCCTTTGGGTGGTGAAGAGGACAGTGTTGAGGTAAAGGTGTATGGTGAGCAAAAAACTGGCGCAAAAGATCATCTTGATTATGCGTTAGAGCGAGATTGGGTAGATTTTGAGCGCGGTGCCAAGGTGGCGGGGGCAAAGTTCTACTATCTGAAGGGTGATTTGGCGCTGCTTGAAAACGCCATTACACAATTTGCGCTCGACTTTATTACCAAAAAAGGCTTTACGTACATGACCGTGCCGCATATGGTGAATCAGCGGACGATGACGGGGACCGGTTTCGCGCCGCGTACCAGCGATCAGTCGGACGAGTATGCGATTGAGGGTGAGGACCTTGCGCTGATTGCCACGGCCGAGATTCCGCTGACGGGCTATCATGCTGATGAAATTATTGACGAAGATAAGCTGCCGCTGCTATACGCCGGCCTTAGCCCGTGCTATCGCCGTGAGGCTGGGGCGAGCGGCAAGCATACGCGCGGATTGTTCCGCGTGCACCAGTTCAATAAACTGGAAATGTACGCGTTTACACTACCAGAGCAATCAGTTGAAATGCACGAACGGATTCTTGCAATTGAGGAAGAGCTATGGCAGGCACTGGGTATTAGCTATCACGTGATTAATATCGCCGCCGGTGATTTGGGCGCACCAGCTGCCAAAAAGTACGATATCGAGTACTGGTCACCAGTTGATGGGAACTATCGTGAGCTGACGAGTTGCAGTAACTGTACCGACTTTCAGGCGCGCAACCTTAATATCCGCGTTCGCCGTAAAGACGGCACGATCGAAGTACTTCATACCTTAAATGGTACAGCGGTGAGCCTCGCGCGCTCATTGGTTGTTATTCTCGAAAACTATCAGAATGATGACGGTACACTAACTGTTCCAGAGGTACTGCGTCGATATCTCGGTGGTCGCGAAATACTGTAGATTCTGCTATACTATAACCACAAGCACCTAACCATCAGGAGGGTAGAATGATTCACATTACTGACATTACCGGTATCAAATATGATGTCGATGAAGCAACGCGAAAATACGTTACGCGTAAGGTCGGACGTTTGGAACGCTATCTGCCACGTCATGCCCGTAAAAGTGCAACAGCTGAGGTGAAACTCAAGCAAATTAATAAATCTCACGGCAATAAGTACGAGGTAGAGATTATTCTTGTCGTGCCGGACAAGACCCTCACTGCAAGTGACACATCGAGCAATATCTTGGCAACGGTTGATATTGTTGAAGCGAAATTGGCAGGGCAGTTACGTCGGTATAAGACGGAAACTATTCCACACCTTGGCAGGGGACGCATCCTTAGCAAATTCAAACGCAGTTATGCGCGCGAAAGCCAATAAGCTCTTTATTATTCCACTAAAACAGCGTACAATAGACCCTAGTTTATACAGAATTTTCAGGAGATAAGCGAGGGAACTCTTACACATGGCTAATAATGTACGACAAAAAGCGTTGACCAAGGTCTTTGGTGATCCGCAAAAAAAGATTTTAAGGAAGCTTGAAAAGCGAGTAAGTGAAATCAATGACCTCGCAGGCAAGTACAAAAAGATGAAGAAGTCTGAGTTGCGTGAGCAGACGGCAATTCTGAAGAAAAAACTCGACAAAAAAGGCGTCACAATCGACACAATCTTGCCTGATGCGTTTGCGCTGGTGCGTGAAGCCAGTGACCGTGTATTAGGTATGCGTCACTTTGACGTACAGCTGATTGGTGGTATGGCGCTGCACGATGGTAACGTTGCCGAGATGAAGACTGGTGAAGGTAAGACGCTGGTGGCGACATTGCCAGTGTACCTGAATGCCTTGACGGGTAAGGGTGTACATCTGGTAACAGTTAACGATTATCTTGCCCAGCGTGACGCCAGCTGGATGGGCGAGTTGTATGATTTCCTTGGTCTATCGACTGGTGTGATTATTAACGACGCTAGTTTTATTTATGACAAAGACTTCGACAATGAGGAGCATGATGACGCACGTATGCGCAAGCTGCGCCCCGTCACACGTAAGGAAGCCTACGCGGCCGACATCACCTACGGTACTAATAACGAATTTGGATTTGACTACCTTCGCGATAACATGGTCAATGAGGTTGATTTGCTGCGTCAGCGCGATCTTAATTTCGCAATCGTGGATGAGGTAGACAGTATCTTGATTGATGAAGCTCGAACGCCGCTGATTATCAGTGCACCTGCTGCTGAAAATCCTGATAGCTACTATCAGTTTGCAAAACTTGCTGCCAAACTGGTTCCCGAAGACTATATCCTTGACGAAAAGCGTCGCAGTGTTGCCTTGACCGACCACGGTGTTGAAAAGATGCAAAAACTACTAGGTGTAAAAGATTTGTATTCACCAGACCATATTCGTAATGTTTATCATATGGATCAGGCCCTGAAGGCACAAACATTATTCAAGCGCGACAAGGACTATGTTGTGACTGGTGATGGCGAAGTGATCATCGTTGACGAGCATACAGGACGTTTGATGCAGGGTCGTCGCTATAATGAAGGTCTCCACCAGGCAATTGAGGCAAAAGAAAATGTACCAGTCTTGCAAGAAAGCATGACGCTGGCGACCGTATCATTTCAGAATTATTTCCGTCTGTATGAAAAGCTGTCAGGTATGACCGGTACAGCATTTACTGAGGCTGAGGAGTTTCAACAGATTTACAGTCTGGACGTAATTCAGATTCCACCAAATAAGCCGATTGCACGAAACGACAAACAGGACCTCATCTTTAAGACAGAGAAGGCGAAGCTGAAGGCAGTTGCCGAGGCGATTAAGGAGTATCACAAAGAGGGTCGTCCGGTATTGGTCGGCTCTGGCTCGATTGCGAAGAATGAATTGATCGCAGGATATCTGAAAAAAGAAGGTATCAAGTTCGAGCTTTTGAATGCCAAGAACAACGAGCGTGAGGCTGCGATTGTTGAGAAGGCGGGTGAGAAGGGCGCGATTACACTGGCCACTAATATCGCTGGTCGTGGTACTGATATTAAGCTGGGCAAGGGTGTGAAGGAACTTGGCGGTTTGGTGGTGATTGGGTCTGAGCGACACGAGTCTCGCCGTATCGACAACCAGCTGCGTGGTCGTGGTGGACGTCAGGGTGACCCTGGTGAGACACAGTTTTATGTGTCGACCGAAGACGATCTGATGCGAATCTTCCAAGGTGAGCGTATTGCCGCCCTTATGGATCGTTTGGGTGTTGATGATGACACGCCAATTCAGAACAGCGCAGTATCGAAGACGCTGGAGGCGGCGCAAAAACGAGTCGAGGGGTACAACTTTGATACGCGTAAAAATGTTGTTCAGTATGATAATGTTATTAATCGTCACCGTCGAGTTGTCTACACTATTCGCCGCAAGATTCTTGAGGGTGAGAACATCAAAGATGAAATTGAACGACTGGTTGAATCACGTCTGCATAATTTGACGCAGCTGCCAAGTAAAAACAATCCAAAGTTTGCCGAGGAATTTGAAGCAATTTTCCCGCTATCTGAAAAGAAAATTAAGGCGATTGGTGCTGAGAAGAAAGATAGGGCACGCTACGAACTCGCTAAAAAGGAAGTCACAAAGTTATACAAGGCCAAAGAGGCTGAGATTGAAGTCGAGAACCTTCGGCGTGTTGAACGTGAAGTGTACATGGTGGTCCTTGATAACTTATGGATGCAACACCTTGAAAATATGCAACACCTTCGCGAGGGCATTCATTGGCGCAGTGTTGGTCAGCGCGATCCACTGGTTGAATATCGCAGCGAATCTCAGAAGTTGTTCGACAGCTTACAGCAGACTCTCGAAGAAGAGGTGCTACGTGCCATTTTCCATGTTCATAAACATGATGCAGTTGTTGAAGAGGCGCAGGATGATGAATATGAGACTGAATTGACGCGTCTATCAGAGAACGCAGTTGAAAAAGGTGTGAATGAGATTGGCAAGGGCGAGCGCAACCGCGATGGTGACTTTACTGCTAAAAAGGCAAAGACGTCACATGAAGTAAGTGCTGCCAAAAAAACTGCCCAAAAGAAGAAAAAAGCCCAGCGCCAGAATCGCAAAAAAGGCCGTAAGTAAGAGGATTCGCGCGGCGAGGTGGGGCCGACAAGTAAGAAATGCATCATACAGTTGAAGAAGTACAGTTGAAGAACGGGGCACGTGGGTTATTGATTGACGTTCCTGAGGCAACAGTGATGAGCATGCAGTTTCATTTTCGTGCTGGTAATCGCTTTGCTAAAAATATCGAAATTGAGCAAGTTGCGCATATTATGGAGCACATGGCATTCGGTGCCAATACTAGGTTTAAAACCGAGCACGATTTTGAGGCTGAATTTACAAAAAATGGTGCTGATCACAATGCCTACACTTCTGACTTTTCAATGGTGTACGAGGCAGATTGTGCGGATTTTGAATGGGATCGCATTCTAGAGCTACAGAAGCTTTCTATTTGTCAGCCAAAGTTCAACGAGGCAGAATTAGCGGCCGAGAAGGGCAATGTACGGGCCGAACTAACTAACTATCTTAACGATCATCACCGTATTTTGTGGCCACGTATCCAGCAGCTGCTTGGCGAGGATGTTCTGACGTTTCGCCAGAGCCTCGCAACGATCTCGAATGTGACAATTCGTGACATTCGCGAGCATCACAAAAGGACACATACGACGCGCAATATGCGATTTGTGATTGCGGGCAAGATGTATGGGCGCCGTGCTACAATTCTCCGCGAATTGGAAAGCTTTGAACTGCCAGAGGGTGAGCATTTTGAGGTACCAAAAGACGATCTACACAGTGCCGGCCCTGCGTTGGTACGCCGTAAGGATGCGAGTAATCTGACATTTGGCTGGTCACTGACGGTACCATATACACTCAGTGACGAGGATCTTGATGCGCTCCATTATCTTAACCATATTTTGACAGGCACCATGCATTCACGTATCTTTGGTCGCGCACGTTCGAAAGGGTTGGCGTATCATGTTGGCGCCTATGCAGGGGTTCGCCCCTTTGATAGCAGTTGGGATTTGACGGGGCAGGTTAACCATGAAACGGCGGGTGAACTGTTCACCTTAATGCGTGATGAGATTCGCCAAGTTCTCGATGGTAAAGTTACCGAAGCCGAACTTGAAGCTGCTAAGTCGTATGCATTAGGTCGTCATCAAATGGGCGCGCAGACTGTGGCACAAATCAGCGGATTTTATACGTCAAAATATTTCACCGACGGATCAATCAGAAGTTATGATGATGTGCCCAATCGCATTAAAAAGGTGACACGTACGCGTATGGTTAATGTCGCGCAACAATTTATTGATGTCAATGCATGGGTGCTCGCGGGTGTTAGTAGCGGTGAAAAGCAAGAACTGATAGAATACAACGAAACACTACACGAATTATTTGAAGGATAAACACACATGCCACTAAAACACACCGTCAACGAACTTAAGCTATCAACGGGTGCTAGTGGATTGATTGTTAACGTGCCGGACAGCACGGTAATGAGTTATACTATTCATTTTCGGGCAGGCAATGACTTTGCTCGGGCGCCTGAAATTCATCAAACCGCCCATCTCATGGAGCATATGGCGTTTGGTCCAAACGAAGAATTTGACACGATGGAAGCCTTCAGCCAAGAGTTTAGTCGTAATGGTGCATTTAGTAATGCCAGCACATTTGATACAAACATGCACTACTATGCAGATTGTGCACAGTTTGAGTGGCGTCGCATTCTTGAATTGCAGCAATTGGCGATTACGCGACCAAGGTTTTTGCCCGAAATACTTGAGGCGGAAAAAGGGAATGTTCACGAAGAATTAGCAGGCCAAGCACACAACAACCCACGTGTTATGTGGCAGCATATCAATCGTGCGATGGGCGGACATTCGTTGCTGGACAATGAGAAAATTGCCACGATTGATGCGGTAACAGTCGATGACATCATTGAGCATCATACGCGTACGCACACGCATCTCAATATGCGATTTGTGCTAGCTGGTGATTTTAGTGGACATGAAGACGAGGTGAAGACATTGTTGGAGTCGTGGCGTCTGCCGCGAGGTGAGCGTCTTGAGCCACGCAGTGATGGGATAAATGCTGCGCCGCCAGTTCTGCTAAAGCGTGCCGATCAGGAAAACAGTAACTTTGGTATTGTCATGGTCATTCGCCGTCATCTGTCGACAGACGATTTGGTTGCAATGGCGGCGTTGAATCATGTTTTGACCGGCACAATGCACTCGCGTATCTGGGGCAAGGCGCGTGCTGATGGCATCTGCTATGGTATGGGGTCAAACTCGAACGTCGACCTTGATGGCACTTCCAGCTGGGAATTTTATGGACAAGTACGCCCTGAAAATGCCGACGCATTGTATAGTTTGATTGTAAAAGAAATTAAACGAGTGGCTGCGGGTGATATCTCCGAGCATGAACTTGATGAAACTAAGCAGTTCCTGACAGGGGATTATCAGATGCGCGGACAGACCGTCGGTGCATTGGCTGGCTGGTATGGCGGCGACTACTTCTTTGACGGTACAATTGACCCGATTGCTGATGCAGATAAGCGCATTTCAGCTATCACGAGAGAGCGTATGGTTGCACTCGCACAAGAGTTCTTGGCGGCGGGTATTTGGGCATTGGGTGAAATTGGTAACGTAAAGAAAGCCGATAACGCCCGACACTATAAGACACTTGATACGCTCTTCGCGTAGTATAGTAGATACTATGAAGATTGCGATTGCAGGCTATGGTGCCGAAGGAAAAGTGAGCTACGACTATTGGAATACACCAGAGAATGAAGTGGTGATTGTTGATGAGCGCGAAATTTCCTCCGGTGATATGCCAATAGATGCTAATATCATGACGGGCGAGGATGTGTTCGGAAAGCTCGAAGGATTTGATATGGTGATACGTACCGCTAGTCTTGCACCGCGCAAGATAAAAACAGATGGCAAAATTTGGTCAGGGACTAATGAATTCTTTGCAAGATGTATTGATAGAGGAGTTCCAATCATTGGCGTTACCGGCACAAAGGGTAAGGGGACGACAAGTAGCCTTATCACTTCGATATTAAGGGCGGCTGGTAAGACCGTCCATCTTGTTGGAAACATCGGGCAGCCAGCGCTTGAGGTGCTATCTGAGGTTCATGAAAATGACATTGTTGTCTATGAGCTGTCGAGTTTTCAGCTGTGGGATCTTGAGGTGTCGCCACAAGTTGCAGTTGTGCTAATGATTGAGCCGGATCATCTTGATACACATGCTGGTTTTAACGATTATGTTACGGCAAAATCACAGATTGCGGCTAACCAGCTTACGACCGACAGAGTGGTATATAATGTCGCTAATGCATATGCGACAAAGATTGCGCAGCTTTCGCCTGGGCAACGACTACCATATCCATCTGAGTATACCGCACATGTCCGAGGGGATATGCTCTATTACGGAGAAACCGAACTGTGTGACCTTGATAATTTATTGTTACCTGGTCAGCATAATCTTGAGAATGCACTTGCTGCAATAACAGCTGCTTGGCCGTGGGTTCAAGAGCCAGATATTATTGCCGAAGGATTACGGTCATTTGCCGGTCTTCCGCATCGCCTCGAGTTGGTGCGCGAGCTTGACGGTGTGCAATATTATAATGATAGCTTTTCGTCGGCGGCTGGGGCAGCAGTAGCGGCGATTCGTGCGTTTACGAGTCCTGAGATTGTTATTTTGGGTGGTATCGATAAGGGTGCAGATTTTACAGAGTTGGCACAGGTGATTAAAGACGCACCAAATGTAAAACAGCTCATTATTATTGGAAAGATTCGCCATAAACTAGCCGATATCCTTCGACAGAATGGAGTAACGCAGCCAATGGAAGTTACTGACGTCCAGACGATGCAAGAGGTGGTTGGGTTGGCGCGCCGGGCAGCTGCACCTGGGGATATCGTCATCCTCAGTCCAGCCTGTGCAAGCTTTGATATGTTTAAGAATTTCTATGATCGAGGTGATCAGTTTAGGAATATTGTACAGGGCTTATGACGCAGTTTATCTTTGATACTTATTCATTTGATGCTAATACGGGTGAGGCGGTTTTTAGATATTATTTTGATCAAGGACCAAGTTTTACTGAGACTATCCAGTTTACGATCGGGCGAGGGTTTAATACGGCGGTGCTTGACCGGGCACTGTCACTAGCCTTCTTGTTGATAGGGACGTCATACTATAAAACATTTCCAACGCCGAATGTGCGTATAATAGGGCAAAATATAGATACCTGGCAGGCAGAATTCTTAAACAAAGTGTATCAAGAAGGGCTTGGTCAATTCGCATACGAGAACGGTCTTAAGCGTGCTGATTTGGCGCAGTTCGTAGCATCAGGCGAAACGCGTACCGCAGTGCCATATGATGGCAAGGGCATCATCTCCTTGCAGAGTGGTGGCAAGGACTCTTTACTTGTTGCGACGCTTTTAAATGAGCGGGCAATAGATTTTTCATCTCTCTATATTTCAAGCGGTCAACAGTATCCCGCCGTAATCGACAGAATCGGGCAGCCGGTGCAAATGATTCGGCGACATATCGATAAAGAGGCGTTGCGTCAGGCGACTAGGGGCGGCGGTAAGAACGGTCATGTCCCCGTTACCTTCATTGTTATGGCGATTGCGCTTGTGCAGGCTGTACTTGACGATAAGAATACTATCCTGACCGCCATCGGACATGAAGGTGAAGAGCCTCATGTATATATTGATGATTTAGCCGTTACGCACCAATGGTCGAAAACATGGAGTGCCGAGCAACTATTTGCCGAATATGTCATGAGGTATGTATCTCCTAATATCCAGATTGGTTCGCCGCTTCGTCAGTATAGCGAACTGCGAATTGCGGAGTTATTCACTGAGAAATCATGGGATACTTATGGACGCTATTTCAGTTCGTGTAATGTCGCTAACTATAGGCAAGGTGTCGATAATACAGAGCTGACATGGTGCGGCGCTTGTCCAAAGTGTGCCAACTCATACCTCTTGTTTGCGCCATTCTTGCCGGTTAACGAGTTGCAGGAAATCTTTGGCGGCAAAGATCTTTTTGCGGATGGTGCACTGGTAGATACGTTTAAGGGATTACTAGGGATTGGTGATGCTATTAAGCCATTCGAATGCATTGGGGAGGTGGATGAGTTGCGAGCTGCATATCAGATGGCGCGTGCGTGTGGCCATATGTCGTTGCCGTTCGATGTTCCACTGTCGGCTTTTGATCGGAATCACGAGTATCCGTCACAAGTGATACAATTATAACAATGCAACCTTTGAAAAAACGAATTGAAGCCCTGCAGGGCGCAATACGTGCAGCTACGACGCAGCTACACCTAGATGAGAAGCGCGACCAGCTCGCGTTGCTTGAGCGTGAGATATCGGCGCCAGAGATTTGGAACAATCCTGTCTTTGCACAGGAGAAGACGAAGCAGCATGCGGTTCTTGCGGCCATAATTGCGCCGTGGCAAACAATTTCTGTACAAGTGAATGATATTTTAGAATTGATGGAACTGGGTGATGATAGTCTGCTGGCAGAGTTTGAGGGCCAGGTAAGCGCGCTTGAGGCAGAATTTGCTGAGCGCCAGAAGGAACTAATGTTTAATGGTTCGTATGATGATCATAATGCTATTATTCGACTTAGTGCCGGTGTTGGTGGCACCGATGCACAAGACTGGACGGAGATGCTGGAGCGAATGTACCTCCGCTGGGCAGAGAAATCTGGTATGCAAGCGAGCATGGTCGAACGTTCATCGGGTGACGAGGCTGGCATTAAATCGAGTGTTATCGAAATTGCAGGTCCGTATGCCTATGGGAAATTGCGTAGTGAGCATGGCGTGCATCGTCTCGTGCGCCTCAGTCCATTCAATAGTGACAACTTGCGTCAGACCTCATTTGCACTTGTCGAAATATTGCCGCAGATTGATGCACCCGAGGAGGTACAAATTGACGATAAAGACCTTAAAATTGATGTATACCGCAGTGGTGGACACGGGGGGCAGTCGGTCAACACCACCGACAGCGCTGTGCGCGTGACACACCTGCCAACAGGTATCGTCGTGGCGATTCAAAATGAGCGCAGTCAGATCCAAAACAAAGAGACCGCGCTAAAGATTCTTCGCAGTAAACTGGCGCAATTGCAAGTTGAGCAACACGCCGAAACGTTGAACGACCTCCAAGCAGGTGAAAGCGCCAACTGGGGTAGTCAGATTCGTAACTACGTCCTTCATCCGTATCAGATGGTCAAAGATACTCGCACGAAATTTGAGAGTAAGGACACGTCAGGGGTTCTCGACGGTAAAATTGATGGTTTTATTGAGGCTTTTTTGCAACAGTAATGACCAAACTTCTGTATTTATCAAAGTTGTGGTTAAATAAAAAGTAAATAAGTAATAAGAGTAGGGAATAATCATGAATCCAGAACAGCCTAATAATCCTCAAGCACCTGTGGGCCCGACGCCACCAGAGCAGCCTGCTATGCCGGAAGTGCCACAGCAGCCTGTTGCTTCTCAGCCGCAGCCTGAAGTAGATGCTGCGCCAGCGCCTGTCACTCCAGAAGCGCCTGCACCCGTGTTTGATACTGCCTCAGCTCCAGCTGCTGCACCTCAGCCTGTCGCTCCAGAGCCAGCCCAGCCTGTTGCCGCGCAACCTTTTGCGCCAACCCCTGGTGCCGTTCCGCCTCAGCCGCCAGTTGCCGGTCCTGCAGCATTCGGCACGGGTCCAGCACTTGCACCGATGCCCGCAAAGAACAACAAGCTCATCGCGCTGATTGCCGGTATTGTCGGTGGTGCGGTAGTTATCGGTCTTATTGTATGGGTGCTGATTGCGTTTGTATTTAGCTCAATCTCACTTGAGACTTATAAGGGTGATGACTTCACTGTTCTTGTACCAAAGGATTACGAGAAGGAAGAAAGTGGTGGTACTATCAGCTGGAAGAGTGAAGTACGTGAGGCCGAAGATGGCGAAGATGTCTATTCTGGTCTTACGGTATCAGCAGTTGACGTTCCTGCAAGTATGTCGGTGAAAACTATCGTAGAATCATACGACGAGATGTTTACTGAAGAGGCATTTGCCAAAGCGATGGAAAGTGAAGTGGGCTCGAACAGTAGTAGCACTGAGATCAAAGACTTCAAGATCAACAAGGATGATTATCAAGGTATGACAGCACGTACGTTTACGGCGACTGTTCACACTGATGGTAAAAAGACGGGTGACCTTTATATGCGAATGGTGTTTACGGACGACAAGATGTATATGCTTATGGTTGCTGCACACAGTCAGATCGAGCCAGGCTTTAGGAAGGCTGCTGAAAAGATCTTTAACTCACTAGAGATCGAAGAATAATTTTACATTCCTAAAATAATGCTGCACAGAATCCTATCAAGGTTTCTGTGCAGCTTTTACGTTGATCAGGCTTGCGCTTACCTCGCGTATTCATGATATACTAAAGGCATATGATTCTTCTTGATCGTGTCACAAAAACCTATCGCAAATCGTCAGGACATCCTGCGATTAATCGCATCAGTCTTTTTGTTGAGCCAAAAGAGTTTGTTATTCTGGTCGGTACCAGTGGTGCAGGTAAGTCGACGCTGCTCAAATTGCTGACGCGCGAGGAAAAGCCAGACAGTGGCAAGATCGTGGTTGGTGGTATTGACTATGACACATTGCGTGACAAGCATATCCCGTTGTTGCGCCGTAAGATTGGCGTGGTTTTTCAGGATTTCAAATTGCTGCCACAACGCACGGTATTCGAAAATATCGCCTTTGCGCTTGAAATTGCCGGCATGACAAACCGTGAGATTAAAAACACTGTACCAAAAGTAATTGAACTCGTCGGATTGAAAGGGAAGGAAAAGAACTTTCCGCATCAGCTCTCTGGTGGTGAACGCCAGCGTGTGGCAATTGCCCGTGCGATAGTGCGTCAGCCAAAGATTCTGATTGCTGATGAGCCAACGGGTAATCTTGATCCACGTCACAGCTGGGATATTGTCAGGCTACTCGAAAAGATCAACAAATACGGTACAACGGTACTGTTGACGACACACAACGTTGACATCGTCAATAAGCTAAAACGCCGTGTGATTACGCTTGAAAAGGGTAAGATTACCAGTGATCAAGCCCAAGGGAGCTATCGGCAATGAGCAAGCGTAAGGTAGATTCAAAGACCTTTGCACAGCAGCGCCGTCGCCGTCGCCGTTTACTGACGTTTATTCGTATGGTGCGATATGGTGTTAATAACTTCAGCCGTAATGCATGGCTGACAATCGCGGCTACAGCAGTGATGACGATTACGCTATTAATTGTCTTTACTACCTTTGCGGCACGAGACGTTCTGACAAATACGGTCAATTCAATCCGCGACAAGGTTGACATGACGATCTATATTGACTCCGAAGCCAAGGAAAAGGCAGTCCGGGATGTGGCGGACGGTGTGCGTAATCTCGATAGCGTCACTAGTGTCAAAGTTATTACGCCCGATGAAGCCCGCACGCAGTTTATCGAGGACAACAAGGCTGATGCGACGACATTGAATTCGTTGAATAACTCTGACCCAGAGTTTCCTTGGCGCCTTCGTATTAAGGTGAAGGATATCAATGACACGAGCCAATTGCAGCAATTTGTTAAGGATGACAAAGGGCTACAGGAAGTTATCGATGATTCGCAGCCACCTTCATTTGCTGGTCCACAGCGCACCGCAATTGAACGTATTGGTGGATGGGTGAGCTTTGCTGATAAAGCAGGTATTGTGGCAGGATCTGTCTTTGTCGCCATATCATCCCTGATCATCTTTAATACGATTCGCATGGCGATCTTTAATCGTCGCGAAGAGATTCAAATGATGAAGCTGATTGGTGCTGAGCGTTCGTTCATTCGTGGGCCATTTGTTGTAGAAGCAGTTGTCTATGGATTTATCGCTGCCATCATTGCAACGGGTATCGGCGTTGGTGGACTCTATGCGACACAAGACACACTGACAAGTAATGGTATTGCAGTTGCGGGTACAGTAAACACGGTAATTATCTATCTACCATTCGTCTTGCTAGCGATGATTGTTGTTGGTGCAATTATTGGTGTTGTTTCCTCGTTACTGGCAACGCGTCGCTACCTCAAGATTTAATTGACAGCATCATTGTGCTTATGCTATACTAGCTTCATATGATGAAACTGCGTACCACCACACCAGTCTCTAATCTCTCATTTTTGGGTCGTATTCTTGTTGTATCTGCAGTGATTATTATGGCCGTGGCGGTACCAGTGCAGATGTTTTCGTCGCGTCCTGTCAGTGCTGATGAATTTGACGATAAGATTCGCGCCTTGAGCGAAGATATTTCAAACTATCGTAATCAAGCAAACGAACTGCGTAAGCAAGCCGACACGCTACAGAACGTTGTTAATCAACTTTCGGCTGATAAAGCTGCTATTCAGCTGGAGGTGAATCGTAATCAGCTCCGTCATGATCAACTGGTGGCTGAAATTGCTACTCTGCAAAAGCGTATTGACGAAAACCGCAAGGTCTCGGGTGATTTGATTGTCAAAAGTAGCCTCAGTGATGATGTCCCGTTGATTGTTCGTCTAGCGGCGAGTGAAAACCTTGCAGACTATATTGATGGAGAGGCCAGTCGTATCTCAGTACGCGATACGATCGTGCAAAAGACCGAAGAAAGCAATCGTCTAAAAAAGCAGCTTGAAACAAAGAAGGCCGAGGTAAAGAAGGTACTTGATGAGCAAAAGCTAAAACGTGATGAGTTGGCCTCCAAGGAGGCGCAGCAGGCTGATATTTTGGCGAAGACTCGTGGTGATGAAGCCGAGTATCAAAAGATGATCTCTTCTAGCCAAGGCGAAATTAGCAAGCTACGCGAACAACAAGAGGCACTTCGTCGTGCAGCTGCCGCATGGCAGGGTGGGTACATTAGTGTTGGTGGCACCGGCGGCTATCCGTGGGCAGGTGTTGGTTATCCGTGCTGGTCAGCAGGCTGTGTTGATCCATGGGGACTGTATTATCGTGAGTGTGTTAGCTATGTCGCATGGCGCCTGAGTGCGGCAGGCAAAGGTGTTCGGCACTTTAGTGGCGCAGGTCATGCCTATCAGTGGCCAGCAACCACCAGTGGCTATACAAGCCAAAGCTATGGCAACAATCCAAAAGCAGGTGATGCTGTCGTCATTCCAGCAGGTGTACAGGGTATTCCATGGACGGGGCATATCATGTATGTCGAATCGGTGAATGGTGACGGATCTATCAATATCAGTGAATACAATTTTGATGGTAATGGTGGTTATTCCGAGCGTCGTATCTCTGCGGGTACGTATGGATCATACGTGTTTATCACATTCCCAAGTCGATAAACGTACATTTTAGCGTATACTAGAGAGAGCAAATAATGAGAGGGGTGTGTACGTGTCGTCAGACGTGACTAACAGGGGTGAAGCGGTAAAACCAGCAAGGCAGCAGCATGGCATTGATCCGATTATATTTTGGCTGTCATTGGGTGCCGTCTTGGCACTTGGATTTGTGGCAGGTATGTACCGCGTCCAGCTGTTTGCGGGATTAGCATCGGCACTCAACATGCCGTCGTCCAGTAAGACACTTAATACTGATTTATTGCAGCAGACATATCGACAGCTTGATGCTAATTTTGATGGTGAATTAGATGAAGAAGCACTGATTAATGGCTCGGTACGCGGCATGGTTGAAGCGGTGGGCGATGATTATACGACATTCATGAATGCCGAGGAAGCCGAACGCATGAATAGTGATCTTGAAGGTTCGATTGGTGGCGGTATTGGTGCGCAAGTGGGCATCCGCGACGAAGTGATTACCTTAGTGAAGATTCTCGAAGGCACACCGGCCGAAAAATCGGATTTACGAGCGGGTGATGAGGTCCTGACCATTAATGGCAAATCGACAAAAGGCTTTACCACCGAACAAGCGGTCGAGCAGATTCGTGGTGAGGTTGGCACGACGGTTAAACTTGGTTTGGTGCGTGACGGTGAATCGTTGGAGAAGACTATTACGCGTGAGGAGATTTCGGTTGACAGTGTCTCTAGTGAAATCAAAGATGGTATTGGCGTGATGACGATTACGCGATTCGACCAAGATACGGGGCGCCTCGCACGGGCTGCAGCCGAATCATTCAAAGAAGCGGGCGTAAAGGGTGTCATTCTTGATATGCGGGGTAATCCGGGCGGCTATTTGACGGCGGCGCAGGATGTTTCGAGTATCTGGCTCAGCAATAAGCTGGTTGTCGTTGAGAAGACCGGTGAAACGGTGGTTGATACGTTGCGTTCGCGCCGTAGTGCCGTGCTCGACGGTGTGCCAACAGTAGTACTGGTAGATGGTAACTCGGCCAGTGCGAGTGAAATCGTAGCAGGTGCCCTCCATGATCACAAGGCAGCAACGCTGGTGGGCGAGACAACGTATGGCAAAGGAACGGTGCAACGTTTGATTACGCTCACAGACGGTGCCATCCTGAAGGTGACAGTAGCGCGTTGGTATACGCCAAATGGGCTGAACCTATCGAAGGTCGGTATTAAGCCCGATCATGTGGTGAAGCTGTCTGAAGAAGACATTCGAAATAATAATGACACGCAAATGCAAAAGGCGGAACAGCTGCTGCGGCAGTAAACCGCTTGTGCTGCTCGGGTGGGTGTAGTAGTATAGAGGTAATATGGATACGAAAAAGCGAATTTTATTAGTAGAAGATGACGTTGCACTGTCTGCAGTATATAAATCACGTCTCGAGCTCGAAGGCTTTGAGATTCGTGAGGTAAGTAACGGTGAAGATGCACTGTCTGCGGCACTTGAGTATAAGCCGGATCTAATTGTACTCGACGCTATGATGCCAAAGATTAGTGGCTTTGATGTGTTGGATATCTTGCGCAACACCCCAGAGACGGGCAATATCAAAATCGTTATGCTTACTGCGCTGAGTCAGCCTAAGGATAAAGAGCGTGCCGAAAATCTTGGTGTTGATGACTATCTTGTAAAATCGCAGGTGGTTATTGGCGATGTTGTTGAGCGCGTTAAATTCCACCTCGGTATCGGGTAATAGTTTATTTATTTGACATATTTATCAACTCGTTGCACACGGGTTGATTTTTTATTCCGTTTATGCTATAATGAAAGTATAAATGGCAGAAAAACTAACATTCCACCAGATATCTGAACAGCATGACAACGACCCGACTATTGAGCCGACAGTACTCCTTCAGCGGTCAAATGGCGAGATTCAGACGGCTCGTTTGACGACGCGACAAGATGAGCGAGGTCGCTATTATGCCGCATTTACTGATATCGAAAATGGTGCACCGGTTGATAAGTTGAAGCCACTGTCACGTGAAGTGCTATCAGATGAATATCAAGCGGAATTAGCCGAGGAGCTAGCCGGTGCTTTGATCCACGATGAGGTGCTTGAGGATACAGCCGAGCGTCCCCGCGTTCCTGATGAAATCATACACGAGGCCGGTGAGGCAGCGCTTGAGCTTGCAGGTATCGAGGAGCCGAGCCAGGCCCATCATGAAGCAGAAGAGGCGGTTGAGAAGGGTGATAACGCCGAGACAGACACCGCAGAGATAGTGCAATCCGCTAAGGTTGAATATACGGCGCAGACCCATGCGATTATTGAAGATATGAAGACTGAGATTGGAACAATGCTTGGCCGTATGTCGCGCGACCTTGAAGAGGCTGATGGGCAGATTCGTACAGCACGACAGGTGTTGGCTGATGAAGCTGATCAATTGACGCGGCTAGTACGGCGTGTCGAAAGTGGTGATATGCCACCAGTGCAAGCCATGAGGCATATTGAAAACACCCAGCAGATGCTGTATGGCATGCGTAATCGCCTTGAGAGCGCTCGGGAAGTGTCGTCAAATATAGCTCGTGGCGGGCGTGCCGAGACGGTAGGAAACGCCTTTGCAATGACGGCAAACGTGTTGGCGGATCGTGATAAAGGATTTCATGATTTTGTGAGCGATCAGAACGATGGCGTGACGCCTCCTGAGGTCGCACATCTCTCAACTGATGAAGTCCGTTCAGATATGCAACGTGTTCGGGGTATGATTGATGAGGTGATGCCTGAGGTCGCACGTGCGAATTCCTCGCTAGAAGAGGCCAGTGAGCAGCTTATGAGGACACTGCACAGTCTCGATGGGTTTGTTTCTTCACGGGGTGCCTATGGTATTGAGGATCTTCAGCGGGCTGCGGCTGTACTGCGCTCTATTGATGTATCTCGTTCTGGACTTAATGGAGCGGCCGAACTGATTGAAGATGCACGGAGAAAGCTGCAAACTATTGAGTCGGTACAATAAAAATACCCCCGAGATCGGGGGTATTTTTTATTGGATCATCATTACTTAACGATAACTTGTGTGCGAGGCACGGTCTTGCCAGTAAAGGTGCTCTTGCGAACCTTTGTAAACTCAACGATACCGTCTTTTTCGGCATGAATCGTAAAGTTCTTGCTCATGTAGGTTCCGGGGCCGGCAACTTTTGTGCTACCAGTCTGACGTACAAGTACTTCACCTGCGTTTACTTTTTGGCCGCCAAAGCGTTTCACGCCAAGGCGAGCGCCTGCGTTGTTGTGGATGTTCTTACTTGAACCACCAGCTTTCACTTTTGACATGGGGCAAACTCCTTAATGTTGCTAATTCAATCTGTCTAATTGTACTAAAAAGTATCAAAATGGTCAAGACTTCGTTGTAAAATTATGTCAATTATGCAAAATGTGAACTAACTCACATACGCAAAAAATAAAACTGTATACGCTATATATAGCGTAAGGGTAGAAACAAACGCACAATATATAAAAAAGGGGAGAGTTATGTACGCCCAGATTACAAAACGGGATGGGAGCATCGTTGCTTTTGACGAGGCAAAAATAATCGCGGCAATCGAACGCGCGGGTATCGAAACGGGAGAATTTAGTGAGGTCGAGGCGCGCGCACTGGCGGCGAAGGTGCAAATAAAAGTTGAGAAATTAACAGCCGTGACGCTAACGGTCGAGCAGGTACAAGATATCGCCGAGGAAGTGCTGTTACGCTCAAAATTCAAGAAAACTGCTAAGGCATATATTTTGTATCGTGATCAGCATGCTAAGTTACGTCACATCACGAGCCAAGGATATATTGATCTGGTTGACCAGTATTTGTCCAAGCTTGATTGGAAGGTGAAAGAAAACTCTAACATGGGGTATAGTCTTCAGGGTCTGAATACGTATATTTCATCGGAGGCGAGCAAGACGTATTGGTTGGATAAAATATACACGCCAGCCCAAGGACAGGCGCACAAAGAGGGCGATCTCCACATTCATGACTTGAACCTGTTGAGCGTGTACTGTGTAGGTTGGGACTTGATGGATCTACTGCGTGAAGGTTTTACTGGTGTGGCGGGTAAGGTATCATCGAAACCTGCCAAGCATTTTCGTTCGGCACTTGGCCAAGTGGTCAATTTCTTTTATACCTTGCAAGGTGAGGCGGCGGGTGCACAAGCCTTCAGTAATTTTGACACCTTACTGGCGCCGTTTATTCGTGCTGATGGACTGAATTACAAAGAGGTCAAGCAAGCCTTGCAGGAGTTTGTCTTTAACGTCAATGTGCCAACACGTGTTGGATTCCAGACGCCGTTTACTAATATCACACTTGATCTTGAGGCGCCACAACATATGGCAGGTAATCCGGTTATTATTGGTGGTGAAGTGCAGAATACGAACTATGGTGACTATCAAGACGAGATGAATATGTTTAACAAGGCACTTCTTGAAGTGCTATCCGAGGGTGACTCGTCAGGTCGTGTCTTCACGTTTCCGATTCCGACCTATAACATTACAAAAGATTTTGCCTGGGACAATCCCGTTATTGAAAATCTTTGGGAAGCCAGCGCAAAATACGGCATTCCGTATTTCTCGAATTTTGTAAATAGCGATATGGATCCCGAGGACGCTCGTAGTATGTGTTGCCGTCTACGCATTGATAATCGACAGCTGGAATATCGCGGCGGTGGGCTGTTTGGATCAAATCCTATGACTGGGTCAATTGGTGTTGTAACAATCAATTTGCCACGGCTTGCGTTAAAGTCTGGAGATGAGAAGGAATTTAGCGAAGGCCTCGCAAGATTGATGGACATGGCGCGCGACACACTTGAGACCAAGCGGAAGGTAATTGAAAAGCTGACTGAGGCAAATCTGTATCCGTATACCAAGTTTTATTTGCGAGATATTCACAAGCGTTTTAATGAATACTGGAAAAATCATTTTTCAACGATTGGGCTTATTGGTATGAATGAGGCGGCAGTAAACCTGCTGGGTGTAGATATTGGATCGGAAGAAGGGCGAGCCTTTGCCGAGCGTACATTGAATTTTATGCGTAATCGTCTGCTGGAATATCAGGAGGTGACAGGCAATAACTATAATCTTGAGGCGACACCAGCCGAAGGTACGACCTATCGCCTGGCGCAGATTGACCGCGCCAGCTTCCCAGAATCGGCACAGTTTGCCAACGGTGTAGGTGAAAACACTGATCGACCATTTTATACCAACTCAACACATTTGCCAGTAAATTACACCGATGATTTGTTTGAATTACTTGATTTGCAAGATGAATTACAGACAAAGTATACGGGTGGCACAGTGATTCACTTTTTCCTGGGCGAGCGAGCGGATGATGCCGAAGCGCTGAAGAAATTGGTACGAACGATCTGTCAGAATTACAAGTTGCCGTACTTTACGTTTAGCCCTAGTTTTAGTGTTTGTCCGCAGGATGGCTATCTTCGTGGCGAGCACCCAGAATGTCCAAAGTGTGGCGCGGTGGCAGAAGTGTACTCACGCGTGGTTGGCTTTCTTCGACCAGTTTCTCATTGGAATGACGGTAAACAAGCAGAGTTTGAAATAAGGAAGCACTATGACGAAGCAGTCGGGAAAAAGTCAGTCAACACACGTGTCTCCTAGCGTACCAATTGGTGGTGTTCAGAAGGTTTCTCTGGTTGATTACCCAGGACATGTGGCAGCAGCATTATTTACAATTGGATGTAATATGCGCTGCGGGTACTGCCATAACCCTGAATTGGTGCTGCCTGATCGCTATATTGACTCAATCCCCGAGCAGGATGTTCTGCTATTTCTCGAAAGTCGAATTGGCAAGCTTGATGGCGTTGTCATTAGTGGCGGCGAGCCGACGATACACGAAGGTCTGCCGTCGCTCGCTGCACGAATCAAAGAAATGGGGTATCTGGTTAAGCTCGATTCGAACGGCACACATCCAGATATGATCAGGCAGATGCTAGACGAGAAAACCCTTGATTTTATGGCGATGGATATCAAAGGCCCGTTAGAAAAGTATCAAGAGATTGCAGCCTATCCCGTAGACACAGTGGCGGTGCAGCGTACCATTGAACTATTGCGTCATGCAGGTATTGGGTATGAGTTTAGAACGACGATTGTGAAGTCACAACTGTCGCCCAAGGACTTTGAGTCGATTGGAGAATTAATCAAGGGTGCGCCACGCTTTGCATTGCAACGATTCCGCCCAGGTACGACATTGCATCCAGCGTTTCGTTATGAGACGACGTATTCAGATGAAGAATTTGAGGAATTAAAAAAGATTATGGAAAGGTATGTCGATGAGTGCGTCATCCACTAGTTTGGGGCGGTATGAGGTGATGATTCACCGCGTTGTGCAGGAATCGCCAAGTGTTATTACGCTTTACTTCGAACAGCCGTCAGGATTTCTCTATGCTGCTGGTCAGTACATCACCGTATTTTTTGACGATACGGATATCAGCGAGGGCAAGGCGTATAGCTTGTCGAGTCAGCCTGATGACTTGGATCTTAGTATTACGGTCAAGAAGGTGGGGCTGTTCTCTGGTAGGCTGCATGGTATGAGGGCGGGTGATACGCTTTGTATTAGTTCCGCCTATGGCATGTTCAACGCGTTTAGTGACGCGCCGCTGGTTGCACTTGCGGCTGGTGTTGGCATTGCGCCGATTTACAGCATTATTCGTCATGACGTGCTTCATGGCAGTAATCGTCCGATTCAACTTATATACACCAATACGATTGATAATGAGATAGTCTTCAAAAAAGAGCTGGATCGATTGATGCATTATGCAGATGGACTTGGCGTGAGGTATATTGTGACGCGTCAGAACGATTCTGAATATGCTGGACCACGAATGAACGGTACGGACATTGCACGCGAATTTCCCGATAGGATGGTGTGCATATGTGGCACGGTAGATTTTGTACGTGATATGAGACGACAACTTGTGGTGGCTGGTGTGCGTGAAGAAGACATCATGACTGAGGTGTTTTTTGAAACAAAGGGAGTAGTATCATGAGTGAGCGATTCGCTGTAGCGGCTGAAACTGCAGAGGAGCGCAGGACTGCTTGTGTCACCATGGGCAGTCGGGCAGTTGGTAATTGTGTCGAATGCCCGGCTGCTGTGAGTTGTCCGATTTTGCAGCTTAAACAACTAAGTAAGGAGATGGTGACTGCATCACCCGAAGATACTGAGCCTTCAAGTAACGCGGTTGTATATGGTGATGGCGGTGGTAGCGACGGTATGCCTCAGCCGAAAAATACTACCGTGACAGTACCTCACGATATGCCACTGCAACCTCACGTGCGCAAGCAAGAATTAGCAGCAAAAAGACGCGCGGCAACCGAGAAGGCCATGCGCGAGCGGCTTTATCAGCAATCCAACGTTCCGCAGCAACAATCTGGACAGGCCGTGCAGCAGAGAACTTTTCTTGAGCTACTGATGGACGGCGTGACCGAACTTGTTTTGGCGAACAGCGTCCGTCAAAAATAGGACGATAGGATGACCTAGCGTACAATGAAAGTAATGACTGGTGTAGAGGAGACAGTACGGCATTTTTTTGCCAGCGGAGTAAGGCGAGAGCTTTCCGGCGGGGAGGTCTTGTTACTGCCCGACATGGCGGGTCCTGTCCCTATTAGTTACCTTATAAAAGGACGCGTACTGCAATATAGTATCGACGATGAAGGCAACCGTTCGATTGTTAATATATTTAAGCCAGGGGCGTTTTTCCCGTTGCCAGTTGCCATCAACAATGCGCCAGTGACGTACTTTTTTGAAGCAGATACAGATGTAGAAGTTCGCCAGGTGAACGCCGCGGAAGTAAGGGCCTTTCTCCGACGAGAACCGGAGGTTATGTTCGACGTGCTATCTCGCATGTATCGGGGGATCGATGGGGTACTGGGGAGGATGACACAGTTACTGAGTGGTGATGCGAAAAGTAGGATTCTCTATGAGCTGACGATCTTGAGTCAGCGGTTTGGTGTGCCCGTAAAGGATGGTATTGAAGTGGCAGTCACTGCTGGAAAATTGGCCGAGATGACGGGACTGACGCGCGAAACGGTCAGCAGGACACTAAAGAGCTTGCAGGGTGCGGGAGCTGTGCATCTTCGCCGAGGTGTCGTAACAGTTGTACAGACTAGCTTTTGACTATAACCAAAAGCTCGCGGGCGACGACTTGATCTTCACGGTGATAGAGTAATTCACGAGGATTAACAGTTTTAAAGTGAACTTGTTTATAGCCGAGTGTACCAAGCTGTTCAACAAGGGGAAGGTGGGTAAATGACCCGTCATGTGCTTTCCATGCAGGTATGGCGACGCATAGTGAAGCGCCGGATTTCAGCTGACTGGCAATATTTTTAAGAAATTCACTCATGATATGATTGCAATTTTTGCGAACCTCAGCAAGCTTGGCGGGTGAAGGTGGTGCGCTAAAGGGTTGACCCAGGTACCCTTCACAGGCAGCGGCACTAATGGTTTCGTGCCATTGGTGCTTCATGGCGTCTCCTTGCTCAATGATGCTATCGATGTCGATATGATGAGTCTCGGCTAGCCATGCAAGGTTCTGGCGCGAATAATCAATCATCTTGTCAGAAAGGTCGGTACCATACACTTTGAATCCTTGTAGGCTTGCCTCTTGTAGAACAACGCCAGTCCCACAAAACGGGTCAAGCACGCGTGTGCCGGGTGCAGGATTGGCAAGATTGAGAATGATTTGCGCCAACTTTGGTGGCAGCATCCCCACGAAGGCGTCGCGTTTTGGGCGGCCTTGGTCGCGTCTGGCGTAGGCAGTGATGTTCTGTGCACCGACACTCTCGGCGATGATGATTTTGCCGCTTTTACCTCGCACGATCAGTAACTCTACCTTATTATCGGACAACCCCAGCTTGTTATGATGGCTTGTTGCGGTTGAAAGGGCAGGTGTGTCGTTCGGAATGAGACGTAGGCTGACGTTACTTTCGCGTAGTTTTTTCTTTAGAATGATACCGGTTTTTTGTATGTCACGTGCACTCTCGCGGAATCCGTATGCGCTGATACCGAGAGTAATCTTACCTTCATGGCTGTGCCATGCTTTGGTGTAGGCGGCTACCAGTTTTCGGCTCGCTTGCACCCAATCACCGCGCGGCAGTTCTGCTACGATCCGGCCGGCCTTTTGACTGCCGCCCAGCCGTTCAAAGTCAAGAGTTGTCGTATTGATGATTGCCGACTCATCGGAAAACCACGTCACGTCGCCATAGAGGCGCTCTAGTTCTGCGATACCGAGTGCGGGTTGACGGCCAAGAATTGAAATATACATATATCGTTAGTTTATCATGATGCGCGACGTACAGATATAGGATACAATAGTGTATATGAAGTTTAGGACGTGGCTTTCAATTATTACTTTCGTACTTCTTGCGGTAGTCATCATTGCGGCGTGGGGTGACATTCGTGAGGCGTTTGGTTATCTTGGTAAGGTTGACCTGTGGATCTTAGCCTTGATTATTCCTGTGCAGTTCATTAGTTATTTTGCTACGGGTGAGATGATTTTCTCATACTTACGCGCCAAAGGTAACATTCGTGATCTGAACGTGCTAAAGGTGACGCGCATGTCATTGGAACTTAACTTTGTTAATCACGTGTTTCCAAGCGGCGGGGCGGCGGGGATCGCGTATTTTAGCTGGCTGCTGGGGCGACATGGCGTCAGCTCGGGGCGGGCGACGATGGCGCAGATTATTCGTTTTGCGTTGACATTTGCCTCGTTTGTCTTGCTGCTGCTGGTTGCACTGGTGATTTTGATTATTGACCACAGCGTCGATCGCGTGACGATCCTCCTCAGTCTGCTCCTTGTGGTGGCGGCGGTGGGTGGAATGTTCGGTGCAATCTTTTTGCTGGGCAGCAAAAAGCGACTTGATCGATTCTCTATGTGGCTGACACGTACAGTGAATAAAGTTGTGAACTGGCTGACACGGGGACGCAAGAAAAAGCCTCTGAAAGAAGTAACACTTGCGACATTCTTCCAGGACATCCATGAAGATTATCTGGCGATCCAGCGCGAGAAAAAGATCTTGTTTAAGCCGTTTTTGTGGGCACTGCTGGCAAATATTCTCGACGTCGTCCTGATTTATATCGCGTTCTGGTCCTTTGGTGTACAGATTAATCCAGCGTTGATTTTCATCGCCTTTGGCTTGGCATCGATTGCGGGTGCGGTAGTGGTAACGCCTGGTGGTGCAGGTGTCTACGAAGTAGTCATGGTGGCATTTCTAACCTCTGCAGGTGTCGAAGCAACGACGGCAATTGCTGGCACGTTGCTGGCACGTGTCGTACTGATGTTGCTGACAATCGTATTTGGCTATTTCTTTTATCAGATGACATTGGTGAAGTATGGAAAATCTCCAGCTCAGCGTTAGCGACTTTGTTGCACTCACCAATCAAACGTTGGAATATGCGTATCCAACGGTAGTTATTGAGGGTGAGGTGGCGAGCTTTACAATCAATCAAGGCAAGTTTGTCTTTTTTGATCTGAAGGATGATGGGGCAAGCGTGGGGTGTTTCATGATGGCATTTGCACTGCGTGTGCCGATCGAAAATGGCATGAAAGTTGTTATTACGGCGAGCCCTAAACTGACACAATGGGGTAAATTTAGTCTGACAGTGAAATCGATTCGTCCTAGTGGCGAAGGCGCATTAAAAAAGAGTTTTGAGCTGCTGAAAGCGAAGCTCGACAAAGAAGGGCTATTCGCGCCCGAACGCAAGCGACTCCTCCCTGAAAGACCGGTGTATGTTGCTGTCATCAGCAGCACCCAAGCCGCAGGCTATGCTGATTTTATTAAGATTATTAATGATCGTTGGGGCGGCATGCAAGTTGATGTGGCACATGTGCAGGTGCAGGGTGAGACGGCGCCAGATCAGATGATTCGTGCGTTGCAATATTTCAATAATCAAGAGATGCTGCCTGAAGTGATTGTCATTATTCGTGGTGGCGGTAGCGCGGATGATTTGGCGGCATTTAATGATGAGCAGTTGGTGCGTACCATCGCCGCGAGTCGTGTGCCGACACTAGTTGGTGTTGGTCATGAGGTGGATACAACGTTGGCTGATATGGTGGCTGACGTGCGTGCAGCAACACCCAGCAATGCTGCGCAGATCCTCGTACCAGATAAGGCGGAGATTATTCGTGCTGTTAAGGTGAAGGCGGGCGGTGCAAGCACGCAACTGATTAATCGCATCAACGACCGGTTACAGTACACCAACGAGCAGTTGCGTATGATGTTTGACCGATTCGATCACCGATTGGGTGAAAGTGAAACGACACTACGACAGTTACAACGGATACTGATGCAAGTTGACCCACGGACCGTCCTCAAACGTGGCTATGCAATTATTCACGGACAGCCAGAGATCGGCAGCAGTATCACGGTCGAGACAATTCAAGCTATAATAAAAGCAAAGGTGACGGAGTATAAAGCATATGACGAAAAATAGCACGACAATTCAGGAAAAAATTACCCAACTCGATACGTTGGTTGCGTGGTTTGACGGTGATGAATTTTCACTAGAGAAGGCAACTGATGTTTTTAAGAAAGCCGAAGTATTGGCGCGCGAAATTGAAACTGATCTCACTGAACTAAAAAACGAGGTTGAGATCGTCAAGGCATCGTTTGACAAATAATAGCTATGATTTGGCTTATCGTCATTGCTGCGGTCGTCATTATAGTAGGGTTTGCCGCCTTTGTCGGTGCACCGTATGTGCCGAGCCATGGATTGCAAATACGACGCGCATTTACTGATTTGCGCCCACTGACGCTAGACGATGTTGTGGTTGATCTTGGCAGTGGTGATGGCGTGGTGCTGCGTCGTGCGATTGATCTTGGGGCAGGGCGCGCCATTGGTTATGAAATTAATCCAGTGTTTGTATGGCTATCGCGGATACTGTCAGGACGATACGGCCGCAAGGTTATCATCAATACTGCCAATATGTGGCGTGCCCAACCGCCCGAAGGTGTCACGGTAGTGTATGTCTTTGGGGTGGGGCGTGACATGCAGCGCCTCATGAAACTTTTGCAAAGATGGGCAGATACAACGAATAAAACCATCGAATGTGTTATGTATGGGCATGAACTTTCTGGATGTACACCCACGCGTCATGTGGGAGCACATCATCTCTACACATTTGCACCTTTACAGTCCCGACAAGCACAAGTATAATGACAGATATGAAACTAAAACGAATAGCAGCATACAATAAAGGTGTCGTTGACGGTTGGATGATCTCAACTATCGGATTGATTGTTCTTGTGCTTGGATCTGGCTCACTAGCAATCTGGTCATTTATGAATTATAACGAGGCAAAGACCGATCTTGATGGCAAAATCGCTCTTGCAAAAGCTGAAGCCAAAAAGGAGCAAGCTGAAGAGGATGAGGCAAAGTTTGCTGAGCGCGAAAAAGAACCTCGCCGCGAATTTATCGGTCCTGATGATTACGGACGCTTATCGTTTACCTATCCAAAAACATGGAGTGTCTATGTCGCCAAGGATGCCCGAAAGGGTGGTGACTATGAGGCTTTCTTGCACCCGGTGCAAGTGCCGTCACTCGAGCAAGAAGCGACACAACAGGTTGCATTACGCGTACAGGTTATCAACCGTGAGTACAGTGAATATCTTGAAGATTACGAAGGACTCCTTGAGGATAAGAAGATTGAGTCAAAGTCGGTGAATGTCTATGGTGAAACAGGAGTATATCTCTGGGGTGCTTTCTCTGATGATATTCGTGGTGCTGCTGTTATCTTTAAACTACGTGACAAGACGGTTATCATGCGAACTGATGCTGATACATTTAGGCCAGATTTCGACAAGCTGATCGAGACAGTTACCTTCGCAAAATAAGTCGCTTTCAGGCTCTTCGTCGTGCTACACTAGATGTAGTATGAAAAGTGAGGGGTTGTTACCGATTGGTGACATACATCAGTGCGGTGGGGAGGCGCTGCCAGCCAGCATGTCTTCTTCTCTGATTGCCGCTGCACACGAGCTTAAGTCACCGTTGGTTCTGATTCGTCAGCTTATATTTGCAGCACAAGATGACCGATATTCCGAGGCTGAGCGAACGCGTCTACTGACCCAGGCATCACTGATTGCTGATCGAGGTTTACGTCTTACGACCGACCTTACGCGTACGGCGCTCCTTGAGCGTTCACTGTTCGTCACCGAGCCAATCAATGCCCAACAACTGTGCGAGCAAATCGTGCGAGAAATGGCGCCATTATACGAACAGTACGGACGTACCATCACTCTCTCTGCCTCGCGGCATACTTCTTCGATTGTTCTTGCACATCGTGAACTTTTGAGTAGTGTTGTCTATCATTTTGCCGATAACGCCTTGCATTATGGTGACGATACGGGGCCAGTCAAGGTATCTTTGCGCATGCATCCATCGCGTGGTAATTTGCAGATCCACGTCCGAGATTATGGTCCACGGTTGTCGCTGCAAGATTGGCGCGCAGCACGAGCAGCTTCGCGAGCATTACCAACGAGGCCGCATGCGAGTGGACTTGGTCTTTCTATTGCCGAACAGTTTTCGCGGGCTATGGGCGGGTCGATTGGTTTGACACGCCACCGCGATGGTGCAACGTTCTATATTGAATTACCGCTATCTCAGCAGTTGTCGTTGCTATGACCCATGCGCTCGCGATTGAGCTCGTCGAAGATGACACGCTGCTAGCGCGTCAATTTGTCACCACTCTACAGCGCGAGGGATATAGCGTCCATCATTCGCACCATGCCAAGGAAGCGATGATTGCTATCGATGAAAACCTACCTGATGTAATTATTCTTGATGTGCTGCTGCCTGCTACGACCGGTTTTGCGCTGTTACACGAGCTACAGTCTTATGATGACACACGCGTTATCCCTGTGATCATTTGTTCAAGCGTTGCCATAGATCTTAAAGAGGTCGCTATATATGGGGTGAAGCGCATTGTCGACAAAGCCACCATGCATCCTAATGATTTGGTTGCGGCAGTCAGGGCAGTCGCCTTATGAAAACCGAACGCACACGGGCTGTTGTGCTGCGCCGTACTAATTATGGTGAGGCTGATCGCATTGTACAGCTACTGACACCGCTTGGTCGCAGGTCGGTCATGGCGCGCGGTGTTCGTAAGGAAAAAAGCAAGCTAGCAGGTGGCATCGAGCTATTTGCGGTTAGTGATGTGGTATTGGGGCAGGGTAAAGGGGACTTGGGCATCCTTACTAGTGCCAGATTAGTACAGTTCTATCGCCATATTTTGGAAGATTACGACCGCATACAATTTGGTTATGAAGCATTAAAACTTGTCGCTCGTGCCAGCGAACTAGTTGATGAGCCCGAGTGGTATGAGGTTGCCACACAGGTCCTAATGGCACTTGACGCAGCATCAGTTGACCTTCGCCTCACGCAAACGTGGTTTTATGTGCATTACGCCGACTTGTTGGGTCATGCGTTAGGGTTGCAATATGATGTTAATGGCGAAAAGTTACAGCCAGGTATCTCTTATCGTTACGATGTGGGCGAAAAAGGCTTGCGTCAGGCTGAGAATGGCGTGCTAACTTCTGACCATATCAAGCTCCTCCGTCTCATTGCGACGAAGCCACTCGACAAACTTGCCCAGATTGGCGGTATCAGTGAGGTGATCGATGAATGTCTGTTGCTGGCGCGTGAGCATGCAGCTATTTCATGAGTAACGCAATGTCAATTGCTTTTTTATATAGTTTATGCTATAATAGTATTATAAGTATCGCTATCCCAGAAAGCGAGAAAGGAAACTATGACAGAATTTGGACCACGCAGTAATCATCAAGGCGTACCCATTACTGAAGAGGCAGCGGCGATTATTGCACGCAGCATTATTAGACGAGGAGAGGGTGGTAAAGATTTTCTCGCCTCAATTGACGATGCAGAGAGGACGGGTGACTGGGATACGCCAAATGATATCGAGGTGGCAGCCAAACGTACTATCGATAATTTTGAATTGCGGAATGTGCAGAACAATCAAGACGATATCCGCAATGGTGCGATCGAAGAACTGATGAAAGATCTCGAATAGTAGTGCGGTACAGTAACATGTGGATCCCGCTGGTCTCAACGGCGGGTATTTTTATGCTATAATCAAACAGATATGAGCAGTCAAAAAAACGATAAGATGGAAGCAATTGTGTCCCTGGCAAAGCGCCGAGGGTTTATTTATCAAGGGTCCGAGGTCTATGGTGGTCTATCGGGTACATGGGATTATGGTCCATTAGGCGTGACGCTAAAGCGTAATATCATGAATCTTTGGTGGAATATGTTTGTCGAGCAGCGCGATGATATGTACGGCGTTGATGCGGCGATTCTGATGAACCAAAAAGTCTGGAAGGCTAGCGGTCATGTTGATACGTTTGTGGACCCGCTGTGCGAGGATACCGTAAATAAGCGTCGTTTTCGCACCGACCATATTCTAAAAGACCATGGCGTTAATCCTGAAGGTATGACTATGGAGCAAATGGATGCTGTGATCGTTGAGAAGGGCATCAAGAGCCCTGATGGTAATCCGTTATCTGCGTCACGGACGTTTAACATGATGTTTAAGACGCATGTTGGTCCGGTTGATGACGATGCCTCAATTAGCTATCTTCGCCCCGAAACTGCACAAGGTATCTTCACTAACTTCAAAAATGTCGTTGATAGCTTTTATCCCGATTTGCCATTTGGTCTGGCACAGCAAGGCAAGGCGTTCCGTAACGAAATCAGTCCACGTGATTTTGTTTTCCGCTCGCGCGAGTTCGAACAAATGGAGATTGAATATTTTATCCACCCTGACAATTGGGAGGCTGAATTTGAAAAGTGGATGAATCTTTGCAAGGAATGGTTTGCGGCGTTAGGATTGCCCGCAGACAGTGTCCACGAGCTGGAGGTGCCAGCAGAAGATCGTGCACACTACAGTAAACGCACGGTTGATTTCGAGTTTGATTATCCTATTGGTCGTGAAGAGATGATGGGTCTGGCATATCGCACCGACTTTGACCTGGGTAACATTCAGCGTGACGCCAAAAAGTCGATGGAGTATCAAATTAAAGGCACGAATGAAAAGTTTGTACCGCACGTCATCGAGCCATCGTTTGGCGTTGAGCGTGCCCTTATGGCGGTCCTTGCTGCGGCATATCGTGAGGACGAGCAGAACGGTGAGACGCGTACGTATTTGGCATTGCCGACACATCTTGCGCCCGTGAAATACGCCGTATCGCCACTGTTGAAGAATAAGCCAGAGCTGGTCGCTAAGGCACGTGAAGTTTATGATGCACTGAAGAAAAAACATGGCAACGTTATGTGGGACGACAACGGTAACATTGGTAAGCGCTATCGTCGTCAGGATGAGATTGGTACGCCGTACTGCGTGGTGATTGATTTTGAGACGATCGAGGGTGATGGTACAGTGACAGTCCGTGACCGTGATACGACTGAGCAAAAGCGTATTAGCGTCGAAGAATTAGTGAGGTAGGGTTGCGCAGCCACGTAGCCTACGCCTTGCGCGTTATCAGCGCATCGGCAAGCCCTGTGAGGTTATCGGTCAGTTCACGATCTGGCACGCTTTGCAGTGTACTCAGCGCTGCCTGAGTATAGTCCGTAACGGCAGCTTTGGTCGAGGCGAGTGCACCCGAATCACGCAAGGCGTCTTTTAGTAAGTCAAATTCATCGTCGCTGGCCAGCGTATTGCCGAATGTACGTGAAAATAGTGCCATTTGATCTGCAGACGCCGCTTTGGTGAAATGCTCGATCAGCAGCGTACGCTTGCCCTCGCGCAGGTCGCCAACCGTTGACTTGCCTGTCTCACCACTGCGACCAAAGACACCTAAAATGTCGTCTTGGATTTGGTACGCCACGCCAGCCTTGGTGGCAAAATTGCGCAGTGCGTTAAGTGATGACTGATCATAACCAATAGGTGACATCACTGCACCACTGAGCAATGGAGCAATGATTGAATAGCTGGCAGTCTTATAGCGATAAATTGTCAAAGGATCGGCAGGGTTGTCGACAAAAGCAGCCTCGGTGTCCATTAACTCACCTCCGATAACTTCAAACATTCCCTCGGCCATGATAGTGGTGACGGCCGCATGTGTTTTGGCTGGCAACTCGGCCCTGGCAATCAATTCGTAGGCGAATGAGATGAGTAAATCGCCCGCCAGCAGCGCGGCACTTTCAGAAAAATGCGCACGTTCAAGGGGGTTGGTCAGATCGTCGGTATATGCTTTGTCATATGCTGCATGAATAGTCGGCTGGCCGTGCCGCACAAGATCGCGGTCAATGATGTCATCGTGCGCCAGTAGGGCGGTGTGAAGCAGTTCATGCGCAGCGGCAATCATGCTGACCGTATCGTCATATGCCCCATATCCTAAAAAGACAAGATGCGGACGCAAACGCTTGCCACCTGAAAATACCACACGATGAATTTCGTCGAGCAGTTGTCGGTATGATGAGTGAATCACCGTGGCGCCTTGTTGTTTCTCATTAAGAAATCGCTGAAGGGTTGCCTCTACGGTTGTCTTTGAGGTGGTGAGATCTATCATAGCCTTATGGTATCACAACCAGAGGACTTGATTTTTCATAACTCTTATGCTATGATATGAATAAGAAAATATGCAAAAACAAAAAACTTCCACAATTCCTCTCTGGGCTTGGCACCTTATCGCATTGGTGCCGGTGATGATTGCAGTGCCGAATGGCATGTTGGTTAAGATTATTGGTGGTGAGATTGATCCTGCATGGATTAATGTGCTACGTTTCTTCATTATTGTTATCGTACTGTTACCGATTTTGATTAAATCAATCCCGCTGATGACAAAAAAGAATATGAAATTTGCTGCATTACAGGGTGTCATGTATTCAATTGCGGTAACGGGTTATGTTTTTGCGATTAGTCTCAGCCAGGCCAGCTATGTATCGGTCATTAATCTTGGCATTCCAATCCTCTTAATGATTTATTCGGTATATTTGACGCGCGAGAGAGTGACACGCAATGCAATGGTTGGTATTAGTATTGCGGCACTGGGGGCGTTCACGATTATCGGGTTCCCGCTGCTGGTGGGGCAAGGATTTTCGAGTGAGTTTAATCCATTGGCAACGATGCTTGCACTTTTCAATGTGGCGGCGTATCCGTTGGCAATCATTTTTTCGCGTAAGGCGACAGATCATGGACTACCGATAACAACAACATTTGGTGTGTCGGCGTCGGTGACGCTGGCTGTGAGTATTGTGGTAGCACTGATCTTTGGTGGTGCGTTTCCTTTGGCGGAAGTTATTGCGCGACCGTCTATTCTGCTCATGATCGCTTATACAGCATTGGCCGTGTCATTGCTTGCACGTATGCTGACGGTACTTTCGTATATGCACCTTGGTTCGGCGGTGACGGGCGGCCTGTACTATATTGAAGGCTTCGCTTCTATTTTGTTACCGATTATTGTTCTTGGTGAACGTATGACTAGCGAAATGCTGGCAGGCGGCATTTTGATTCTTCTTGGTGTCTTGGTTGCAGAAACGCACCGACATCCTATAGTGCATGAAGAGCGGCAACACATTGGCCATCGGCCAGTATAAGCTGCATGATACACTAGACCTATGATTACGTATTTTACTGATGGCAGCGCAAGTCCAAACCCTGGTCCGGGTGGGTTTGCCGTGATTAAAAACGGTGTGCCGCATATTTTGGGTAGTGAAGATGGTGAGACGACAAATATTCGTATGGAAGGCAAGGCGATTATCGCTGCGTTAAAAGATGCTGAAGGCCAAGATGCTGAGGTTCATACGGATAGTGAGTTTTGGATTAATGTGATTACTAAATGGGCACCAGGCTGGGAGGCAAAGGGCTGGAAGAAAAAGGGTGGTGAGATTAAAAACCTCGACATCGTACAAGAAGTCTATCCGCTGTACCAACGGTCGCAGACCAAGTTGGTGTGGGTACGTGGCCATGTTGGCAACGAGCTGAATGAGTTGGCTGATGAGTGGGCAAATAAGGCACGCGAGGGTGTGCGGCTGTAGACAACCGCGTAGCGTGCAGATGACGCACAGCGTGGTATACTGGGAAAAGTAACCACCATATCAAGAGAGCAGCAAGGGAACTGGCCCGACAGTAGCTGCTCGGCAACCTGTCGCTCGCCAAGGACAAGGTGCCTCTTCCAGCCGAAAGGAGAGATATACTATGGCATTAAAAATCTATGACTGGAAGCAGACGGAATTACTGGCCCACCCTGTACGAGAGGCTCTTAAGCAATTGCCAGAAACGTTGATCCATGGGGTGACCAAGAACGCCGACGAGTTGGCGGATACGGACAAATGGGCAGCCACGTATGACATACCACTCGATACAACAGCGAATGTGGTAGTAGTAGAATGGCGAAAAACCAAGAACGCCGAACGCGAATTTGCTGCCGTATTGGTGTTGGCGGACAGCCGCGCTGATCTGAACGGGGCAATCAAAAAGGTCTTGGGCGCATACAAAGTATCGTTTGCGCCAACTGAAAAGGCAGTAGCGGCAACAGGGATGGAGAGTGGAGGAATGTCGCCGATTGGATTGCCCGAGACCTGGCCGCTCATTATTGATGAACGGGTGCTGGGCATTCCGAAGCTGTACCTAGGCAGCGGAATCCGCCCATCGAAACTGGTGGTTGACGGTGAAGTAGGGGTGCATATTACCCATGCTACCGTCGTAGGCAATATAGCGAGGAGGACGTAATGGGTAGACTGCAGCTAGTACCAGAGCGTTCATATACCACAACTCTGCGGGAGTACGCGGGTGGGAATGAGTCCGATGATGCGATTGAATACTTTTTGCATAAAAAGATAGGAGAGAAGACCCTATTTATTCAGTCACCATCACTTTTGCTTTTCCAGGATAAACACGAGTCGGTCGCGGACGTGGCGAACGGCTTGGAGGGAAGTGTCTGTGTGGAGTTTGCGGGCATTGAAGACGCTGCAACACCCATCGTGACACGAGTGTCGCATCGGCATCTTGGTATAGTTGATGACAAACAAGTGTCAGTGGCCATGTTCTATACAGCCCTCCATTCATCGAGCCTTGCAAAGAAGCAATGGTTACGTGCCAAGGATGGTGCGTTACTCGGTGAGCTTTATCCTCGAATTGGTATTTCTCTTGACCAGCCAATTGAATTTCTTGACAGCGCCGAGGCATTGCCAATTGTCTCTCGTCGTCCAGCCCTGAAGCTTGTTGATTAGGCGGGGGTACTCTGCTACAATAAAGTAGTTAACAACCTAAATATCAAGAGTCTGGCGAGGGATACGGCCCGTTGACCCAGCGGCAACCTATTGCGGAGACGCGACAAGGTGCTTCATCCGACCTGATGCATCAGGAAAGATATGAGTACATATTTTGTTCGATTATCAACTCCTTTTATGATGCTGCCAGGGCAGATAGAAAGGAGTTTTTTATGTCTGTAAACAAACCAACCGAGTACCGTACCGCTGAGAGTGTGAGTCCAGGGCATCCTGATAAAATATGCGATCAAATATCTGACGCCATACTGGACGCGCATCTTGGTGAGGACAAAAATGCGCGAGTTGCCGTTGATGTTGCTGGTGGTCACGGTACCGTGTTTGTGACAGGAGAGGTAACGTCAAAGGCGAAAAAAGTTGATATACCGGCTATTGTACAGCGACTTGCTGGAGACGTCACCCTGATCGAGAACATCGCCCTGCAGAGTCCCGAAATTGCCGCGGGGGTCGATACCGGTGGCGCAGGTGATCAAGGGGTGATGGTCGGATATGCCACGCGTGAGACGCCCGAGCTATTACCACTGGAGGTGGTGCTGGCGCGATCGTTGAACCAGTACCTATACGAGCGCTGGCCACACGACGGCAAGACCCAAGTGACGATTCGAGACGGCGAGATAACCAGTATCGTCGCCAGCTTTCAATATGCGTCGCGTGACAAGTTAGAGGAAGCGGTCAAAGAATGGGGACGGACCCAACAATATAACGCGTCAGGAGCTCTGTTTGTTAAGTATCGTAACAGCAACCCGACGTTGCATATCAATCCGGCTGGTGACTGGGATATCGGCGGGTTTGATGCCGATGCTGGCCTGACGGGGCGTAAGTTGGCGGTTGATAACTATGGGCCGCGCATTCCTGTAGGTGGTGGGGCGTTTAGCGGCAAGGACCCCAGTAAAGTGGATCGTAGCGCGGCGTACATCGCGCGTAAAATTGCCGTTGACTATTTACGCCAGCGACCCAATGCCAATGAGGTGTTTGTGCGTCTCGCCTATGCCATTGGTTTAGTCGAACCGCTGGAGACGACGGTTGTGGTTGACGGGGTGCCTGAAGAGGTAGTAGGCTATGACCTAACACCCAACGGAATTATCAAGTGGTTGAATCTGCGACGTCCGCAGTACGAGCAGACGGCGCGGTATGGGCACTTTGGCCACGGGTTTGATTGGGAGAAGTAACACGATATGGAACGACGAGTTGGTAATTACCTCATACACAATGAAAGTGTTGTACCACGTCCAGAGCAACTGCGAAAAATTGCTAGTACCGCCATGCTGCTTGCTCATAATGCCGAAGCATTTCGTATCCCTCCGACAAAGAAGCATCTTCAGCCAGTATACTTTTGGGTTGATGCCGCGTACCATTCTGATGATACTGAGTTTTTACGTACGTCAGGTCGCTTTACGCGCTATCCATCGGTTTCTGTGAACAGAGAGGACGGCATGGAGTACATTGATGGTTATCAGGACGATTGGAGTATGCGTTATCGCGAGCTGATGCAGCTTGCTGATTCGAAGGGTCGTTGGACAAGCGGTATATTGCAAGAGTTTCGTTTTCGATGGACGGATGAGGAGGTCGTGTTATCTGAAGGCAAGGTGTACGAGGTGCCCTCAGCCGATCGTGATGAGATTGAGGCGTCATATCGTATTCTTAACAATCTTGGTGACGAAAAACTGACAGACGAAGAATATCAAGAGATTGGATTCATGCAGACCGCTCGCGGCAGTCGATTTGTCACCCGAAAAGACTGCGGTCAACTGCTTGGCGAAATGAGACGCCGGCGTGATAATCTAGGTACCGATGCAATCATAGCAGCGTAGTGTTGACAAGTCGCCACCTCATACGCAACAATACATAGCACACATGAGTGAAGTAGGTGTACTTGCCGATGACGGAGAGCCTCCGTCGCCAAGCCTTGATGAAGTAACATCGTCCTTTCTTCGCATGCTTGACGAACATAGCGTTTACAGCGGATTTTCGACGGGTCATAACGAGACTCGGGTCACGCTGCATGAACAGGATATTCGTGTGGCGGTTGGCAAAACTGCCAGCCAGTTGTATCGACGGTTGAGTTTGGAAGAAAAGCGGCAGCTGGAAGACACCGTGATCGGCAGTATGGTTGAGGTGGCGCACTGGACGGTAGGGAGTGGTCATACCGATGCTCGTGCACTGATGGGCAACCAGCCCTTGCTTTTTGAGCCGACCGCCCACGCTATGATGATAGGGCGAGGGTACGAGGATGACCCGCTGTTCATCGAATCAGACGGGATTACTTGGTTCGAGCAGCAACGCATATTGCTTGGTGGGGTCGCGGCTTTTGTATGGTTTCTCGAAAAATGATATGATGGCTGTCAGTTATAAAATCAAATGAAAGTTAGCATATGAACGAAACACGCGAAGTGACAGATATTTTTTTGTGGGCAAATAACACGGACGGCATTAAAAAAGAACTTGATGTTGAATTCTTTTTGTTTAACAAAAATTACACGCCGTATAGCACGAACTTTTCCAGTGATTTGAACGCGCAGATCAAGCCGTTATTCTTGTATGATTACATTAATTTTGTAACGTTGGGTGCCGGCACAGGACTGAGCGTGCGCGATTATGAACTTTCGGATAATGAGGAGAATGTACTGTTGCGGACTGATCTGGAGAAGGTGGGACGTGCCGAGACACTGCTACATTTAATCGAACATGAGCGTCACGATATGGTTGAATTTAGCGAGGAAGAGCATGAGTTCAAACGTATCAAGGGGATTGTTGCCAAGTTCACTCACAAAGATGACCCAAAGAAGGCATATTATAGCATTAAGGCAATTCAACAAAGCAACGTTTTAAAGGGCGCAACAGCGTGGGAGTTTCGCGAAGGTAAATTTGGTGCATTTCAGGCGGATGTCGGTTTGAAAGTGCCAAGTGATAACCAGGTACTGATCATTGATAAAGATATCTTTATTTTTAACCAGTCCAAGTTCGAAAAATTATTCCAGTATGACTACAAAAAACAATTGATTGCTGATAAGCGTGTTGAGGAGATCGAACAGAAATATAAGCTCAGCTTTCCCGATGGTCTGGACTTGCAGGCCTTGGTACGCGAGAAGAAAGGTGTTGCCAACAAGTTGCAGAAACTTGAAGTAGGTGAAGTGACGCAAGAGCAGGCTATCGACTATGCCGACACGATGGGTCTGGACTTGATGACGGATGATGCGGGTGCAATTATTATTTTGGATGGTAGTGATCTGACTAAATTCGTCAATTTGATTAATGAAGATTACATTACCAGTGAAATTACAGGTAAGAGATATGAGATTAAAAGTAAGAAGTTACTGGATACGCCAGAGGGCGAGCCGCCACGTGGGCTGTAGACGATGAAGTATCAGG
>CALMAK010000008.1 GCA_937859515.1 uncultured Candidatus Saccharibacteria bacterium | reverse complement strand
CACCCTCCAGCTAGCAGCAACACTGCTGGCTGGTTCTACATTAATTTCTAGCTTGTTAGGGTTGTTTCGTGACCGCTTGTTTAATGCGCAGTATCTTGGTACGGCAGCAGGCGATGCTTACACGGTTGCCTTTACGGTACCGGATTTCATGTACTTTATTTTGGTGTCGGGTGCGCTGAGTGTCACCTTTATTCCCGTCTTTAATCAACGTTTGGCCAGCGGTAATCGCAAATCTGCCTGGGAACTTTCGACCAGTGTATTGAACCTCATGGCACTGGCGACATTGGTGGCAAGTATCCTGATTATGATTTTTGCCGAACCGCTGGTTGCCTACGTGGTGGGTCCTGGTCTTGATGAGGCAGGACGCAGCTTGGCGGTGAGTCTGATGCGTGTGGTGGCTATCAACCCATTTATTTTTGCAATCGCAACGGTCATCTCCAGCATGCAGCAGGCAGTGGGTCGATTCTCGTTCTTCGCACTGGCACCGACCATTTATAATGTTGGAATTATTATCGGTATTACTGTCTTTACGCATGGTATCAATCTATTTGGCTGGCAGATCTTTGATGGTGGCGTGATGGGCGTAGCATTAGGTGTGGTCTTGGGTTCGATTTTACAATTGTTGGTCAGCGTGATTGGCCTTACTGGCATGGGCTTTGACTATCGGTTCAAGATTTACTGGCGGAACAAGGGATTCCGAAAAGTTCTATCGCTGTTACCGGCGCGTTCACTCGACCAAGGTATCGACTATGTGAATAGTATTGTCGAGACAAACCTTGCGTCGCGCATGGCGACCGGTACGGTACGTGCATACCAACAGGCAACGACACTTCATATGGTGCCGATCAATCTGATTGGTGTAGCAATTAGTACGGCAGCTTTTCCAAAGATGACCGAGCGTCTCAACCAAGGTCGCCCTGATCTATTTAAGAAGGAGCTGCAGTCAGTACTGCGTGTGGTTATCTGGCTGGCGCTACCGGTTGCAACAATTACGTATTTTGCGCGTGGGTACTTGGCAAACTTTGTGTATAACGGTGGATCATCATCTATTTCTGATATTTTGGGGGTCCTTGCGGTTGCGATTCTCTTCCGTTCGGTTTACCACATTGCCTCGCGTAGTTTTTATGCACAGCAGGATACTAAGACGCCACTCTATATATCGTTGGTATCGGTTGGCCTCAATATTTTCCTTGCCATTGCGCTGGCGTTCTGGATGGATTGGGGGATAATGGGCGTCGCTATGGCGGCGGCAATCGCCTCAATTGTCGAGGTGGTGATTCTCTTTAGTATTATGTCGATTCGCTTGAAGGGGCTATTTGATATCGTATTCGCCCACGCTGTGGCACGTATGATGAGTGCCACTGGGTTCATGGCAATCGTAACCTATGCGATGGTACTGTGGTTGCCACTGCAGGGTGGTGAACAGAGCTTCTTTACTACCTTCCCATCATTTGCTTTAATCGCCGCTGTCAGCATGGCATCGTACGTGCTGATTTGTAAATTACTCAAACTTGAAGAGCCAGTGCCGGTAATTCGTCATGCCAAGCGCATGCTATTTGGAAAGAATGGACGATAATGAACCAGTCTCATATTCGTAATTTTTGTATTATTGCCCACATTGATCATGGTAAATCAACACTGGCTGATCGCATGATGGAAATGACTGGTACGGTACAGAAGCGTGACATGAAGTCACAGCTGCTGGATAGTATGGACCTTGAGCGTGAAAAGGGGATTACCATTAAGTTGGCGCCAGTACGCATGAAGTATCAGGGGCATGATTTGAACTTGATTGACACGCCTGGTCACGTCGATTTTAGCTACGAGGTATCACGTAGTTTGCAGGCTTGTGAAGGTGCGGTCTTGGTGGTTGATGCTAGTCAGGGCATCCAGGCGCAGACGCTTGCCAATGTGTATTTGGCAATGGAGGCGGGCCTTGAGATTATCCCGGTATTGAATAAAGTAGATTTACCAGCGGCGGATGTGCCGCGCATTAGCAAAGAGGTGATTAATCTTCTTGGCTGTACTGATGATGAGATCATCAAGATTAGTGCTAAGACTGGTGAGAACGTTGAGCAAGTGCTGGATGCCGTAGTTAAGCGCATTCCTCACCCGAAAGGTGATATGACCGCGCCGACTCGCGCATTGATCTTTGATAGCTATTATGATGATTATCGTGGCGTAATTTTGTACGTACGTGCTGTTGATGGTGCTATAAAAAAGGGTGACACTATTCAGATGCTGGCAACTGATGCTCATGGGTTGGCACTAGAAGTTGGTGCGCTTGCACCAACGATGAGCCCTGAGGTTGATATTGCTACAGGTGAGATCGGCTATATTGTAACCAACCTCAAGACGACGCGTGATGCTCGCGTTGGTGATACGGTGACGACTAAGCGCGCACATGCTGAGGGTGCGCTGCCGGGCTATCGTAATGTTAAACCATTTGTCTATGCTGGATTTTTCCCGGTCAGCAACGAAGATTACAATGACCTCAAGGACGCGATTGAAAAACTCAGTCTGAGCGATAGTGCGTTGCAGTTTGAGCCTGAAAACTCACCAGTCCTCGGGTTTGGTGTGCGCATTGGATTCCTGGGCTTGCTGCACATGGATATTGTTCGCGAACGCCTCGAACGTGAATATAATCTCGATTTGGTCGTCACAAACCCAAGTACCGATTATCACATTACCATGACTGATGGTGAGGAAGTGGATATTAAGAGTGCTAGTGATATGCCGCTAGTAACGAAGATTATTGAGATTCGTGAACCTTGGATTAAGGGCGAGATTGTGGTGCCGCAAGATTACATTGGCGGCGTGATTCAGTTGATTGTATCAAAGCGTGGTCGGCAAAAGAACCTCAGTTACATTGACGAGCGAGCCTTAATTAGTTTTGAAGCTCCACTAGCAAATCTACTGACTGATTTCTACGATCAATTAAAGAGCATTACCAGCGGATACGGTAGCTTTAATTATGAACTGGATGATTATCGCGGGGAAGATTTGGTGCGCATTGATTTTTATGTCGCTGGTGAGATGGTGGATGCGTTGTCAATTATGGCGCATCGCAGTGAAAGTATGAGTTTAGGTCGTGAGATTGTAAAGAAGCTCAAGGAAGTTGTGCCTCGCCAAGCTTTTCAGGTTAGTTTGCAAGCGGCAATTGGCGGCAAGTTCATTGCTCGCGAGGACATCAGTGCATATCGTAAAGACGTAACGGCAAAACTATATGGCGGTGATGTCTCTCGTCGAAAAAAACTGTTGCAAAAGCAAGTCAAAGGTAAAAAACGTATGAAGAAGTTTGGTAATGTCGA
>CALMAK010000007.1 GCA_937859515.1 uncultured Candidatus Saccharibacteria bacterium | reverse complement strand
CCCTTGATAAGTTCCGCATTCATCAAGATATCTTCAATCTCAGCGATACGGCTCTCAACAAGCCCCTGCTCTTCACGAGCTGCGTCGTATTCGGCGTTCTCTGATAGGTCACCGTAATCACGAGCCTCAGCAATCTTCTCGGCAATATCACCACGGCGCGCCTTCAACTGATCAAGCTCTACCTCAAGCTCCTTTTTTCCTTCTGTTGTGATTTGAAACTGTTTTTTCATCACATTTCTCCTTTTTCATAATAAATGGTGCCATACTCAGCACCTGAGACGCTATATCTAGTGTAAACCCCCACAAGATGTCTACAATGTACTATAGTGTATCAAGCAGCTCAGAACGTGTCAATAGACGTGTCTCGCCGCTGGCGCGCGTTGTTAATTCGAACTTTTCCTCGGCGATCAGGCGATCGCTGACTGTCACGCGATACGGAATCCCCATTAGTTCTGCGTCGGCAAATTTGGCACCTGGACGCGTGTCGCGGTCGTCATATAATACCTCAACGCCACGTGCTGTCAGCTCGTCATACAATATATCGGCCTCAAGCGTGCCCTGTTCACCAATCGACACAAGATAAACCTTATATGGCGCAATTGCTTCTGGCCACACTAGCCCCTTGTCGTCACTCAGTTTCTCAGCGATCACTCCCATGGCGCGCGTAATACCAATACCGTATGATCCGATGTACAAAGAATGTTCTTTACCATCCTCACCTGTGTAATACAGCCCCATCTCGTCGGTCTTCTGCGAACCAAAGTTAAAGATATTGCCTGTCTCGGCCGTTTTGACCTGTTCCAATTCGTCGCGCGATATACCTAACTCTTGGGCCGCATCATCAATAACTTCTTCGTTGATGGCGATGTTTTTTTCGCGGTGAAGATAAATAATGTCCTCGCCTGCCTCGCAGATTGTCTGAAATTCGTGACTAAACTTCGTAAAGGCACCGCCACTAGCAAATGTCACATAGGTATCATCGCCAATACCAAGGCGATCATAGACTCGTTTGTAGGCCTCGATAGTCTTTTCGTAATATAGGTCCAGGTCTTCCTTGGTAGCATGAAAACTATACATGTCCTTCATGACAAATTCGCGACCACGCATGATACCACTTTTAGCGCGCAGTTCGTTACGTAGTTTA
This sequence comes from uncultured Candidatus Saccharibacteria bacterium, assembly GCA_937859515.1. Taxonomy (GTDB): domain Bacteria; phylum Patescibacteriota; class Saccharimonadia; order Saccharimonadales; family Saccharimonadaceae; genus CALMAK01. The sequence continues at coordinate 5,026 of CALMAK010000007.1, read as the reverse complement.
GTCTGGAACTGATACAGACTGACGGGCAAGTCCTTGTAGCTTTGGACATATTGTTTCATCATTTCGACAATTGGCTCTTCATGACTCCAGCCAAGACCTAGTTCGGTATCATCCTTTAGCTTGGTCTTAAACCAGATGTCCACCACCTCGTCATCCCAACGCCCTGTCTTTTCCCAGATCTCCTTGCGTTGCAATCCTGTCATAATCAGTTCATTTGAATCAATCGCGTTCATTTCCTCGCGAACAATTTGTTTAATTTTTTCGATGACACGAAGACCCAGTGGCAGATAGGCATAGACGCCGGCCATTTCTTTATAAACAAAACCGGCTCGGATCAATAACTGAGCATTCTTGGCCACTTCATCGGCCGGTGCGGTCTTGCTGGTCTTGGTAAAAATCTTTGATACGCGCATAGTAAACCTCCTCGACAATTTAATTTATCAACACTGGTGCAACAAACAGAAAGACAAATGCAACACCATTTCGTATCATATGCATAGTAATCGCAGGCCATAGGCTGCCCGTAAGATCACGTAACAAACATAGAAAAATACTCATCACAAAAGTCATAATGCCGATATTTACTTGACCATGCGCAATCCCAAACAATGCGCTGACAATAATAATCGCCACCCACGTTGGGAGATATTTCTTTAATCGACTATACAAATATCCACGGAAGAAAATCTCCTCGACAAATGGCGCAACCACAACAAGTGTAACAAACGCAAGGATAAACTCATACCTAAAGACGAGGTTCGAGAAGCCGACGTCTTGCGCCTGATCGGCGTTAAATCCTGGAATCATCGACGAAATCAAAAAGACAACGACAGCTGCAAGAATTGATGAAGCAACATATCCTGCTGCAGCGAGACCTATTTCGGCCCATGTCGGCAAGCGCTGCAAGCCAATCTCTTCACGAGTGACACGCTGTTTGAGGAAGAAGTACGGACCACCAAGAGCGATAGTCAGAGTGACCATCCACGACAGCGCAGTAAGCGTCGCCATCAGCGCAGACTCATTCATCGACTGTAACGAAGGTATACTGGGCGCAAGCCACGCATAGAGACTACCAATAATAAATTGCCCCGCCACGAATGAAAACGCTGCCCATGCAATAAATGCCACAGCAATCAGTGCCGATCGGCCAGTAGATATCTTTTTGCGAGAAGTATTTTCTACCATAGCTTTAGTACATCCGATACAGTAATAAGAATAATGAGCCCAAATAACACCAGCATACCAATACCCTGAATCGTCTCCTCGCGCTCTTTTGTGAGTTTCTTTCGCAGGACACGGAAGACTGCCATCGTCCACCAACGACCGCCATCAAGTGCAGGAATTGGCAGCGCATTCATCACCGCCAAAGTCAGTGATATCACCGCTGTCAGCAGTACCACCTGCCCAATACCCTGTTGCTGTGCAGACGGGAAGATCACACCAAGAATACCAACTGGTCCTGCAACACTGTTAGATACTTCGTCGAGTTTCTGCTTCGCTGCATCTCGCGTCGCCTCATTACCGCTAAATTGTTGTACAGTACCTGATACTAGTTTGCCGAGTAAGCCTCCTATTCCCTGCAATGTTTCCCAGCTCAGCTGTCCCGTCGTTACCACACCTACAATCGGTGCCGACCATGAGGCATGAATTGTCTCGCTCTGCCCGACGACTGCGCCGAACACACCCTTGCTTGGATCATCACCAAGGCTTACTGGTGTTGCGTGTGTTTGTCCATTTCGTTCATACGTTACCTTAACGGTCTCACCTGCATTCTTGCGTGTCATTGCAATAAAATCGGCACTTGCCGTCACTAATGTATCATCAACTGATATAATGACATCACCTTTCTCGAATCCTGCCTTAGCTGCGGCGCTTCCTTCGACAACCGTAACTAAAGATAGTGGACTTGCTTCCACTCGGCCATCACCTGCCATAACAAATTGATTTGGAATAATTTTTGGCAACCCAAAGAGTGCGAGAATCGTAAACAGCACGACCGCAACAAGCCAGTTCATTACGACACCAGCAAATAAGATCTTCGTTTTCTGCCAAAATGTTGCCGCACCATAGGTACCTTTACCCTTTGCAGCATCGTGCTCGCCTTTCAAGCGGACAAACCCGCCAAGTGGCAACCAGTTCAACGTAAACAGCACACCATTCTTGAGCTTTTTCCCCCACGCCTTCGGTGGAAATCCGATACCAAACTCTTCAACAACCACACCATTGCGACGTGCCACAATTGCATGCCCCAATTCGTGCACGACAATCAGAACCACCAACACAATCAGCCCTGTTAAAATTCCCATCAAAAGCACGTCCCTTTACCCTCCAAATCGTCGCTGTCTTACAGAATATTCTTCTAGTATAGCGGTTACGTCATCCTTTGTCATCTCTGGCCAGTACTTATCAAGGAACAAAAATTCACTGTATGCACTACGCCATAACATAAAATCACTGAGACGCTGCTCACCACTGGTGCGAACAATCAGATCACATGGAGGAATGTCGGGATGATCAAGTGCAGCAGTAAATGCCTCTAATGTGATATCCTCACTCGCTAAGCCTTGTGCGGCGAGACGCTGTGCGGCACGTACAATCTCCTCTTGACCACCGTAGTTAAAGCACATCGCGAGCGTTGCGCGCGTACCACTCTGACTCACCTCTTCAGTGCGATCAATCATCGCAACGATATCTGCTGGCAAACGATCACGCGACCCCAGTACGACGACTTTGTATCCATCTTTGACCAATTGCTTAACATCACTCTTAAACAATCGCCTTACCAGCGACATAATGCCATTGACTTCATCCTCAGCACGGTTCCAATTTTGCGTCGAAAATGAATAGAATGAAATATATTTCACCCCAGCATCGGCTGTTGCTGCGATTACGTCTTTCAGCGCGTTATATCCCGCCAGGTGCCCCTCGTATGTCGGTAAGCCATGTTTTTTAGCCCAACGGCGATTACCGTCGAGAATATAGCCGATATGTGCCGGGATATCACTCATTAGATAGTCAGAATATCTTGCTCTTTTGCCTTAAAGAGTGCATCAATACTGCCATTAAAAGTTGCGATCGCATCGTCAACAGCCTTCTCGGCACGCTTGGCGTCGTCTTCGGACAACTCTTTACCGTCCTTCAAGCGCTTTACATCCTTCAGAGCATCCTGGCGAATGTTGCGAAGCGCGATACGTGCATCTTCAACCTTTTCACCCGTCTGCTTGACCAGTAGTTTGCGACGTTCTTCGGTAAGTGGTGGCACTGGTACGCGAACAACACGACCATCATCCGATGGGTTAAAACCAAGACTTTGGTCGGCACGGATCGCTGCGGCAATAACCGGCACTTGGCTCGGGTCAAACGGGCTGATCAGTAGCATCTGTGGTTCAGGCGCCGTTACGTTAGCAACTTGATTGAGTGGCACCAACGCACCATACGCCTCAACCTGAATGCCATCAAGCATTGTTGGATGTGCACGCCCTGTGCGAACCTTTTTCAGCTCTGCCTCAAAGTGCTCGACAGCTGCTTGCATTTTCAATTCATATTCATCAGTATCAAACATAGTTACTCTCTCATTCCTTTTCTCTTCTTAGTATAGCAAAAAACAGCCCACTTTGGGGCTGTTTTGGCTGTATCAATACAATACCTTATTCGGTAACACCAAGCTCGATGCGCTTGAACTGTGAAACACGAACGTTTTCGCCATGTTTGGCAATCTGCTGCTTGATGCGCTCGCCAACTGTCATGCTGTCATCAAGGATAAAAGTTTGCTCGGCAAGTACTTGCTCGGCAAAGTGCTTTTTCAGCTGACCTTCAACGATTTTTTCAGCCATTTCAGCTGGCTTACTTTTCAGCGAGTCGCTATCAAGCAACTCCTGCTTCTTTGCTTCCATTACATCGGCTGGCACATCTTCCATCGTTGGATACACAGGGCTCATGGCTGCAATCTGCATCGCCATTTGGTGAGCAAACTCACGAAATTCTGGGAGGCGGGCAACAAAGTCAGTCTCGCAGTTTACTTCCACGACCACACCGATACGATCGCTATGTACGTAACTATCAATGATACCTTCACGAGTCTCACGATCACCCTTCTTCTCAGCCTTTGTCAAACCCTTCTTGCGAAGTGCCTCCAGTGCCTTATCAAAGTCACCATCAGCATCAACCAATGCAGTTTTTGCATCGCCAAGACCAAGACCGGTCAATTCCTTCAATTTCTTTACGTCTTCGAGAGATACGCCCATTTTATTTCTCCTCTTTTTTAACAGTACCTTCTGCAACAGCAGTTGCTACGTAATCCAACAATAATTGAACGCTTTTGATCGCGTCGTCATTAGCAGGAATAACATAGTCAACATCGTCTGGATTTGCGTTGGTGTCAACAATCGCGACAACCGGCACACCCAATGTTTTTGCTTCGCGAATTGCGTTAGCATCAGCAATCACATCAGTCACAAACAATGCACCTGGCTTGCCACTAAGGTCTTTGATACCACTGTATTTACGGTTTAGTTCGTCAATTTCTTCCTGGAATCGTTGTACCTCAAGCTTGTTGTAGCGCTTTTCAAGGTCGCCACTGTCCATGCGCTTTTCAAGGTCGCGTAGCTTTTTCAGCTGCGCGGTGATCGTCGAAACGTTCGTCAACATACCGCCGATCCAACGCTCGGTTACATATGGCTGGCCTGCTGCCTCAGCACTTGCCTTGGTGATGTCCTTGATTTGCTTTTTTGTACCAACAAACAGTACCTTCTTGCCATTTGCTGCAACACTGGTGATAAATGGCAACGCAACATCAAGTGCCTCTACCGTCTTGGCAAGGTCAATGATGTGTGCGTCCTGGCGCTTGCTGTGGATATATGGCGCCATTTTAGGGTGCCAGCGTGATGTTTTGTGCCCGAAATGAGCACCAGCTTCAAACAAAGCTTTAATGTCAGTTTTCACTGCCATGGTTGTTACTCCTTTTTCCTCACCGCTCGGCCTGAAGCTTCAGGAGTCTCCGTGCGGTTGTGTCGTTATAAAATGTTAC
>CALMAK010000006.1 GCA_937859515.1 uncultured Candidatus Saccharibacteria bacterium | reverse complement strand
ATCTCAGGCCGACAGCGAACAGATGAAGCGGTTCGTCCTGCATGCAAAACGTGGTGAAATTTACACCATGGATGCCGGTACGCCAAATAAGCTTGTGATGAATGAAAAAGTGTATACCGTATGGGCGGATCCATCGGTGGTGACAGACAGAAATGCCGTTGTGGGCGCTCTCAATGATATTGCTGGTGGCAACACGCGCAAAAATTTCTCACAGTACCTTGATCGAACCAAGACGCGGTATCAGGTGCTCGCCACGAAAGTCAGCCGTACTCAAGCTGAAATGCTCAAGACCAAGAAACTAGCTGGTATAGGATTTGACGAGGTGAGTCAGCGTGTGTATCCAGAAGGTTCGCTTGCCAGTCAGCTGCTTGGGTTTGTCGATGCTGAAGGTAACGGAAAGTATGGCTTTGAACAGGCGAATGACGAACAGCCTAAAGGCAAGAATGGGGTACTAAACACGGTGACTGATGTGCGTGATGTACCACTTACTGTTGGCGATAAGAATGTGAAAGTTGCCCCAAAGAACGGGAGCGATATTGTCCTGACTATCGATCGAAATATCCAGAGTCAAACTGAAAAGGCATTGGCTGAAGGCATCGCACGGTCGGGAGCAACGCATGCTAGTGCTATTGTGATGGATCCAGCAAGCGGCCAGGTGCTAGCGATGGCAAATGTCCCGACCTATAACCCGGCCGAATTGAATCAAGTAACCGACGCCGCATTGTTTAATAATGATGCGATTAGTGTCCCGTATGAACCAGGCTCGGATATCAAGATTTTCACGGTTGCGACGGGTGTTGATAAGGGGGTGATTGGGCCGGAGTCAACTTATAACAATACCGACTATATAACAGTTGATGACATTACGATTTCTAATGCATCGAAGGGCCATACCGGGACAATTACCATGCAGTATGCGCTTAATTGGTCGCTTAACACTGGTATGGTGACAGTGGCACAGCGACTGGGGAATGGCACGCAGATCACGAGAACCGCTCGTGACGCCATGTATGAGTATTTTCACAATCGGTTCCGACTAGGTGAGCGAACTGGTATCGAGCTTGCTAATGAGGCGAAAGGGACGATCGTCCCACCTGAAGAAGCCGAGGGCAATGCTGTGCGGTATAGCAATATGGCATTTGGTCAAGGAATGGATGCCACAATGATGCAAGTCGCCAGTGGATTTTGCGCGATTGTCAATGGCGGCATTTATCATACGCCGACGGTGATTGCGGGTACGGTGAGCGAATCAGGAGAGTTTAA
>CALMAK010000005.1 GCA_937859515.1 uncultured Candidatus Saccharibacteria bacterium | reverse complement strand
GTTACGATATTACTTGTAATGATGGTTTGAACTTCTTTAACTAGGGTGTACCAAAGTAAAAGCAAGACCCTTCAGTCTTGCTTTTACTTTAGGAGCGCAATATTTTGTTTATCCCAGCCGTCCTCAGCGACTCCGTAACGGAATGGGATGTGCGGGTAGAACGTTTCTGCATATTCGGCGGCGAGCGGAATAACTGCGCTACTGTTGATGCCCGCTGCTACTCCGTCGCCGAGTATGATATTAAACCCCTGTTCTGGTCTGTCGGTAACAATTAAACTGTGCTCAGGCAGATATTCCTCGAACAAATAGTCAAGGTCACTTGTCAGGACCGAAAAGTCTCTACGAAATTGCGAATCGTGAAAAAGATTTCGCGAACCAATGATGTCCATCAGCATAAGACAGATACCATTTTTCTCAATAAGCTCATCTGCCCGGGCGACACATTCGGAAAGAGACAGTGTTGCTTGTTCTTTTGCTATTTCTCGTGGGACATATCTTTCCATGATTGATTATTCGTTAAATAGGAAGTCTTCAACTTCGTCTAGCTGCGCCATTGTCAGCCCGACGGTACCAAGAGGGTTAATGATTTTTAGCGATGGTATGGATAAAGCCTCTTTTGCGTATGCTGATGGCGAGCTGGCGAGTATCTTTGGCGTGGCATGGTCATCAATCCAAACCGCTCGACTACCGGGAGGCTTGCTGGTGGGGTGATCAATCTGCAGGGATGGTCGACGCTCCCAGCCACGTCGTTCATTACTAAGGTCAATAACTCCTTGCCAGTTCTTTATCACTGCCTCTGCTTTATGGTCGATTCTCCCTGGTTCAAAGGTATCGATACTGAGGAACCGCTCGACATCGCCAAGATCGTCTCGGACGGACGGATAATGGATGAATAGGTCGAGAGACCGGGATGATGATCCGATAATCTGCGCACCTTGTGCGGCAATTGCGCCAAGCTGCTTCGTGATAGCGGGATAATAAAACTCGTGGCGATCAATCCATCGGGCCTTCAGGTTGCCTTGTAGTTCCGATCGTGACTGAAGTGGTCCACCTGACTCAGTCCGCACGAGGTCACCATCGCTTTTGTGCCAGTAGGGAAAAATAACACCGTCCAGGTCAAGATAGATAGTATGTTGTGGGCCTCGCTCGCTCATACATTCTTAGCATCACATAGAGATATAAAAAAAGCAGTCATATGCGACTGAGTCAATAACGATGGACTAGGTTATTTTTGACTGTCCGAAAGAGTGAATACTGGCATATGTGCTGGCTCGACAAATTGCACTGATTTTTTAATAAATTCGCTACTTTGGGCGATTTCTTTTGCCGCAATAACCTCAGGCAGAATATGCTGTCGCCCAAGACGCGACCATGACAACTGGCCAAAACGGGTTGGCTTGTCATGAATGACCATTTTTGTATCGGAATAGTGAAAACTGTAAAGAAATGCCAGTGCATGGACGAACAAATCATCCGTGCCTTCTTCGCGATATTGAAAGTCAAGTATGCCGATTGAGTGCAGCTCTTTTGCCGCCGTAATGCCGGTTTTTTCGAACAATTCGCGCCGAGCTGCTTCGTCAAGCGATTCGCCAAAATGCACGGATCCTGATGGTAGGCTGTACCAACCTTGGAACGGGTCAATGTTACGGTTAAGTAATAAAACTTCACCTTCATCATTGGTAACGTAAAACATTGTGATAAGTGCCGGTGACTGTACGCGACGCTTTTGGTCTCCGTTGACCGCTACCAGTTTCAGGGCTTTGCGAGTAGGGACATAGCCAGATTGCGACGGAGCGTGTTCGATGTAGCCACTCTCGATAAGCTTTTTTAAGTGGTACGAAAAGGTATTATTTGGAATGCGAGGTGGTTGCAATTCGGTGAATGTCAGAGGGGAGCTTGTGACGAGGCTTAAGATGATGCCGCGTTGAATATGGTGTAGGTCAAACCGATGGTCCATAACTCCCCTATCTACGATAGATTCTTACGTATCTACTATGAGGATACCCTTTCCCGAGGTGTCAAGGCAAGCATAATCGAGTCAGTACGGGTTGACTCATCACGTCCTGAGTCAATAACAAGTGGCTGATATTTGTCGACATCATTGCCATAGTGAACGGTGAAGCTAGAGGAAAGGGAGAAAGAGCAATATGTCAAATCGAGAGCGTATGCCAACAACAACAGAAACATCCCAGGAGGATCAGCAAGAAAAACGAGCGATAACTGCCAGTCTGCTAGCGCATTACTTTGACTTTACTCCGCTTGATGATGCTCCCGAGATCGATAATCCTCTTGATGAGTTGCAGCTTTTGGCTGATGATATGAATGCGCAGGGTCTCACACCATTTGACTTGCTCAGCGTCCCGCGAGCAAGTTTTTCTTATTGGGAGACGGCGGTAAAGAAGAAACGTATCGAGGTTGGTGAGGATGGCAAATCTCACACGGTGAATGATATCGAGGTGGTTCCCAGCCGCGCCCGTCGCTATGATATACGACCACAAACTCGAGACGTCGACCTCTCAGAATTCATTATTACTCCACCACCGGTGAACATTAGAAAAACGCAGTCGAAACCACGAAAAGTACGACACGAAAAAGTACTAGTTGACCTGCCAGATATACAGTATGCACTTCGTGAGCATCGTGACGGCAGCTTTACTCCGGTGCACGACCCTCGGGCGATTGACGTCGCATTGCAGATTACCAAGGATATCCAGCCGGACGTTATTGTGTCTGGTGGTGATGAGCTTGATCTCCCCGAACTTGGACGTTTCGATGCAGACTCGACACACTTCATGGGTCCGCACAGTGTTCGGCGTAGCGTTTTGGGCTTGCATCGATTGCTAGCGCAACTTCGTGCCGATAACCAAAATGCAGAGATTCCAATGGTATCGTCAAACCATGTCGAGCGATGGGATAAATTTTTGCTGAAGCACGCACCGCATCTGGCAGAGGTGCGTCCGGCGGATGATCCAGAAGGGTATCCGCTGCTATCTATTGAGCGTGCACTTGGCTTGAAGGCACTCGATATAGATTATATCGCGGGTTACGCGGCAGCAATGTACCGCGTTAATGATCGCTTGATTACCTTTCACGGCGACAAGTCAAAGAACAACGGCTCGACCGCGCAAGAATATTTAAGGCAATTTCCCGATCAGTCAGTCATGTTCCACCACACTCACCGCATGGAGCGGGAGATGCGAACGCTTGGCGGCAGGGTGATTCAGGCATTCAGTAATGGCTGCCTAGCAAATACACAGGGAGCTGTACCAAGTTATCACAATGCCGTGGACACGCATGGGGAGATTGTTCCTCATCAAGAAAATTGGCAAAACGGTATCGGCGTTGTTCATTACACTGAAGGAAACGGCGCATTTAACGTCGAACAGGTCATCATCGACCATAATGACGGCTACAAGGCATTCTATAACGGAAAATGGTACGAGCCGCGCCCTCAGGCTGAGAGGACGTGGGAGCAGTTTGAGCCAGGAATGAAGATTCGGGAGTATCCGGCAGCGCCTGAAGTAAGGAACGCAGCATGAAATCTCCAGAACAACTCCATCATATATTTTCCAGAAGTGACTACGGTCAGACGCTTGATCGTGGTATACGGTTCGCCGACTTCAAGCCAGTAGATATCGACAATCAGACGTGGGTCGATGTTCTGGGCGATGATGTCAATAATCTGCGGCATATGCCGCACACCCACCGCCTGACTGGGCGCTTTAGCACTGCAGAGGGTCTTTCGGAAGAAGATACCAACACTTTGCTGGTTACCGCCATGACCCATGATTGGGGTGAAGCGATTGAGGGGGATATTCCTTTGCCTTTTAAGACGGCAGAGGACGATAGACGCGAACAGGCAAGTTTTAGGCTGATTGCTGAAGATCTACTTGGTAAGTACGAAGGGGAAGAGCTTTCTGATACCGTATGGAAGGTTTTGGATAAAGAAGACGAAGCGCTTGGCGATACGTTTAGGGCCATTGAGTATGTAGGATATAACACGACGGCAATGCGGGCGGGATACATGGGGAGGGCGATTGCTGCGCGGTTGGTTAGGTTGCCGTTTGATCGGCCGACAACCGAGCATTTGGCTGGTGGATTACTTGGGTTTGAGTCTGCGATGCAAACCCAATCATATGCAACGTTGGCTGTGTATGCCGTGAAGTACTCGGGTATTCAAGCTATCATACAGGAAGGTGTCCCTTATAAGGCGGTCGAAGCCTCGAATGTGGAAGTAGGGGGTAGCAATGAGTCTCGCGCTTGAGCGAATCGCACCTTCGCATTTTGAGGTGCTCCCTCAAAGAGCCCTACCAAAGCTTCATCTGGTGCGTGAACAGTATGCCGACCGTCACGTTGTTGTGCCTGACATGCACGGCGAGCATGAGGTGTTGGGGGCGATCGTCGACCGATATTATGACGATCCAGATGTAGGGTTTGTCTTTTTGGGCGATATTCTTGATAGGAAAGGGGTGATTAATGATCCGGAAAAAGGTGTTTTTAAGACGCTGGATATTATAAAAAATCTAGGTGGTCGGGCGGTAGTCACAATGGCCAACCATGAGTGGCTGTTTCATGCCAGTAGTAGTGCTAATGATCCCGGTTTTAGAGAGTCGCTGACCAAGGAGTGGCTGGGCAATGACTCGGCGACTGCTATCGAAAGGAATGTTTTAGTTTCGTACGGTATGGATCCTTCTCGTCGAGATCATACGACAGCCAAGGAGCTTCGGCGGCGCATGGCCAGGGCCGGGCACCTCGCTATTCTCACCAGTGCAACGCCGTATTTTGAGACAGACTCGTTTATTGCCACCCACGCTGGTGTGTTGCCGAACGTCTCGTGGGAGGTGCAGCGGAACTATCTCAATGAGGTCAGTAAAGAAATGGACGACGGGCTTTTTTACGACCGCCCTCCACAGTGGTTCAGTATGAAGTTGGCAACTAGTACGGCGCCAATATATCATACCGACAAAACGGTCGTATCTGGACACGCCCATGTACTTGGCGGCAAGCGCCAGAAGCATGACGAGCGTTCGCTGCATGACGGGAGGCGAATACGGCTTGCCAGTACACTGAACGCTCCTACGCGTGCGCCGGCGTTTGTTTGGCAAGATTGGGACGGAGAAATCATTGAAATCCCAAGAGAATCGATACCGAACAACCGGGAGGTGTAATAGTCACACATGAAGTTTTTGACGAAAGAAGGTGTATTTGCGGGTGGCGAAGAGTATACGCTGGTAGGGCGTCCGGTAAACGGTGAGGCATACGAAGTCGATGACGAAATTGTCGTGGTGGGTGAGGATACGGCTGTTGTATTGCCCCAGTACGGGGTTATTGGCGTATTTGACGGTGCGGGTGGCACAAAAGATATGGGGTCGCCACTGGAGGCAGCACTCACTGCGGCAGATACAGTGCGGCACGAGTATCAAGTGTATGATGGTGATGTTTCGGGCGCGGACGTTATGCGTCGGGCTGGCAAGGCGGTGGCTCAGAATCCCGAGGCAAGCCTATGTATGGGAGCATTGCTTCGTATCCGCAACGGTCTGCTTGAGGTAGCCAATGTGGGTGATACGGGCATTTGGACATATGATACGACAAATAATGAAGAGAAAATGATTGCCGAACAGCAGCTTAGTCGAATGGACGGGGGAGATCCAGCAAATTATATGGGAAAGCCAACTCGTCGCATACCACCTCGTAGTATGGCTGATTTTCATGCGATCATTCCATATGCTCCGAAAAAAGAGGTATATATTGGCACCGACGGCATCTTGGGCAACTGGGTGTATGGTAATGAGCTATTATACACAGGTCAATTGGAGGTAACGCATGACAATGATTTTCCGCTATTTGATAATCTTAGGAGGAATGATGAAAACTTTGTCGCAAACATCAGGAGACTACTGGGTAGTGAACTGGGTGGCCGGTTACGTCAAGAGCAGCTGGCTGGGCATGATGAGATCATCAGTCCCGAGCTTGATAATCCCGATCTGTTTACGGGCGAACGTTTTGACTGGGAGATATGGAGTAATATCGTACAGCCCTACGCTCGTACGCTTGATTTACCACCTCGCCAAAAACTTTCGCAGTGCGCCATTCTGACATCATTGATTAACCCCGGCATTCGATGGCCGTTTGAGGATTGGAAAGATAACGATGATGCGACGGTCGCGATGATTGTGCGGCAGTAAGTACCTGCCAACTATCAAAATCCTAGTTTGAAATTGTTATTGGACGGATGACATGCCATACTGGCTAGTAATATGAGAGCCATAACGCCGAGCGATTTTGAAAGGTATGTCCGTCAGTTGCGACTGGGCAATGCTCTAAAGAGGCGCCTCAGCATGGCCTCGTTGATGGACGTCGCATGGGATGGATACGATATGTTCACCGCCATCACAAAAGATGGCACGGCGGGAATCTTGTTCATAGAATCGTCCGAGCATCTGTACGCGGTGCCATACGAAATCAGCGCTGTCCGCAATGCGGCGACAGGACGATCGAAACCAATCATTTGTGATTTCTGTAAAACGTGGCAGGCTGGGCCACGCGCTGGACATATTACCTTTAAGACAAAGCGCGCTCGTTCAGATGTGATAGGATTTTTATGTTGCGCTGATTTGCAGTGCAGTTTACATGTGCGTGACATGACAACTGCCGCTAAAACTTCACGATCGCAGCTACGTGAGAATATCACAGCCAAGCAGCGGATTGATCGCCTTCAATTGTCGTTGAGAGCATTAGTCGAGCGACCTAGCCTTGAACCGCTCGACAGCTAAGTGGTAATGATGGCTAGCGAATGTTCGATACGGAGTTTAGAGGGGTGAGTGCGCAGCCATTCATCTACTGCCTTGGCGGCGCCAGGCAGGGCTTCATTCGCATAGTCGTCGACGAGAATGATAGCACCTGGTGCTAAGCGATCCCAGATCAGTTTTAAAGGATCAAGCACCGAATGATAGTAGTCTCCGTCTAAGTACGCGAAGGCGATTTGGTTAGGAACGTGTGTGGGTGTTAGGTCGCTAAACCATCCTTTTATGATGACCGGAAGTGGTACATGAGCTTGCTTGAAATTCTTTATCAATTGCTTTTTAGTTGCGAGTAATTCGCCAGCGACAAACTGCACGCCAGTCGGGCTCTCGTCTTCACGAGTTTTTTCGGGCAACCCCTCAAAGGAGTCATATAAGTATAGCTTTTTATCAGTCCTCATTAATCGTTGCCCCACTGGTACACTGGCGGTGCCGACATAGCAACCAAACTCCACCACGTCACCAGCAACACCGGCGGTGAGCACCTTTTCTAGTTCGCGTAGAATTATTGCAAGTTCGCGCTCGTCAATCTGATCGGATAGCAGTTTCATGTCTTCAGTATATAATACGTTATATGTTAGAAGACACGCGTAACCTCGTTGATAACTATAAAGGCCTCAGTGAAGAGGCAATTGTGGCTGATCTCGATCGTACACGTCACACTGTGCACGTGGCGGTTGAGAATCTGACGCGTGATTTTAATATGGGAACTATCGTACGTAACGCCAATGCCTTTAACGTGGCGGCCGTGCATGTCATTGGCCGACGGCAGTGGAACAAGCGTGGGGCGATGGCCACTGACAAATATTTACATGTGTATTATCATGCCAGTATCGACGAGTTTGTGAAGTCGATGGACCGGCGGCCGATCATTGCCGTCGACAATCAGCCGGGTGCAATAGACCTATCCGACGCAGAACTTCCGCGTGACTGTGTGCTTGTATTTGGCGCAGAAGGTCCTGGACTTTCACCAGAAATGATCACCGCTAGCCAAAAAATGGTTGCAATCGAACAATTCGGTAGTACTCGCAGCGTTAATGTAGGGGTGGCAAGCGGGATTATGCTCTACGAGTGGACGCGCCGGAACGTCTTGACGCACAAGGTATAGTATTGCAATTTAAAGTAAAGCCGTAAGCTTTTGGATGAACGGCATATGGACTTTTTGATAAAAATATGCTACAATAAAAATATGATTACCTTCGTGATGCATCATTCACATTTGTCGCCGAACCGAGTCCGGTAGTCTTCTTGATAGTCTCGAATACACGCCGAACTCGTTTCGGCGTTTTGTTTTACTAACTAACGGAGAATACTAATGAAAAATGATACAATGACATCAATGACTACACTATCCCCTCAACCATACAAAGGCACCCGTGACTGGTATCCTGAAGACAAAGCGGTGCAGAATTATATTTTTGATACGTGGAAGGCGACCATGCAGTCTTTTGGATTTTGTGAGTATGGTGCGCCGCTTCTTGAGCCGCTGGAGGTGTACGCCGCTAAGAGTGGCGATGAGCTAGCGAATGAACAAACGTATGCATTCACAGATCGAGGTGGACGCGAAGTGGCGATTCGTCCCGAGATGACACCAAGTATTAGTCGCATGGTGGCGGCACGCCGCCAAGAGTTGGCGTATCCTGCAAGATTATTCAGTATCGCTAATTTTATGCGCTATGAGCGTCCGCAGCGTGGGCGTGAGCGTGAGTTTTGGCAGTTGAATGCTGACGTGTTTGGCGCGGATGGCGTGGCAGCCGAAGCGGAAATATTACAACTGGCTGACGTGCTGATGAAGGCGTTTGGCGCGGATGAAACGATGTACGAGATTCGCGTGAACAGTCGTGAGCTGATCGAAGCAATGACACGGCAGTATCTTGGGCTGGACGAGACCCGAGGTAAACAGCTTGTACGTCTGATTGACCGCAAGAATAAGCTGCCGGCGGACGTGTTTAGGGCGTCGGCTCGCGAGATTTTAGGGACAGATGAAAACGAGGCGAAGCTTGAGGCGATATTTGCGGCTGATTCAATCGAGACACTACCTGAGGGGCTCGCAGCAAGTGATGCAGCCGCGCGGATACGTGAGCTTTTTGCGATGCTGGCAGCACTTGGCATCTCATCGACACGTTTTGACGTGACGCTGATGCGAGGGCTGGATTACTATACCGGCACAGTATTTGAGGTGTTCGACACGGATCCTCAGAATAATCGCTCGCTGTTCGGCGGTGGTCGCTATGATGGGCTGGTCGGTATGTTTGGAGCTGAGCCCGCAAGTGCTGTTGGCTTTGCGCCTGGGCTGACGACGACGGAACTATTCCTGCGTAGCCACGATCTCTTGCCAGATCTGATGGATGGCGTCAATATCTATGTCGCTGCAGTCGGTGATATGGCGCTTGAGACGTTTCAGCTTGCTGCGAAACTTCGCAAAGAGGGGTTGTCTGTTGAATCAGATGTTAGTGGCCGTAAATTTGACAAACTCATCAAGACTGCCGAGAAAAAAGGTGCAAAAGAAATTGTCTTTGTCGGTGCGAATGAAGTCGCGACTGGTGTCTACAGCGCAAAAAATCTCGCAACGGGTGAAGAGCGACGTTTAGAGGCATAGGGGATGTTGTTATATTCGATAGGAACATTCTTGCTTGTCTCTCTGGCGCTCGGAGCGATAATCGCAGCTACCTATTTCACCGCCATCACAATTATTCGTCGACCTGTCCCTATCGATCTAGCGACAAAGCAGATTACGCTGCAAAAAGTCCCGCTCGACTATCGGACGTGCGCGGCGATTTTTTTGCAAGTGTCGGTTGGCAAGCAGGTTGGATACTCTCTTCTTTTTTCTTTTCCTGATGGACGACATTGGACATATCGATTAACTGACAATCACGCAGACACTGATCGAGTCCGCGCGAACAAGCAGGCAGTGACGGCGATGATTGATGAGATGTCGAAGATCCCGCAGACGCTTCATGATGTTGTCGAGGTGAATCGCTTTCTCGGTAGTCTGTTCGGAAGGCAACTCATTAGCCTCGGTAGTGCGGAGGCAAAACAGTACCTGCATGTATCTCGTCATGAGCTGAACGGCGTATTTCCTGTACTCAAGAGACATAGATAGCTTGGTGCTGCCATGCGCACCCGCATGGCAGGCTCGTATAAGATGCCCACATCTGTTACAATGGTCAAAGTATGAAGACTAATGTAAAGAACCTATCAGAGACCAAAGTCATCCTGACGATCAGTGTTGACGCAGAAGAACTAAAGACTGCCGAGCAGGTGGCATTAACAAAATTAGCCAAAGATGTGAAAGTCCCAGGTTTTCGCAAAGGTAAAGTTCCTGCGAGTGTTGTGGCAAAGAATGTTGATCCCCAATTGATTGGCCAGCAAACACTTGAGGATGCATTGTCAAAGGCTGTGGCTGATGCCTTTATGGCCGAAAAACTACAGGCGCTTGATCGTCCTGAAGTTGAAGTGAAGAAGTATGTTCCGGGCAAGGAACTAGAGTTTACTGCTGAAGTTGAGGTAATGCCAAAGATTAAGCTTGGTGATTATAAGAAGTTAAAGGCAAAACTGAAGGTTGAAAAGCCAACAGACAAAGATATTGATGACCTGATTACACGAATGCAAGAAAACTTTGCCGAAAAGAAAGAAGTCAAGCGTGCTGCCAAAACAGGTGATGATGTCGTGATTGACTTTGTGGGTAAGAAGGATGGTACTGCCTTTGACGGCGGTACTGCCAACGATTTTACGTTGAGTCTCGGCGGCGGCCAGTTTATTCCAGGATTTGAAGAGGGTGTTGCGGGCCATAAGGCTGGCGAGGCATTCGACCTTGACCTGAAATTTCCCGAGGATTATCATTCAAAGGATTTAAAGGGTGCGAAAGTTGTCTTCAGCGTTACCTTGAAATCAGTCAATGAAAAAGTGTTGCCTAAGATTGACGAGGCATTTGCCGCAAAGTGCGGTCCATTTACCTCTGTTGAAGAGCTGCGTGCAGACATTCTTGCTCAAATGACCGAACAGCGTGAACGTGAGGCGACCGACAAATTGAAAGATGCGCTGGTGAAGGAGCTGGTCGAGAAGAGTACTGTCCCTACGCCAGAGGTCCTCATTAAGGACCAGGAACGCTCAATCGAGCAGGATTTCTTGCAGAACCTGATGTATCAGGGGATGACATTGGATAGTTATCTTGAGGTGAACAAATTCAAGACTAAAGAGGAATGGTTGGATAAAGAAGTTCAGCCTGCGGCCGAAGCTCGCGTCAAGGCCGGCCTGGTCCTCGCAGAATTGAATAAGGAGTTGAAGATTGATGCTTCAACCAAGGAGCTCGAGGATCATATCAATCTGTACAGGCAGCAATACGCCAACAACAAAGAGGCCCTAGCACAGTTTGATCAGCCAGAAGTCCAGCGAGATATTGCTAATCGGCTACTGACTGAAAAAACAGTTGAAAAGCTAGTCGAATTAAACTCTTAATAACATCAGAGAATAACTAGCACTCAATTGACGTGAGTGCTAGTTTTGGTATACTTGTAGTATGAATAAGCCCTTAAGTTACCTGGTCCCAACGGTCATCGAAAAAACCCACGATGGCGAACGTGCTTTTGATATCTACAGTCGCCTGCTAAACGAACGTGTGATTTTTCTTGGTAATGAGGTAAATGAGGCGACAGCTAACTTGGTGGTTGCGCAGCTACTCCATCTTGCCTACGAGGATTCAGAGAAGGATATTAAGCTATATATCAACAGCCCAGGCGGTAGTGTTTATGATGGTCTGGCAATTTACGATACGATTCAGTACATCAAACCCGACGTACAGACAATTGGTATCGGACTGCAGGCTAGTATGGGGGCGTTCCTTCTGAGTAGTGGCACGAAGGGTAAGAGGTTTGCCTTGCCGAATGCTCGTATCATGATTCACCAGCCATCCAGTGGTACTCACGGAAAAATTACTGATCAAGAGATTACTTTGCGCGAAGGAATTTATCTTAAAAAGCGCCTCAATGAGATTCTGGCTAAAAATACTGGTCAAAAGCTCGTAAAAATTGAAAAAGACGTTGATCGTGACTTTTGGATGAGCGCTGAAGAAGCCGTGGTATATGGCCTTGTTGATGAAGTTATTGCCAAGAACCCATAATTGATGTCACAATATGAATACTCATCCTCCCAACAACCTAAGGAGGTGGTTTTGATGAGTATTCCGCAGATTGACAATGAAGGAAGGAACCGCAGGGACCTGAAGGGCGACACCGTCGTATGGGCGTTGAAGTTTTTCCTCGTGGCGATTATGCCGGGCTGGTTGGCGCTCTGCTTGTCATCGATGATCCTTACTCCGGTGGGGGCCTTGATGGCGAACGTAAGTTACGCTGACGCGTGGGGACGGACGACCCTGGTGACGGGGATCGTCATGTACATCCTCGTGGGGGTATTTCTCCTCTGTCGTCCTGACTTTTTTCGGGAGGACTAATCTCTTAGAGTCCTTCTACATCACTTTTCTGCCGGGACCTCTCGGACATGCGTAGCCTACCAGTTTAGTGTGGCCGCATGTCCGAGAGGCTGATTTTTTTGTAACCTCTTGACTATTTGCCGAGTATCCGCCACAATACGTACCAAGAAGTAGTGTACCTGTGGTTATCTATGCCTTTTTGTCTGTGTGGCAGCGGACGGATGGCGACTACAGATAGAATCTTCCGGGCCGATTCAACACTAAATAATACAATCTGATGCGAGGAGTAACGATGGCAAAATCAAAGCCTTCTGTGGCTTCGAGTCGCGTGTTTTTCACGAGTGATGACACTGCACTTGAGCTACCAAATTTGATCGAGCACCAAGAGAACAGCTGGCGAGAATTCGTCGAGACTGGTCTTGGTGAGATCTTTGCAGAAATCAACCCAATCGAGGACTATACAGGTCAAAAGCTCGAACTGCGTTTCAAGCAGTACGCGTTTCAAGACCCGAAGGTCTCTGAAAAAGAAGCAAAAGAAAACAATATTACTTTTGATGCACCACTTCACGCAACAGTCGAGTTGACCAACAAGGTAACCGGCGAAGTGAAAGAGCAAGAGATTTATCTTGGCGACTATCCATGGATGACCGAACGCGGTACGTTCATTGTTAACGGTACCGAACGCGTTGTTGTATCACAGCTTATCCGAAGCGCCGGTGTATTTTTCACTGCTGATAGTGCCGCAGGTCGCAATTACTATGGTGCAAAACTGATCCCAGGCCGTGGTGCATGGTTGGAATTCGAGACCGCATCTAACGGTGCGATTTACGTCAAGATTGACCGCCGCCGTAAATTACCTGTAACGACATTGCTTCGCGCACTTGGCTACAGTAAGACTAGCGAGATCAAGTCGTTGTTTGAAGACGTTGATACTGGTGATGTTAAGTACATCGAAGCAACTCTTGAAAAGGATACTACGCGCGGCTCGAACGAAGCTTTGATCGAAACATACCGACGACTTCGTCCAGGTGACCTGGCAACCGTTGACAACGCCCGTCAGATGATTGAGCGCATGTTCTTTGATTTTAAGCGCTTTGACTATAGTCGTGTTGGCCGTTACAAGTTGAACCAGCGCCTTGGTCTGGAAGTGGCAAACACCACTGAGAATCGTGTATTTCGTCTCGAAGACTTGCTGGCGATTATTAAGGAAATTATTCGCCTTAATAACACGCAAGAGCCTGCCGATGATATCGACGCATTGTCGAACCGTCGCATGAAGTTAGTTGGTGAATTGGTTGCCCGCCAGTTCCGTGTTGGTATGCTTCGCATGCAGCGAAATGCCATGGATCGTATGTCTATGTCTGATCTTGAAACGGTAACTCCTGGTCAGTTGATTAACGCCCGCCCGGTCGTTGCTGCTGTTCGTGAGTTCTTTGCAAGTTCACAGCTGTCACAGCTGCTTGACGAAGTAAACCCATTGTCTGAACTGTCACACAAACGCCGCTTGTCATCAATGGGTCCTGGTGGTCTTTCGCGCGAACGCGCTGGGTTCGACGTTCGTGACGCCCACCCAACGCACTATGGTCGCCTCTGCTCGGTAGAGACACCAGAAGGTGCCAATATCGGTCTCGTGCTTAACCTAGCTGCGTATGCTCGTGTTAATGAGTACGGATTTGTCGAGACACCATACCTTGTTGTCAAGAACGGTAAAGTCACGGATGAAGTTATCTACCTTGACGCATCGCAAGAGCTGAACGAGGTTATCGCTGATGCTGGTGCTGAGCTGAATACTGACGGCACATTTAAGGACGAGCGCGTTTCTGCTCGTAACGGCCTCTTGCCAGAGCAAGTAGATGCATCAGAAGTCACCTTAATGGATGCAGCGCACAAGCAGATCCTTGGTTCGACTGCATCACTCGTTCCATTCATCGAGAAAAACCGTATTGACCGTTCATTGACCGGTTCGAACATGCAGAAACAAGCCGTGCCACTTCTCACGCCAGAGGCGCCAACGGTTGGTACTGGTATCGAAGGACATATTGCACGCAACAGCAGTCAATTAGTCGTTGCATCTGGTGAGGGTGAAGTGATTCGTGCCGACGGTGAGGTTGTCGAGGTCAAGTACAAGGACGGCGTTCGTACGTACGAACTAACTCACTTTGCTAAATCTAACGACGACCGTTCAATCAACCAAAAAACTCGCGTAACACGTGGTGACAAGGTTAAGAAGGGTGATATCCTGATCGAAGGTGCATCTGTTGCTGATGGTGAATTGGCGCTTGGCCGCGACCTCACTGTTGCCTTCATGCCATGGGGTGGATACAACATGGATGATGCTATTGTCTTGTCCGATCGTCTTGTCAAAGAGGATGGTTTGACGAGTATCAACATCAAGGACTACACCGTTGAAGTCCGCGAGACCAAGCTAGGTCCAGAAATCGTTACCCGTGATATTCCAAACGTATCTGAAGAATCACTGCGTCACCTTGACGAAAATGGTATCGTTCAGGTTGGTTCGGAAGTAAAAGCTGGCGACGTTTTGGTCGGTAAGATTACGCCAAAGGGCGAGCAGGAGCTTTCTTCAGAAGAACGCCTGTTGCGTGCTATCTTCGGTGAAAAGGCCAAAGATGTTCGTGATACCTCACAGCGCATGAACAACGCTGGTGGCGGTAAGGTTGTTGGTGTTAAAATCTTTAGCCGCGAAAACGGTCACGAATTGAAGGCCGGCGTGTTGATGCAGATTCAAATCTTCGTTGCACAGCTGCGTAAGATTAGCGTTGGTGACAAGCTGGCTGGTCGTCATGGTAACAAGGGTGTGGTTGCTCGCATTCTGCCAATCGAAGACATGCCATTCATGGAAGATGGTACTCCTGTAGACGTGGTTTTGAACCCACTTGGTGTGCCTTCACGTATGAACATTGGTCAGCTGTTCGAGACTCACCTTGGTATGGCTGCTCGCGCACTTGGTTACAAGGTGGCGACTCCTCCGTTTAATGGTGTGCCTGACAGTGTCATTAGTGACGAACTGGAGAAGGCTGGATTTGCCCGCGACGGTAAGAGCCAGCTATTTGACGGTCGTACTGGTGAACCATTCGAAGAGCGTACGACGGTTGGTGTGATGCATATCATCAAACTTCACCACATGGTGTCTGACAAGATCCACGCTCGCTCAACTGGACCATACACTATGGTGACTCAGCAGCCACTCGGTGGTAAGGCGCAAAACGGTGGTCAACGCTTTGGTGAGATGGAGGTATGGGCACTGGAAGCATACGGTGCCGCCGCAACTCTGCAAGAGATGCTAACTATTAAGTCTGACGATGTCTACGGACGTGCTAAGGCGTACGAATCAATTATCAAGGATGAGCAAATCGTTGGTCCAAAACTACCAGAGTCATTCAACGTTTTGGTTAAGGAGCTCCAAGGCCTTGGTCTGCGTGTCGATCTATTGGATGAGTCCGAAGACGCTGTTATCGATGCCGAGGAAGTAATTGCCGAAGCCGGTCCTACCGACAAGACAGTGCCAGCAGTGGTCGCTGCCGATGATGACGATACAGAAACTGTTCTAGACGAGGCTGACGAGTTTGGCGACATCGAAGACGGAATGAGTATTCAAGATATTGATGAAGTAGAAGAAATTAAGGAGGAGGCGTAATATGTCACGAGTTGTTGTCAGTAACGGCATTGCAGACTTTGACGCAGTGCGCCTTGCGGTGGCCAGCCCAGCAGATATTCTGAAATGGAGCCACGGTGAGGTAACAAAGCCTGAGACGATTAACTATCGTACTCAAAAGCCAGAGCGTGACGGATTGTTCTGTGAACGCATTTTCGGTCCAGTAAAGGATATTAATCCGCATGATAACAAGCTAAAGGGTGTTCGTTCACGCGAAGCAGCTATCGATAAGAACGGTGAGCTAGTAACAAAGTCCATCGTTCGTCGCGAACGCATGGGGCACATTAATCTGGCTGCACCCGTGGCACACATCTGGTTCATGCGTGGTACGCCAAGTGCGATGTCACTTCTTCTTGGTATTACCGTCCGTAACCTTGAGCGTATTGCTTACTTTGCTACCTACGTCATCTTGAATGTTGATGAGGCGACCCGTGACCAGTATCTTGCTGATCTTGAAGCGCAGACCGAAGCCGGTCGTGTAGCAATCAAACTGCGATATGAAAAGGAAGCTGAAGCCGAAGGTGCCGACATTAAGGCGCTTGCCGAACAGCAATCACGCGAAGTTGAAGAGCTAAACGATGAGTTTAACGTCAAAAAAGCGCAACTTGATAGCCTCGTAAAGGGTGCATTGATTAATGAAGTTGATTACCGCAACCTGCCTGAAGAGTATGAAGAACTCATCGGCGTTGGTATGGGTGGCACCGCTTTGAAGGCACTGCTCGACGAAATTGATCTTCCAACCCTTATTGCCGAACTGACTGAAGAAGTTGAGGGTGCTAAGGGTCAGCGTGAGAAGAAGCTATTGAAGCGTCTCAAGGTGCTCGAAGGTATGCAGGCTGCAGGTATTACTCCTTCAAGCCTCGCACTTACTGTTCTGCCTGTGATCCCACCAGACCTACGTCCAATGGTCCAGTTGACTGGTGGACGTTTTGCGACATCAGATCTGAACGATTTGTATCGCCGTGTTATCAACCGTAACAACCGCTTGAAAAAGCTCATTGACCTAAACGCGCCAGAAGTCATTCGTCGCAATGAAATGCGTATGCTGCAAGAAGCAGTTGACGCGCTTATCGACAACTCGGCTGCTCGTGGTGGACGCGCGGTCAATGCAACCGGTGGGCGCCGCCGCCTCAAATCAATCAGTGATATGCTCAAGGGCAAGCAAGGTCGCTTCCGTCAGAACCTTTTGGGTAAGCGCGTTGATTACAGTGGCCGTTCAGTTATTGTTGTTGGTCCAAAGCTGAAGATTAATCAGTGTGGCTTGCCAAAGCAAATGGCGCTCGAACTGTTCAAGCCATTTGTTATTAGCTGGCTGATTCGTGGCGAGCATGCTCATAATATCCGCAGTGCAACCCGTTTGATTGAATCTGGTGATGCATTGGTGTGGGACGCACTAGACGCAGTCATCGAAGGCAAGTACGTTCTGTTGAACCGTGCACCATCACTTCACCGCCTCTCTATTCAGGCTTTCCAGCCAAAATTAGTTGAGGGTAAGGCAATTCAGCTCCACCCACTGGTTGCCAACGGATTTAACGCCGACTACGATGGTGACCAGATGGCCGTTCACTTGCCGCTTTCTGAAGACGCACAGCGCGAAGCGAAGGAATTGATGAGTGCAACTAACAACTTGCTAAAGCCTGCTGATGGTGCACCAGTTCTTAATATTGGTCAGGATGTCGTGCTCGGTAACTACTACCTGACATACGACAAGCCTGCTGCGCAGACCGACACAACTAAGGCGTTTAGCTCTGTATATGAAGCTGAGATGGCCTATGACAACGGTGTCATCCAACTGCAAACTCCAATCCGCGTGTTGGCAAAGGGTGAAGTTCGTGAGACGACACTGGGTCGTGTCTTCTTCAACGAGATTCTGCCTGCAGATTTTCCATACGACAACAATGTTCAGAACAAAAAGCAACTGAAAAAGGTATTGGCTCAGATCTTTAACAAATATGGTGCCGAAGAGACCGCCAAGACTGCTGACCGCATGAAGGGTCTGGCATTCCGTTTTGCAACGGTTGCTGCGGTATCAACAGGTAAGGAAGACTATCTCCATTTTGCCGAAATCAGCGAATTTATCGCTGAGGGTGATGCGAAGACCGCGTTGATCTCTGAACAGTATGACCAAGGTCTGATTACTGAAGACGAACGCTATAACCTTACGGTTGGTGCATGGCGCAATGTTGACAATCAGGTGACAACATTCTTGCAAGACCAATTGAAGAATATGGATACCAGTATTTCTGTGATGGTCAACTCTGGTGCTCGTGGTGATATCTCTAACGTCAAGCTGGCTAGCGCGATGATTGGTATCCAGGTAGACGCAACCAACCGCGAAATTGAGCTGCCAATCCGCAGTTCATTCAAGGAAGGTCTATCATCACTTGAGGCCTTCGTGGCAACCCGTGGTGCGCGTAAGGGTCTGATCGATACCGCACTTAAGACTGCGGACAGTGGGTACCTGACTCGTCGTTTGGTAGATGTGTCACAAGACGTGTTTACTGTCGAGGATGTGGCAGGTGATGACGAAGGGTATGCAATCTACCGTGCTGAGTCTGAAGAGACAATGATCGACTTTGCGAACCGCCTCTTTGGTCGCTATGCTGCCGAAGATGTTGCGGGCCTTGTCAAGAAGGACGAGTTGATTACTCGCGAAATTGCAGACAGTATCGATGCCGACCAGTCAATCGACAGCGTCAAGATACAATCTGTTCTTTCAACCAAGAATCTTCGTGGTATTCCACGTCGTAGCTATGGTATCGACATGGCAACCGGTCAGTTGGTTGACAACGCTCAGCCTGTCGGTGTGATTGCCGCGCAATCTGTCGGTGAACCTGGTACACAGTTGACACTTCGTACCTTCCACAACTCTGGTGTAGCCGGTGGTGACATCACCCAGGGTCTGCCTCGTGTTGAAGAGCTATTTGAAGCTCGTCAGCCAAAGGGTCAGGCGTATATTACTGAGGTGGCGGGTGACGTTGACGTATGGGAAGACGGCAAGAAGTACATCGTACAGGTCACTCCAACTTCAGGTAACGTTGAGCGTATCCCACTAGAGGGTCGCAAGGTTATGGTTAAGGCTGGCAGCGGCGTGAAGGTAGGTGACGTTCTCGCCACTGCTGATAACGATGCTAAGCCATTGGTCGCACCATTTGACGGTGTGGTCGAGATTGCCGAGGATACCATTGTTCTGGCAGCTAACGCTAGTGCGCCAGTTCGCTATGAGATTCCTGGTACAGCACAGTTGACGGTTAAGAAGAATGATCTGGTTGAGGCGGGTGATCGCCTGACAATTGGTTCATTGAATCTGCATGACCTCATGCGCCTAAAGGGTACCGAGGCAACGCAACGTTACATTATCAACGAAGTACTGCGTATCTATGCGGCACAGGGTCAAGACGTTGCTGACAAGCACCTTGAGATCATCGTTCGACAGATGTTTAGCCGTGTTCAGGTTGAGGATCCAGGCGACAGCAGCTTTGTAACTGGCGATATTGTCAGTAAGGCCGTTGTAGTTGAGGCAAATGAGATCTTGGCGGCTGAAGGTAAAGAGTTGGTCCAGTACACCCAGTTGCTACTTGGTATCACTAAGGTATCAATTTGGTCTGATAGCTGGCTGTCTGCTGCATCATTCCAGGACACAACACGTGTATTGATCAACGCTGCCACGTCTGGTCGTGCTGATCGCTTGCATGGACTGAAGGAAAATGTGATCATCGGTCGCAAGATTCCTGTAGGTACTGGTGCGATTACCGAGGACGTAGAAGAGGACGAAGGCGAAGAAGACGCCGAGTAATCTGGGCGCGCCCAAGGTAACATACCCCGTCATTTGACGGGGTATTGCTTTTTCATTGTGATTATGCTATAATAAAATCATACCTGTGCTCTGCAGGTACTTCCCCAAGAAGAAGGGGTCAGAAATGACCATTTTCAAGAAGATCCGTCGCCGCACCACCTTCGTCAGCTCTCGGGCTGAGAAGAAGGCGCTACGCGCCGCCCGCAAGGCTGGTGAGCAGCGTCGGCGTGACGATGAGCACGCCATCTTCGGAAAGATCGACCCGTCGGACCCGTACTGGGCCGATCGGCACTGATGTCGATCAACAGAGCCATACGGCTCGTGAACAAGGGCTCGTGGACATTCCGTCCACTTGCAGCTCGGTTCACGAGCCCTTTTCATTTGGTAAATTGCCTATGCTTGCGTAGAGGATAAGGGGTGGTTATACTTTGGTACTATGCAGGCAGGCGACAAATTAGATTTTATTCGCCCATTTGATACGGCAAGGACCATGATTGACCCGACCGACGAGGAGCGACAAAATCATACTGCCATTATGGGTACAATCTTGCAGACGATGGTATATAGTCGACCAGACCTCGTTGATTCGGTCGACCTTTTTGACGAAGGTGAATTCATAAAGGTATTTGAGGTGTCATACCGCCTTGACGGGAAAGATGGATCGTATCTTCATATTCTTGTGCATGGTCAGCAGGACGAGCACAGCTTGTTGACTGCCGGTGTTTCTGTTATCGAGCACCTTGATGATGACAGTTTTAACGGTGGATATATGTATACGCTTGATGCGACAGGTGTGCGTCGCACGGTGGTACCAAAAGACAAAGAAGGGGTTGAGATGGACGATGAAGACCGCACGCGCCCATTCTCAGTCATTGACCTTTATGCCCAGTTGTCAGAGCTTGAGGATCTCGAACAATCTGAAGATACCGACCAAATGCTGGCCGCAATTGCAACGCGTGCTGAGCTAGAAGAAGATGCCGAGTTTGGCCGTATGGCTGCCGAGGCAGGGTTTGACGACTTGCCACCGCATGACGGTGAACTAGAACAGCTGGCGGAACTTATTGTGGATGCATACCATTATCCGCTGCACGAACGTGCCGCTTGAAAAACCGCGCCATTATTGGTATAATGACAGGTGAGTTTCCGTATAGTGTCGAAATGAAAGAGTGTACAAGACATTTCGAGCGACTATACATCCGGTCTAGTGGTTTGCTGCCGCGACGGCCAAATAATCAGTAAAACAAGGGAGTCATATTTTATATGCCAACTATTAATCAATTGGTGCGCAAGCCACGCCAGACTGCGAACAAGAAGTCAAAGTCTCCAGCGTTAGGCCGTATTCATAACGCACTCAAGACTCGTTACTATGACCAGGATGCCCCATTGAAGCGTGGCGTCTGTGTGAAAGTAACAACCAAGACGCCAAAGAAGCCTAACTCAGCCCTCCGTAAGGTTGCTCGTGTTCGCTTGACTAATGGTCACGAAGTTTGGGCCTACATCGGTGGTGAAGGCCATAATCTCCAAGAGCACGCTGTTGTCTTGGTTCGTGGTGGTCGTGTGCCGGATCTTCCAGGTGTTCGTTACCACATCGTACGTGGCGCACTGGACCTCCAGGGTGTTGCTAAGCGCAAGCAAGGCCGTTCAAAGTACGGCGCAAAGAAGGAGGATAAGTAGTCATGCCTCGTAAAGTAACTAAATCACTTGTTCGTACACCAAATCCAGACCGCAAGTATCAGAGCATTCTGGTGCAGCGTCTGATTAATAAGAGTATGCTTGATGGCAAGAAATTGACTGCCGAGCGTGCAGTGTATACCGCACTCGAGCAAGCAGCTAAGAAACTTGATAGCGAAAACCCACTAGAAGTATTTGAAAAAGCGTTGAAGAATGTTTCACCAAACTTCGAAGTCAAGAGCCGCCGTGTTGGTGGTGCAAATTACCAGATTCCATTCCCAGTGTCTGGTCACCGTCAGCTGCACTATGCTTTTACTTGGTTAGTGCAATCTGCGCGCGCCCGCAGTGGTATGCCATATGCACAACGTCTCGCACTGGAGATTGTTGATGCACATAACGAAGCTGGTGCTGCCTTCAAGAAGAAGGAAGATACCCACAAGATGGCAGAGGCAAACCGCGCCTTTGCACACTTTGCTCGCGGATAATATAGTATCCCGCATCGCACTAAAATATCCCTTGAGGCTTCAGGGGATATTTTAGTGCAGGGGTGTATAATATCTAGAGCATGAAAAGATTCCTACAGTTGTTTGTTCCTTATTTACCATGGTGCGTGGTGTTGGTCGCGTTTGTGTATGGACAGACACAGGTAACGCTGGCACTGCCAGATTACATGGCGGGGATTATCAATAAAGGTATTATTGCCGGCGATAACGGTGCAGTACTTCATACCGGTCTGTGGATGCTATTCATTACGCTGCTTGGCGGGGTGTGCACGGTAGGCGTAAGCTATGCAGCATCACGGATTGCTGCGGGGTTTGTGCGACGCCTTCGTATCGAGCTTTTTACTAAAGTTGAATATTTTTCATTGGCAGATTTCAATAAGTTCTCAACCGCTTCGTTAATTACTCGTGCGACTAATGATATGCAGCAACTGCAACAGACACTAACAATGTTGCTGCGCATGGCATTAGTCGCGCCATTTATGGGTATCGGGGCAATTGTCAAGGCATATCAATTGTCACCTGATATGTCATGGATTATGGCATCGGCGATTTTTTGCTTGGTGATTGTGATCGCAATACTTTTCTCGATTGCAGTGCCAAAGTTCAAGCTGATTCAGCAGATGGTTGACAAGCTTGGTCTCGTGACACGTGAGATGTTGACGGGCATTCGTGTCATACGATCATTCCGCAAAGAAGCTGCCGAGGAAAAGCGGTTTGACGAAGTCAATAAAGAGTCTGTTACATTAAACCTGTTTGTTAATCGCACTATGATTGTCATGCAGCCACTGATGATGTTGGTGATGAGCTTTACATCACTTGCTATTATTTGGTTTGGCGCAAAATTTGTAGACAGTAGTGTATTGCAGTTGGGTGATTTACTGGCATTTATGCAGTACGCAACGCAGGCGGTGATGTCGTTCTTGATGTTGTCATTTCTATTTTTCCTTGTGCCGCGCGCCATGGTCTCGGCTAACCGTATTAGCGAGGTACTGGCCAGCGAGTCCTCTATCCGTGATCCAGAAAAGCCGCAAAAAGTCCCCACCGGTGGCGGTGAAGTGGTTTTTGATCACGTCACCTTCCGATATAACGATACGGCAGAGCCAGTATTGAATGATGTATCCTTTGTGGCGAAGGCAGGGCAGACCACGGCTATTATTGGTGGTACGGGTAGTGGTAAGACGACACTAATCAGTTTGATTCCAAGACTCTATGATGTAACTGAGGGGGGTGTCAGTATTAATGGTGTTAATGTACGCCAAGCATTGCAGTATGATGTGCGTCAGCGGATTGGTTACGCTTCACAGAAGGCAGTAATCTTCTCCGGAACAATAGCAGATAATATTCGGTATGGATCACGTGTCGATGACGAAGCCGTGCGTCATGCGGCCGAGGTTGCACAAGCCAAGGAGTTTATAGAGGCATTACCTACTACTTATAATGAGGAAATCGCGCGTGGCGGTGCAGATTTATCTGGTGGTCAGCGTCAGCGGTTATCGATTGCACGGGCGATTGCACGAAAACCTGACGTCTACCTGTTCGATGACACATTTTCTGCGCTTGATACCCGTACCGATGCGGCACTGCGCGTCGCCTTAGAAAAAGAGACCAAGGGAAAGACGGTGATCATTGTGGCGCAGCGGATCAGCACAATTATGCATGCCGAGCAAATTTTAGTACTCGACGACAGTAGGATTGTTGCACGTGGCACGCATGCCGAGCTAATAAAGACTTCAAAGGTGTACCGTGAGATTGCCGAGTCTCAGTTGAGCGAGCATGAGCTAAGGGAGGGTGCGTAATGGGACCGGGACGAGGGGGACCGATGGGGATCGGCAAAGGTCCGGCACCAAAGCCGAAACACTTCAAGCAGACGTTGCGGACAATTTGGACCGATTACTTGCGCACGCACTCTGTAATGCTAATAGTTGTTATAATTCTTGCCATCGCCAGTACTGTATTCATGGTGTTAACGCCAAAAATTCTTGGTGACATGACTAACGAAGTAGTTAATGGGTTTGTAGCCGGACAGGCATACGATAAAGTAACAGAGCATCTGCCCGAAGGCATTCATTTGCCTGCTGGTACGATGGGTGTAGATCTGCTAGACAAAATGCCTGCAGCACAGCGCGATGCAATCCCCGAAGCACAGCGTGTAGCGCTCGGCGCGGTAGATTTTTCGCAAGGAAGGCCAGGAATTGATTATGGTGCGTTAGCTGGGATTGGACTATGGCTCATCGCCCTTTATATCGGAAGTTCAGTATTTGCCTATATACAGAGTTACCTCATGACCAATATTACGCAGGCGATCATATATCGTATGCGCCGAGACTTGTCACAAAAAGTCAATCGGATGCCCTTGGGTTATTTTGATAAGCATCCATTTGGGGAGGTGATTAGTCGTGTTACAAATGATATCGAGACGATAGGACAAAGTCTTAACCAGAGTGCTACGCAGATCATTACCTCAATCGTGACAATAGTCGGAATCTTAATTATGATGCTGACGATCAGTTGGCAACTAACACTACTTGCACTAGTAATTTTGCCAGTTACCATGATAGTGGTAGGTATTATCGTCAAGCTCTCACAGAAGTATTACATGGGTCAACAGGCTAATTTGGGTGTTATTGATGGACATGTAGAGGAGATCTTCTCTGGACATGCGGTAATGCGTGTCTACAATGGCGAGAAGAAATCTATTCGCAAGTTTGACGCAACCAATCACGAATTATACGAAAATGGCTGGCGATCGCAGTTTTTATCAGGACTTATGATGCCAATTATGCAGTTTATCTCTAACCTCGGCTTTGTGGGTGTGGCAGTGTTGGGTGGATGGTTGGCGCTTAACGGTAGGATTTCTATTGGTGGTATTCAGGCGTTTATTCAATACATGAACCAGTTCACGCAGCCGATCATGCAGACGGCTAACGTGGCGAATGTTTTGCAGGCAACAGTAGCGGCAGCCGAGCGAGTGTTTGAATTCCTCGACGAGCCGGAAGAGCTGGACCATGCAGCAACCGAAAAACTGCCTGTGAATGTTAAAGGCGAAGTGATCTTTGACGGCGTCAACTTTGAATACACCAAAGGCAAGCCAGTTATTAAGGACTTCAGTGCTCGTATTGTGCCTGGGCAAAAGGTTGCTATTGTCGGTCCGACAGGGGCTGGAAAGACCACGATTGTGAATTTGCTGATGCGTTTCTATGATCTTGATAGCGGCTCTATCAGTATTGACTCGAAGGATGTAGCAAATCTTGGTCGTTCTGATGTGCGACGACAGTTTGGCATGGTACTGCAGGATACATGGCTGTTTCATGGTACAATTGCTGATAATATCGCCTATGGTAAGCTGGGTGCTACTCGCAAACAAATTGTGGCTGCCGCTAAGGCTGCGCATGCAGATCACTTCATTTCTACGTTGCCTGGCGGGTATGATACTGTGCTTGGAGAGGAAACTGATTCGATATCTGAGGGCGAAAAGCAACTGCTCACTATTGCCCGTGCCATGCTGGCAGATGCGCCGATGATGATTTTGGATGAAGCTACGAGCTCGGTAGACACTCGTACTGAACTATTGATTCAAAAGGCGATGGAAAAGCTCACTGAGGGTCGCACTAGCTTTGTGATTGCCCATCGTTTGTCGACAATTCGTAACGCCGATATGATTTTGGTGATGAAAGATGGCAACATCGTAGAACAAGGTAATCATAATAACCTTGTTAAGGCTGGTGGGGTATATGAGGCCTTATATACGAGTCAGTTTAGCGAATAGGATTGCGAAATGGTAACAAGGAATGTCGATCCTCGCGCCTGGCAATTGATTCAGGTGCTACTCGCAAGGTTAATATGAATGCCAGCATAACGGCAAAACCACACATGATTGATGGAATGCCCGATAGGGTTGCGGGGTCGATGATATTAACGGTGGTGGTAGGGACAATAAATAACAAATAACCGATAATCAGCGAAATCAGTGCGGGCTTCTTACTGGATTTGAGGGTGCGTGACCATAGGCTGCCAAGGCCAATCGCAACTAGCATCCAGCCGTAATAGTACAAGCCATACAGCAATGTACTGCCTTGGGTAGTGTCAAAGACGGCATAATTGGCGTAACATGTTGTACCGCTGATCGCTTGGGCGACAAACACAAAGTACATAATAAAGGCTGCGGCTGTTGCGTAGGCTGCACCCACGAGGCCCGAAGCTTTTTTGCCAGCTAGCTGGTGCATGAGATGTAGTCCAAGTGGTGGCAGCATTGTGATTGATGCATAACCAAGACGTGACCAGGTACCACCCGGTATACCGAGGCCGCCACAAATCATATATTCGGCACCCTGAAATAATGCCAAGAACACTAAGATAGCAATGATAAGGCGTGTGATAGTTGTCATTTTATAGCGCCAGGCAATATATACCGCAAACACTATTTCAATCAAGAAAGTTGCTAGCATGACTGGCGGGGAAAAGCAGAATAGGCGCATGCTGTCATCTTTCTTGTTCATAATATTCCTCATTGTATCACTTTTGTAGAAAGTATTTGCGCATAGCAAAAGGTTATGGTTAACTAAAATTAAATGAGGGGAAACAAACAACTGGTTGACGATCGGGGTATCGCGGAGATTGTCCGCTAATGATTGAACGCTCGGCAGTATCGCATGACTCAAAACTGCCGGGCTATGACGCGCACCAAACAGTACAGCTGCTGCCGTCTCCAGGCGAGCGACCTTTCAGTCAATTCCCAGAAGAATATGATGCACTACGCGATCATCGTGGATATCTCAAAAATGAGACGTATGACAAGTATCTTCGGATGCATAAAGTATTCGTTGGTGAGTCTGGTGCCCACGAGTTGGTTGAGATTGCCGACGAACTGCAGCACGAAGAGCTACCACGCTATCTTGATGCAGCGGGGTGGGCATATGCCGAGGCGGGGCTGGTGCTTGAGAACGAGTCGACAGTGGGACGGATTGAGCTCGTCAGGGCGGCTGAAGAGTGTTGGGGGAAGTCTCTTCAGATGGGGCAATATTTACTGGACGAACATGCCCCGCAGTATCTTTTTGAGGATGCGATGTCGTACCGAACGGCCATGAACTTGGCGTACGCTCCATTGATGAAGTCAATTATCATCGGCAATGTCACTGACGGTACGCGTGAGCGGGCATTTGTCGATACCCTTGCCATTGCACAGACGAGTGGTTTGCAGCTAGGTTTTGCTGCAGTGCATCGGGACGTCAATGCGGCCGCGAGCCATACGGGATTTATACATGAGGCGAATACGTTGTTGACGTTGCTATATCTTGACGACCCGAGGTACATACCGTTACCATCTTCGGCGCGTGCTGATACGGGGTATTATCATCAAGGGCAGACGCATGATGTGACGATACTGAATCAGCACTGGGGCAGGATAAAGAAAGTCATTCCGTTAGAAGTAAAGGCACGTGCCTCGGCGCGGGACAGGGAGCGGTATAAGGCACTCATCGTAAGAGGCAAGATGCATTTGTCGATCGCCGGGCGTAATGATCCGCGAGAGACAACCAATGCTTTTTCGAATGTATATCAGGGCATTGCAACCGCAGAGGACGTGCGTATGACCGACCATGCATCATCAACAGTGTTGCGGCTACTCAAATTGTATCAGCGTGGTGCCGATGACGCTGTTAGTAACGTAACGAGTCGGACAAAGTTTCATGACTCACGCTATGTTGCACCTCTTTATCGCCAGTCAACGTTGTAGTGGTATACTGGACGCATGGCTACATTTTCATTTGATATCGTTTCAGAATATAACAAAGCTGAGATGAATAACGTCTTTGCAGCAGTCGAAAAAGAGATCGCGAGTCGGTATGATTTCAAGGGAACTCCCGCGGCAATTGAGTGGTTGGGCGACAAGACTGGATTTAAGATTACCGGTGCAGGTGCGTGGCAGCTTGACACTATTACTGATATTATTCGTAAAAAGCTGGTTGCACGGGGCGAGAGTTCTAAGAGCCTCGACCTCACTAAAGAAGTGGTTGAGAGTAATCTCAAGGCAGCACAAGAGATTCCGTTCAAGCAAGGTCTTGATCAAGATGATGCCAAAAAGATTACTAAACTACTGCGCGAGGAGCTGCCAAAGGTCAAAACGCAGATACAGGGTGACCTGGTGCGCGCCACAAGTGGCAGCAAAGATGACTTACAGGCTGCGATGCGTCTATTAGATGCACAAGACTATGATTTTGTATTGAAATACACCAATTATCGCTAGAGTTTGTATAGTATTATGGTTGCGCAACAAGATATACCGCCTCCGCCAACTCCTCATGACTATTTGCGTGTGTCGAATGCGCTTGATGCAAGGTTTTGTCGGAGGAATTCAATGCTACTAGCAATAGCGGAAGAGATTGCACCCCTGCCATTGCAACAAACACGTCAGTATATGTCACGTGCGCATCAATGGGGGTTAGTTATCGAGGCTGTTGATCGGTCAACGGGCAGTATGGATGAGCGCTTAACGACAACTGAAGCCTTTACTCATGGGTCGGCGGCAGGGCTGGCGATCATGGCACATGCGCATCGGGGCATTGCAACAGGCGCAAATATGGTACAAATGTTTGATGAGTTGTCGTTTTCACCTGAAGGTGACGATGAGGAGCATCATAAGCACCAAATTGCCGAAGATCTTATTGAGATATCGGGATTTGGGTTGATGGCGATGGGCGATGCGGCGGGTGAGGTGATTGAAGGATGGGAGGAGAAGTGCGTACGAGATGTCACCAAACAGATCATGTTCCGAAGGGGCATCGGCATGGCGGCGTTTTTGGCATGTCGTATTCATAGGCGCAGGTTTGATGCGCAAGAACAGGCTAAGCTGGCATCTCAGATTGAGCAGATTGACGATGGTAGTTATGACTGGGATGCAGCGTGGCGCGGGTTGGGTCTCTGAGTAACGCTTTTGCTTGCAGATAAATAGCGAGCAGGGGTACGATAAAAAGCACGATGACAAATCTCGAGCCACCGCACATCCCTGGCGAGCATGATCCTCTGGCTGATCTTGGGTTGTTTGAAATGGATCCAAAGGTGCGTGGCATTATAGCGGCAGTACATCAAGCTCAGATAGAGCTGCCGACGGATCTGACAGATTCTGATGAAAGAAGCTATGCGAGCCGTGTCGGTTGTGGCAAGCTCAATAGCTATTTGATGGAAATAGGGCTTTTCAATGACTCAGTGTCGTTATACGGCAAAGTGCGCCTTGCGCCGTGGCTTAATGAAGAAGATAGGTCTGAATTGTTGGCTGATTCATTCTTTCGCGAACGAGGCTTATATAAGGGAGAGGATCATCGTGGTGAGTATTGGCGGCTGGCTGATCACGGACTGCGTGTTGGTCCAATTGATACGGATCGATCAGAGGATGACGAATCAAGCCCTGTCTCGTACCTTATGACATTTCGCACTGAATACCAGGCACGTCTGATTGAGGAAGAGCATGATGACCCTGAAATTGCCGGTGGACTGATTATGTACCCAGATGATATTGATTATATGCGTCCCAGCGTATTGTCGGATCAATATGTTGAACAGATTCTGATGATGCAATATCCTGATCTCTATGCTCGAATCCTCGAATTGCTGCCGGGAGAGGGCTGGTATGATGACAACGAGGCAGAGGTTGTAACTGATGCTTTGGCGCTAAAGCGGCTGGCGTGCCTTGAAATCCCTGCCACGCTCAGCCTGCCAGCGGACTTTCGTGAAAGTCTGGGTGCTTTTCTGTTTGCCCGTCTTGATCTTGATAACGATGCCGGACATATTTTTGAAGGATATGCATCGGTCGAAGGCCTTGATGACGATGGAGAGTGGGTGAGGCATAAGGGCAAAAAACGAAAGCTGCGAGGCAATGTCATCGCTGTTGAGATAGACCAGAAAACGCATAAGATATCGTATATCGTGACTGAACTAGCCCCCGGCTCAGTAAATGCTGGGATTGAACTGCGTAAAATTCCTGCCACCCCGGAACTGAAGGTACAGAGCTCGCGCTCCACGCATAAACGGTTTGGTAAGGCAGCGATGTGGCAGTTCGATTCCGACGAAGACGCCTTACAGTGGTACCGGGCGCGCGACAAACGAGCAATCTTACCCGAGCTTGAGCAGTTCGTGACCCTCGTTGATACCATTGATACGACCGAATTTGACCTCAGGGAGCAACCGGACCGGTACGAAGTCTCAATTGAAGATAGTCTTATTAGTATCGGGCAGGAATTTCAGAGGCACTCTGAGACGGTTCGTGGCATGGTAGATGGCGGCGAGATAACAGTTGAGCATACACGAATGTTCCCGTCTCTTGGGAAGAAGTTTGATCTACTGGGTGGTGAGACGGCAGAGAGTCACTGTGTGTTTACTCATAACATTACGTTTGGATTCCCGGACAAGGACCATCCCGATCAGGTAACGGGCACGGTCCACTTTGATGCAGGGGATAATATGGCGCTGAGGGGTACGATTGTCGATTTTCGTGGTGCGTGGTTTACGTCGGTCGACCAGAGCCAGCCAGCAGAATTTGCGCTGGCAGCAATTATGACCGATCCGATATTGGTGCCAGGTAATGATGGTGACAAAGTAGCACCACTAGCGGCAGACGTCGTAGCGGTCCGCATGGATGATCCCAAGCTAACAAAAGGGTATCGCATTACGTACAAAAGAGACATGGAGGAATGGACTGGCCAGTAGTGGTAAAAGGCCATTATCTATGTTATACTTGCACCAAAGCGCTATTTTTCATATGGTCTTAAATATGTGTGTAAGTAGCCTAAGTTATTAATCAAAGAAGGAACAAGCAACGCTATGGCAGCAAAAGACGTCCCACTAAAGGACTATCGCAATATCGGTATTATCGCGCACATTGACGCCGGTAAGACAACAACAACCGAAGGTATTTTGTACCGCACGGGTATCAACCATAAGATCGGTCTCGTCAAGGGTGATGACCCAGCGGGTGCAACCACCGACTGGATGGCGCAAGAGAAAGAACGTGGTATCACGATTACTTCTGCTGCTGTAACAGCATTCTGGAAGGGTCACAAGATTAACATCATTGACACCCCAGGTCACATCGACTTTACCGCTGAGGTTGAGCGCTCACTGCGTGTCCTTGACGGTGCAGTGACGGTCTTTGACGGTAAGATGGGCGTTGAGGCGCAGACCGAAACGGTATGGCGCCAGGCAAACAAGTATGGTGTGCCTCGTATTTGTTTCATCAACAAGATTAATCAAATTGGTGGTGATTTCTGGAAGAGTCTTGAGTCAATTCACAATCGTTTGAGCAAGCAAGCGTTTCCTGTTCATATTCCAATTGGTTTTGAAAAGGACATTAATGGTGTTGTCGATCTCATTGATATGAAGGCGTATACCTATACTGACTATGCTGACAAGGAATTAATTCCTGGTGAGATTCCTGCTGACATGCTGGAAAAAGCCAAGCATGCGCGCTCACTTCTTGTTGAAAATGCTGTTGAAGCCGACGACGAACTAATGATGAAGTTCCTTGATGAAGGTGAAGATGCAATTACAACCGAAGAGCTAAAAGCGGCACTACGTTCGCGCGTGCTTGCCGGCGACTTCTTCCTTGTTACTGGTGGTGACGGTCGTGGTGTGATTGTTGAGAAAGTACTTGACCTCGTGGCTGACTTTCTGCCATCGCCTCTTGATATCGAAGCTGCTCAGGGTAAGAACCCTAAAACTGGCAACGTCGAAGAGCGCAAGTCTGATGTTTCAGAGCCTCTCGCCGCATTGGCGTTTAAGATTGCAACCGACCCATTTGTCGGCAAGCTAATCTTTATCCGTGTATATAGCGGTACGTTGAAAGCTGGTAGCTATGTTTTGAACACGACAACTGGTAACAAAGAGCGCGTCGGTCGTATCGTTCGTATGCACGCTGATAAGCGTGAGGACATTGATGAGATTAAGGCTGGTGACATCGCAGCAGTCGTAGGCCTCAAAGACACCTTTACGGGTGCAACTCTGGCGGATCCTGCGCATCCAATCCAGCTTGAGGGTATCGAGTTCCAAGAACCACCAGTATCGATTGCGGTTGAGCCAAAGACGAAGGCTGACCAGGAAAAGATGGGTATTGCCTTGCAGCGTCTTGCCGAAGAAGACCCAACCTTTCGTGTTCACACTGACGAAGAGACTGGTCAGACAATCATGTCTGGTATGGGTGAACTGCACCTCGACATTCTGATCGATCGCATGAAGCGTGAATTTAATGTTGAAGCAAACGTTGGTGAACCACAAGTTGCCTACCGTGAAACAATTCGTGGTGTTGCCGAAGCACAGGGCAAGCATGCCAAGCAATCTGGTGGTCGTGGTCAGTACGGTGATGTTTGGATTCGATTTGAACCACTGCCAGAAGATAGTGCTGAAACCTTTGAATTTGTCGATGAAATTAAGGGTGGTGTGGTGCCGCAGGAGTATCGCCCAGCTGTTCAGAAGGGTATCCGCGATACCTTGACTGGCGGTGTCATTGCCGGCTATCCAATGATCAACGTTAAGGCGACATTGTACGATGGTTCATATCACGATGTTGACTCATCTGAACTTGCCTTTAACCTTGCCGGTGTTCTAGCAGTTAAGGAAGGTATCCCTAAAGCGAAGCCAGTGCTCCTTGAGCCAGTTATGAAGGTAGAAGTCTCGACTCCTGAAGAGTTCATGGGTGATGTTATCGGTGACCTTAACGCGCGTCGTGGACGCATTGACGCGATGGAAGACATTCCTGGTGGTGCCAAACTGGTTCGTGGTTTTGTGCCACTTGCAAGTATGTTTGGCTACACCAACGACATCCGTTCGATGTCACAGGGTCGTGCGGCTTCAACGATGGAGCTTGCGCAGTACGAAGAAGTACCACCAAATGTAGCACAGGAAGTTATCGAAAAGCGCTCGAAATAGCTATTTCGGTATAAACAAAATGAGTCGTCTGCTGAGGGCGACTCTTTTGTTAGTGAGGGCAGGGCAGTTGTATACTTGCATATTAATAAATAATATGCTATAATTATAATTTATGAAATCACATCCATTGGGAGAGCAGCCACTAACAAGAGCTCAATATGGCGAAGAGATAGACCAAGTCAATGATCGCCTGTCTGAGACAACTCGATTGAACGGTAATCTCGAACGCAGTATTGATGCACCCGAGGTGTTTCGATCAACGATTCGTAAGGGTATTGAGGACGAGCAAATTGCCGTAATGGAAGAACTATTTGATGCGGCAGTATCCATTCCGTATGAGGAGATTAGTGTCGAGCATTTGCGCCGTGCCCGGGCACTTGCCGAAGCCGAGGTTGAGGCGACTCAGGCAGAAAGTCAGCTCGAGCAAGGACTGCAGCTTGCTAAAGAGTTAACGACTATGCGTCATGAAGAAATGGACAAGATCTACCAAGCGACGACCGTAGAGATGCGGGCCAAGGCGAACAAGCTTGCTGAACTGCGCAGCCAGATGGACGAGATTGAGGAACTGTTTGATGCGACCAGTCCTGCGTGGCCAATTCCGCAAGGAATGAGTTCCGAGGACATTAAGGCGCTGTACGATGTTATGAGCGAAGATGCTGCCGATGACGAGCAGATTGATGATATCATTCCCGTTACTCCCGAGGATCGTCAGCGCACTAACTGCCTGGCCGAAAAGGCAAAACGTGTTGTAGAGAATAACCACTTGTCTGACAATATTATGTTTTACTTGCGCGAGAATCAAGGTAATGTGGTGACGGTTGAGGAGATGATTCGATTCTGCTATGCGGCGGGTGTAGACGGCGATCTAGACGGCGATCATGGGTATCGTAGTCGCATTACATCTGCGCTGGGTCCACACAGCAATGGTCTCAAAAAGCAGCAAGAGTTAAACGACGAAGGCTTAGTGCTGCAATATGGCTGGCGATACGTTCGTTATCGAACGGATGGTGGTCATTGGGCGGTGCGTCGACGTACGCGTATTTATCGTGTGCTGGATGAACATGGGGATACCTCTGAAGAGGCACGAGGCTTTGTCGGTGATGATATCGTCACGGATAAATGGCGTACCACGGAGGGTCAAAAGATTGCACCAAAATCAGATGCCGCTCCGGACGACATCGAAGAACTGGAGGTGATTAACTTGTCCGATATCGTCGAGGTGTCGGATAGTACTTCTGATCAAGAGCCACTATCTTGGGAACAAGCATTAACCGCCAAGACTGAAGAGGCTATTGACCGAGCGATTACTGTAGGTCTATTTACGACTGACCTTGACTTCATGAGAGAGTCGTTTATTCGTGGTGTATCTGAATCTAACATTATTGGAACGAAGACCGCACGACAGCGACTTGTTGAGGCGGGGCTCATGAAAACAGGTGAAGCAAAAAATGGTGGTATGACGAGAACACAAGTTATCTTTAATTCTCTTATCAATACTACCCCTGAACTGCAGGGCGCGCGCGGTAACCGAGTGCACGCCCGTGCAGCTGATATTGTAGAGAAGGTCATTGACCGACGTTTGCAGGAGCTTAAGGCTGTAGAGACTATCAACTCCCGGACTGCATAACACTGTTTACTAACAGCATAAAAATATGTATAATGGTTCTCATACGTCGTGGAGTCTATTCTGGACGTACACGCGAAAATTATTACTAATAAGGAGAAATAATCCAAATGGCAGATTTCGATCGAACTAAGCCTCATGTCAACGTTGGTACTATGGGCCACGTCGACCACGGTAAGACAAGCCTTACCGCAGCAATCACTCACGTGCTTTCAAAGCGCCTTCCAAGTGATGTTAACGTCCCTCGTAACTACGAAGACATTGACAACGCCCCAGAAGAAAAGCAGCGTGGTATTACTATCGCTTCATCACACCAGGAATACGAGTCAGAGACTCGTCACTACGCTCACGTTGATATGCCAGGACACGCTGACTATGTTAAGAACATGATCACGGGTGCTGCACAGATCGACGGTGCAATCCTTGTGGTTGCTGCAACTGATGGTCCATTGCCACAAACCCGCGAGCACGTACTACTTGCCAAGCAAGTTGGTGTGCCAAAGATCCTTGTCTTCCTTAACAAGATGGACATTGCTGATCCTGAACTGGTTGAACTGGTTGAGATGGACATCCGTGAACTGCTTGCTAAGAACGGCTTCGATGAAGACGCTCCTATCATCAAGGGTTCTGCAACAGGTGCTCTTGACGGTAAGACAGAGTACGAAGATGCTGTTATGGAACTGGTTGCTGCACTTGACAGCTACGTACCAGAACCACCACGCGAGCTTGACAAGCCATTCCTAATGCCTATTGAGGACGTTTTCTCAATCAAGGGTCGTGGTACAGTTGCTACTGGTCGTATTGAGCAGGGTATTGTTAAGTTGAACGACGAAGTTGAAATCGTTGGTATCAAGGCGACACAGAAATCAGTGGTAACTGGTATCGAAGCCTTCAAGAAGAACCTTGATCAAGGTCAAGCTGGTGACAACGCTGGTTTGTTGCTTCGTGGTATCGAGCGCGAGCAAATCGAGCGCGGTCAGGTGCTGGCAAAGCCAGGTTCAATTACTCCACACACCGAGTTTGAAGCTGAAGTTTACATCCTGAAGAAGGAAGAAGGCGGTCGCCACACTCCATTCTCAAAGGGTTACAAGCCACAGTTCTACTTCCGTACAACGGACGTAACTGGTGAGGTAGAACTCCCAGCTGACAAGGAAATGGTCATGCCTGGTGACACCCTAACCTTCAAGGTAAAGCTTCTTGCGCCTATCGCTATGGAGCAAGGTCTTAACTTCGCTATCCGCGAAGGTGGCCGTACCGTTGGTGCTGGTGTTGTGACAAGTATCACGAAGTAATTGGTTCTCTGATTACCAAAATACCTCCCTCTACGGGAGGTATTTTATTTTATAGGAAAAATATGCTATAATTCATCGGTAATACTAATCATCCCGAGAACTCGGCCAGACGATGACTCAATTCCGATTCGAGCCTGAGGTTACGGGATACCAACAAAGGAGTTTTACTCATGGCAAAAGAAGAAGGACTAAAGATCCGTATTCGCCTCAAGGCGTATGATCACAAAGTGATCGATCAATCAGCAAAGCAAATCATCGACACAGCAATCCGTACGGGTGCTGCCGTTGCCGGACCTGTGCCGCTACCAACTCGTCGCAGTACATACACGGTTGTAAAGAGCCCACACGTGTATAAGACGGGTGGTGAAGCGTTTGAGATGCGCATTCACAAACGTCTGATTGACATTACTAATGCAACGCCAAAGACTATCGACAGCCTGCAAAACCTCAGCCTCCCTGCTGGTGTGGACGCAGAAATTCGCATGTAATTGATTAAAGTCATTCAAAAAACCGCTCCTCGCTACAGAGGGGCGGTTTTTATTAGTTACCTGAGGAGTATTAGTACAGACCGTCAGAGATTTGATTTAGTGTGTCAAGGATATCGAGTTGTGCCTTGAGGACCAATAGACCCATCGCAAGAACGGCAAGACCAATGGCGATCCAGTACACTGTCTGGATGGTGATGCGTGATGAGATAAATTTTTCAGTCTCTCTACTGAGGCGGAATGACTGTGCTGGAGCAGCCTTCTTGTTTGTTTTTACTGTTGCTTTGCGTGCTACTGGCTTTTTTGTAGTGGTTGACTTGGTCTTTGCTGGTGCCTTCGCTTTTGGTGTGGCTGATGTCTTTGTAGCTGGTTTTTTTGCCGCCATGACGCGTACTCCCTCGAATGAATAGTAGTATTTCCGTCAGTATACTAGATATGGTTAGTTTTGAATAGTGTTGAGTGCCTTTTGTCTGTAGTTATGGTGTGTACCCGTACAAAGTATCGGAGCGGTGTCAGGTGAAAATTTACAGGCAGGCTCTTGACTAACGGTGGTCATCTGTGGTACGATAGCTAGGTAACTTATTACGTAATAACAACTTGTTTCCGCGTGAATGAGAAGGTCCAAGGGTAAATAACCCAAGGGAAACCGCTCGCCACCGGAGATTTTAAATGGGAGTTTGAAGGCAATGAAAGCACTTCTCGGTACCAAAATTGGTATGACCCAAATCATCAGCGAAGACGGGCGTGCAGTTCCTGTAACCCTTATTCAAGCTGGCCCTGTGACTGTGACTCAGGTAAAGACTGTCGAGACTGACGGTTACAACGCAGTACAGGTAGCATATGGTGAGGGTAAGAACCTGAGCAAGGCCGTGGCTGGTCATACAAAAACAGCCAAAGTATCTCCGAAGTTTATTCGGGAATTTCGTGTCGATGAGACAACTGACCTTAAGGTCGGTGATCAAATCGATGTAAGTGCGTTTGCACTGGGCGACGTTGTTGATGCAACGGGTACCAGCAAAGGTAAGGGTTTTGCGGGAACCGTAAAACGACACAACTTTAACACCAGCGCCAAGTCGCACGGTGGTAACGGCGTTGTACGCCGCGTCGGATCAATTGGTTCGATGTACCCACAAAAGGTCTTTAAGGGCAAGAAAATGCCAGGCCGCATGGGTCACGACCGCGTGACAGTAAAGAACCTTGAGGTTGCGTATGTTGATACGGTTAACAACTTGATTGGTCTTAAGGGTGCAGTACCTGGTCCTCGTAAGGGCTTGGTCGTAATCGGAGGAAAAGCGTAATGGCTGAGACTACAACAACCAAGACAACTCTTCCGAAAGAAGTATTTAACGTAGAAGTAAAGAATCACGAGCTGCTAAAGCTTGCGTATGATTCTTTCCTTGCCAACAGCCGCCAGGCGAGCGCAACGACACTGCAACGCGGTGAAGTTCGCGGTGGTGGCAAAAAACCATGGAAGCAAAAGGGTACCGGTCGCGCACGATTTGGTTCGACTCGTAACCCAATCTGGCGTGGTGGTGGTATCGTTTTCGGCCCTCGTGGTAACGAAAACTATACAAAGAAATTGACCAAGACGTCAAAGCGCGTGGCGGTTCGCCAGGCATTGTCATTGGCAAACGAAGCTAAGAATATCCTTGTAAAGGATGTTAAGACCACTGGTAAAACATCAGAGGTTATTAAATTCCTAGCTGATAACAAGCTTGATCGTAAGGTGCTGATTGTCGTTGACGAAAAGACTCCAGAGATCATCCGTGCAACCAATAACATTCAGCAGGTTCTTCTAGTGGGTGCGACATACCTAAACGTATATCACATCCTGAATGCTGACCATATTGTGATTGCACCTAAGGCTATTCCGGTTATTACTGACTGGTTGGTTGCAAAGGAGGAGGTGTAATATGTCACAACTATTAATCGTCCCACGTGCAACTGAAAAAGCCTACGCACAGAGCCTCGCAACAAACACCTATGTGTTTAATGTGCCTCTTGATGCGAATAAGCAGCAAATTATTGACGCAGTTGAGTCTCAATTTGATGTGAAGGTAATAAATATTAAGACATTGGTGCAAAGTGGTAAAGCAGTTCGCTTTAGCCGCGGTAAGAACCGCTATCCAGGCACAACAAATCGTAAGGATTCAAAGAAGGCTTACGTGACGCTTGCCGAGGGTGATAGTATTCAGGTCTTCGATGTACC
This sequence comes from uncultured Candidatus Saccharibacteria bacterium, assembly GCA_937859515.1. Taxonomy (GTDB): domain Bacteria; phylum Patescibacteriota; class Saccharimonadia; order Saccharimonadales; family Saccharimonadaceae; genus CALMAK01. The sequence goes on along the minus strand of CALMAK010000005.1, from coordinate 26,747 downwards.
GGCAGAAGAGGAGAAGAAGTAATGCCAGTAAAAGCATATAACCCAACTACTCCTGCTCGTCGTGGGATGACGACCGAAGATTACAGCCAGATTACGACCAAGAAGCCTCTTAAAAGCCTTACTAAGGCGAAGAAGCAAAACGCTGGTCGCAATAACACTGGTCGTATTACTGTTCGTCACCGTGGTGGTGGTGTCAAGCGTCACTATCGTCTGATGAACCACAAACTGGCAGCAGGTTTGACTGTTACGGTTGAGGAGATCGAATACGATCCAAACCGTAGTGCACGTATCGCACGTGTAAAGGATCAGCATGGTCTGTATCACTACATTTTGGCTGATACCAGCATGACCAAAGGTAAGGTAATTACCAGCGGTCCTGATGCCCCAATCGAAGCCTCTAACCGTATGCCACTAGCGAACATCCCAGTTGGTTCTCAGATCTACGCGATTGAAATCAACCCAGGTCGCGGTGCGCAAATGGTACGCTCAGCTGGTGCAAAAGCACAGTTGATGGCCAAAGAAGGTGACTATGCTCAGGTGCGTTTGCCATCTGGTGAAGTCCGCCGATTCCGCCTCGAAGCAACAGCAGCCCTTGGTGTCGTAAGTAACATCCAACACCAGAACGTTAAAATTGGTTCTGCTGGACGCAACCGCCGCAAGGGTATCCGTCCAACTGTCCGTGGTGTTGTTATGAACGCCGCAGACCACCCACACGGTGGTGGTGACGGTGGTCGTCACGGTAGTGGTAAGCCACCACGTACTCCATGGGGTCAATTGACTCTTGGATACCGTACGCGCCGCCGCAAGGACACGGGCAAGCTAATCGTTAAGAGTCGCCATGATGCGAAGAGGAAGAGGTAATATATGAGTCGATCACTCAAAAAAGGCCCATTCGTCGATGCCAAGCTTGCTAAGAAAGTTGCAGCGCTTGGACTCGAAGATCGCACAATCATCAAGACTTGGGCTCGTGCTAGCACGATCACCCCAGAGATGGTAGGCCGAACGATCGCTGTTCACAACGGTCGTGTGCATGTGCCAGTGTTGATTTCGGAAAATATGGTTGGACACAAGCTCGGTGAGTTTGCGCCAACTCGTAAGTTCCGCAAGCACGGTGGAAAGGATAAGAAGTAATGGCTGAGACTACTAAAGTACGCGCCTACATCAAAGGTGTTGACCTTGCGCCACGTAAGGTAAGCATTGTTGCGAGCCTTGTTCGTAATCGCACCGTTGCTGATGCACTTGTTATCCTAGAGCATGTTCCGCGCCGTAGTGCACTGCCTATCAAAAAGGCAATCGAGAGTGCAAAGGCAAACGCAGTTAATAATCACGGCCTCGACGGTAAGACACTTGTTATTTCAACATTGTCAGTAACTGTTGGTAACCGATTGAAGCGTTTCAAGCCACATATGCGCGGTATGGCTCTACCATTCCAGAAAAAGACGTCGAACGTCTTAGTGGAAGTAGCAGGTACCGAGAAACCTAAGAAGAAGCCAGCAGCAGCCGCAAAGCCAGCTGCAAAGGCAGAAAAGAAGGAGACTAAATAATGGGACAGAAAGTAAACCCAATTAGCTTCCGACTGCAAGTTCACAAGAACTGGAATTCACGCTGGTTTGCTGGCAAGAAAGACTTTGCGACGTGGCTTGCTGAGGATATTCGCATTCGCGAGCTGATTGAAAAGCGATTCGAAGCTCGTCCAACCATCGGTCGTATCGAGATCGAACGTTCTGCAAACCTTGTGACGATTACGATTCATACAGCTAAGGCTGGTGTGGTCATTGGTCGTGGTGGTGCAGGCGTGACTGAGCTGAAGGGTCAAATCGAAAAGATCGCAACCTTGCCAGTTCGCATTAACATTGAAGAAATCAAGCGTCCAGAATTGAGCGCCAAGCTAGTTGCCGAGAATATCGCTCGCCAGCTTGAGCGTCGCGGTAATTTTCGCCGTGCAATGAAGATGGCTGCACAGAATACTATGAATGCTGGTGCTAAGGGTATCCGTATTCAAGTTGCAGGTCGCCTCAACAACGCTGAAATGGCGCGTCGTGAGAAGCTGATTGAAGGATCAGTGCCACTGCACACGCTTCGTGCCGACATTGACTTTCACTCAGCACGTGCTAATGCCCCAGGTGTTGGTATTATCGGTGTGAAGGTCTGGATCTATAAGGGTGAAAGGAGCTAATCGATATGTTGTTACCAAAGAAGACTAAGTATCGAAAGGTTCGTAAAGGTAAGAACGAGGGTTCTGCAACTCGCGGAAACTACATTGCCTTTGGAGACTTCGCTCTGCAGTCGCAAGAAAACAATGACATTACGTCACGTCAAATCGAGTCAGCTCGCCAGGCGATGACGCGTTACATCAAGCGTGGTGGTAAGATTTGGATTCGCATCTTCCCTCAGACGCCTCGAACCCGCAAACCACTTGGCCTCAAGATGGGTGGCGGTAAGGGTCAGCCAGAGTTCTTTGCTGCAAAGGTAAAGGCCGGCACCGTTCTGTTTGAAATGAAGGGTGTATCAGAAGAAGTTGCACGCGAGGCGATGCGCCTAGCTGCACACAAGCTTCCTGTAAAGACTAAGTTCATCATGCGGGAGGATGCATAATCATGGCTGATACTAAGGCAAAGACAACCAAAAAGGCAGTAGAGGTCCCAGCATTGGACGACCTACGCGCCAAATTGGCAACCGAGCAAACTGACCTCTTGGAGGCAAGGCGCTCACATGCTGCAGGTGAATTAGTAAACCCTCGTGTTATCACTAAGACCCGCAAAGAAATCGCCCGTCTATCAACTGCTATTCGCGCAGCTGAGCTGGCACAAGAAAAGGAGAGTAAATAATATGGCCAAGACATTGACCGGTATCGTGACTTCAGCGAAGCGCGATCGTACCATCACCGTCACTGTTACTAGTCGTGAGACTCACCCTATTTATGGCAAGCAGTACACTGTAAACCGTAAGTACCAAGCTCATGATGCAAGCAATGAAGCAGGTGAAGGCGACAAGGTAGTAATCACTGAAACTCGTCCTATCTCAAAGACAAAGAGTTTTACTCTGTCGTCAATTGTTGAGAAGGCTCGTGGTTCAGTAGAGCTAAAGGAAGAAGTTACCGAAGGTGAGGTTGAAGCGTAATGTTGCAACAAGAATCACGAATGAAGGTAACTGACAACAGTGGTGCAAAAGAAGCATTGATTATCCGTGTATTGGGTGGATCAAAGCGTCGTTATGCCCGTGTTGGCGATATCGTTGTTGTGACGGTAAAGCAAGCCAGTCCAACTGGAAACGTAAAGAAGAAGTCTGTCCAGAAGGCAGTTATTGTTCGCACTCGCGACCAGATTCGCCGTAAGGACGGCAGTACTATCGTCTTTGATGACAATGCTTGCGTAATCATTAATGACGACAAGACACCAAAGGCAACCCGTGTGTTTGGTCCAGTTCCACGTGAACTGCGCGACCTTGGGTATGCCAAGATTATCAGCCTAGCTCCGGAGGTACTCTAGTATGCCACGTATTCGCAAAGATGATTTGGTAAAGATTATTGCCGGTGCCAAGAAAGGCACGACTGGTAAGGTCGTAAAAGTTAACGCCAAAGAGGGTACAGTATTGGTTGAAGGCGTCGGTGTTGGTCATCGTCACGTCAAGCCAAGTCAGCTAAATCCTCGCGGTGGCAAAAAAGATATCCACGTTGCAATCGACATCAGCAAAGTTGCTCTTGTTGTTGACGAAAAAGCTGGCACGACCAGTCGTGTTGGTATCAAGGTTGACACTGATGGCACAAAGACACGTGTTGCGCGTGCACTAAAGAACAAGGAGATTAAGTAATATGGCAAAAGCTGTAACCACTGCTCCTCGCTTGAAAGCCTTGTACGGTGATACGTATGCCAAGGAACTACAGGCCGAACTAGGACTTGAAAATATCAATCAAGTGCCAAAACTCGAGAAGATTGTAGTAAGCGTAGGAACGGGTAAAAGCAAAGACGACAAGCGTCATCTTGAAGTTGTCAAGAATACGCTGACAAAGATCACTGGTCAGGCGCCAGTTGAGAAATTGGCTAAAAAATCAATTGCTGGATTTAAGATTCGTGCAAACATGGGTGCACCAGTTGGCGTAATGGTGACATTGCGTGGCGCACGTATGTATGAGTTCTTGGATCGTCTAGTTAACGTATCGTTGCCACGCGTTCGTGACTTTCACGGTGTTGGTCTGAAGTTTGACAAGGGTGGTAACTACAACCTAGGCATCACGGATCAGTCAATCTTCCCTGAACTAACTTTTGAAGAAACTCAGGTTATTCATGGCTTGCAGGTAACGATCGCAATTAAGAATGGATCAGAAGCTAACTCACGCGCATTGCTGGAGAAGTTTGGCTTGCCGTTTGAAAAGAAGGGAGGCCGATAATATGGCGAAGAAATCTATGATCGCACGCGACGAAAAGCGTAAGAAGATGATTGCAAAGTATGCAGCCAAGCGCGCTGAACTGAAAGAACTTGGTGACCAAGATGGTCTGCAAAAGCTTCCACGTAATAGTTCACCGACTCGCTGGAAGAACCGTGATGTTCTGAGTGGCCGCCCACGCGGATACATGCGTAAGTTCGGTCTCAACCGTATTAACTTCCGCGAAAAAGCCTCAAAGGGTGAAATCCCTGGCATAACAAAGAGTAGTTGGTAAGAAGGAAAGGAAAGATATATGTCACTACAATCAACTGACCCAATCGCCGACCTTCTGACCCGCATCCGTAACGCGGCAGCAGTTGGCAAGCACGAAGTTCGTGTTCCATCAAGCAAGCTGAAGAAGGTTGTTGCAGAACAACTAAAGAAAAATAACTACCTTGCAGACGTCAAGGTAGAAGCTGGTTCACCACGCGATACGTTGGTCGTTACGATCAACAGGCCAGGTGAGAACAGTACTATCAACGAAATCACTCGCGTGTCAAAGCCTGGCCGCCGTGTCTACGTTGGTGCAGACGACATTCCAAAGGTAAAGAGTGGGCGCGGTCTCGTGCTAATCTCAACATCTAAGGGTGTTATCACCGGGGCGGAAGCCTACAAGGCTCGCCTTGGCGGTGAAGTTCTACTGAAGGTTTATTAGAATATAGTTGCCTAAGTATATGTAATACCCCTCCATCTTTTGGAGGGGTATTTTAGTATATGTATAAACTTGCAGTATATAATAAAAACATGAACGAAGGAGTCAAAGACAATGTTGTATATAGCCGACGTCAGCTGACATTTTTGGCGACATATTGTAATGTGATTAATCTGCTAGCACTCGTTGGTGCTGCGGTGACACTGTACATACTGCCGTACGGTGCTGTGTCATTTGGCAACCGATACGAGGCTGACATTAATACATTGATAACCATTGGGTGTATTGCTGGTATGGTGGTATTTTTAGCAACGAGTATTATTGTCTTTTTGCCACCAACTAAAAAGCGAAAAGCAACAGATCAAGAAACGAAGTCGTTTGAGCGATTTGTGCCGAGGCAACTGTTGATGTTTGCTGCAATGATACTTTTGATATGGTTCATGACGATTCCATGGGTGTTTGCGCATCTGGGCAATGACGGCCCATGGTTGATCGCCTTATTGGTGGTGCCGTTGATGATTGCCTTGGGGCTGCTTTTTGGTATGTTAGCATGGCTGTTTGTGACGGTTCCGCTAAACATGGTAGTTCGGGGCGCATATGCTGCGCTTCGTAATAGGGATGTAGCTGGACTAGGTATGGTGGCAACGGGAGGCATGTTATTGGCACTGGGATCGTTAATTGTCATTATACCAATGGCAGTGGATCTTAATCATGGCGGTCCCGCGGGATGGCCGGCCGTGCTTGCAGCAATGGTGGGGTTACCTGGCGGTTATACTATTGAAAATGAAGGTGCACTGGTCGTGGGCCGTGTAATATCAGCCGTTGCGTTGATGCTTATCGTAATCTTTCTTGTTATGAGGCATCGTATTAATAAAACTCACAAGAAGAGATAGTCCTCCAAGGAAAAGGACGCTGCAATCAAGCAGCGCCCAGTCCCGTGGCGTGAAGGTGTGTCACGCGATTGCAATGCCCCTATCAGGTGAAAGGAAATCGCGAAACTTCGACAGCAGAGGTTCGCGTTCGCGCTTTTGCTTGGCACGGCGCGTCGGACGGCGAAATTCATCAAGGCGAACCACGCAGTGGCAGCCGATGTGAGCTTCCTCAGTACCACAGTTCAGGCAGCGCTGATTGCGGTCGTATACCAGTTTCCACCACTTCTGAAGTCGTCCGTACTCCAGGATTGCCAGCGCAACCTCGGAATCGCGAAATACTTCGATCATGTCGCAGAGTGTTGTACCGTTGCCGAGCGGAACTACCCTTGGCGCCAGGTGTGCCTCACTGTAAGGTGCGGCTGGCCAGCAGTACTCGATGAGCTCAAGAATCGCTTCGCTTTCGCTGCTGTTGAGGGCGGCATTTTCGTCGATGCGACGAATTGCCCCTAGCCCACTCAGGGGTAGAAGGACATCACCGCCAGTACTGAGAGATACCCGTAAGTGTCCATCAGTTGCAGGGGTCTGCAAAAGCAGCTCCCTCATGCTGGTGTCTACCATCTTGCGCGAAAGCCATATTGTAAATCTGGACAATCTGTCCACCTCCTTGACTAAGACCAACAGGACCCTGATACTATACCATGCTGTACGGTGTTTGTCGACAATAGTGTGTCTACAGGCACTATATGTTAAATAGGTATTGCATTATTATATGTAATATGTTATAATGCACTTTGTGAACATTAAGAATGCGGTTCTGTCCCTGGTGGCCTGCGTGGCGGTCATCGTTGTTCTGTCCGGTTGCACGGCGGCTGACGCCACCCGCAACCCCGAGACGCCCTCGTCGGCACCCCAGCAGCAGGAGACTGTGCCTGTCGTGCCCGAAGAGTACGACGAGCTCGTCAACTGGAGCAGCGGTGAGACTATCCCCGAGATGGTCGCCGTCGGCAAGATGATGGGGCTGGGGGATATCTACATCCCCAACGCCGACTTCGTCAACAAGGGCTTCGTCGGTGTCGCGCCGCTCGAGACTCACTGTGTGGTCGCCTTCCACGGCACCATGGAGGAGGTCCAGCAGACGGGGCGTCTGTCGGTCGATGTCATGTCGCGGTTCAGCCTCGACTTCGACGTCGTCCAGCCGAACGCGACCCTCGACGAGATCAAGGCGCTCATCGATGAGATGCGCCCCTCGTGCGTTGATCCGGACGGAACGTCTGCCTGAGTTCACTTGCTACCCAGAACAGGGAAACCTGTTCTGGGTAGCCCAACCCTTGAAAGAGGGTGTTTTTTATATCCTTATTTTTAAGAATATCTGGTATGGAGTACCTTGGTATACTAGATGGTATGTATACAAATGAACTCGAACAAGCCAAGAGCCTTGCCCGTGAGGCGGGTGAAATTATGCGTCAATACTTTGACGGTAATCAAGAGATGACAATCAAAGAAGACCATTCTCCGCTTACCATTGCAGACACAAAGATCAATCGTCTTGTCATTGAAAGGCTGGAGGCGGTGTTTCCTGACGATGGTGTGATTGGCGAAGAAGAGAGCACCGTAGAATTTGGTATGGGGCGAATATGGTTTTGTGATCCAATCGATGGAACGAGCGCGTTTACGTGGGGTGTGCCAACGGCAATGTTTTCGCTAGCACTGGTTATTGATGGGCGTCCAGTCGTCGGTGTTTGCTATGAGCCTATGCTGGATAAACTGTATTGGGCAGTGGCTGGCGAAGGAGCGTACTGTAACGGGCGTCGGTTAAGCGTTAATACCCAGACGCTTGAGATGGGACTACTGGGGATAATTAGTGATGCGTATCGGTTGCGACATGAGGCGCCGTATATTGATACGCTCATTGATAGACACGTAAACCTGGCGCCATTTTATGGTGCGGTGGCAAAATGTGTACGGATTGCAGAAGGACGGCTTGCTGGATATCTTGAGGAGTATGTTAGTGCGCATGATGTTGCAGCATCACAAGTAATTGTCACAGAGGCGGGTGGTCGGATGACGGGACTGGATGGTAATGAAATTGATTATTCTCGGCCGTTTAAGGGGGCAATCGTTAGTAACGGTATTGTACATGATGAGTTGGTGCGTATCGTAGGCGAAACCTTGCGAAAATAAAAGAGAGCCGCACTGCTGCTCGTCGTCGTGCTGGGCCCCAAAGGTTCAGGGGTCCAGCACGACGGGTGGCGGTTGCGGCTCGTTACACCTTGACGGACTGGTTGGTCATCTCGAGAAGTCGGTCGAGGCTCAGCTCGAACTTGATGTTCGGGGCTTGAACCCCAGACGAGAGTGAGAGGGCCTCGCGGATTGACAGCCGGTAGACCTTGGGGCCGTACCAGTAGTCGGTGAACGGTTCGGCGTCGGCGATCTTCAGCACCTCATCGTGGTACTCCAGGGGTTGGTAGCCGTAGAAGCCATCGCCTTGAAGGTCGGCGACCAGCGCGATCGTCCACTTCCCCTTGCGTAGTCCACAGACCACGTCACGTCCGAGAGCGAAGTGGCTATGCCACATGCTTTTCATGATGTTCTCCTCGTTTGGAAGGTGGTGAATTCATGCGAATTCAATATATTTATACTATAATACGATAGAATAATCAAGTATCTGTGGAGTGTATGGATGCTGATTATGCTATAGTAGAAGTACAAACAATAAGTCAAAGGAGGTGTACGATGACTTGGTTGGGATGGATCGTAATCGGAGGATTGGCTGGCTTGATCGCCAAAGCAATCATGAAAGAAGAGGGCGGCCTACTGAAGAATATCATTGTTGGTATTCTGGGTGCTGTCCTTGGTGGGTGGCTGTTTAGCCTAGTCGGCGCCGATGGCTTTGGCGATGCTGGCTGGATATGGAGCCTATTGGTTGCCGTAGTCGGTGCAGTCGTACTGATTTGGCTGATTCGCCTGGTAACGGGCAAAAAATAACTAGCCCGCAGAACAAGTACGGCCCTCTGGTCAGGGGCCGTACTTTTAAGCGATGAAGTCCCGCACTGCCTCGATAGGCTTAACCTTCAGATACAACTCGTCATAATCAGCCCCGCTAAGCTCTGACCGGATAGTACCACCGTAGCCATCTGGTATGAACACGACGTCCCAGCCAAAACCACTGATGGGTTGGCCGGGCGACTGAGCAATCTCACCATGGATGGCGCCTTGGAAAAACCGCAGCTCCTCACCATCATAATAGCCAAAAGTAACAGTGGCAGTGGCACGACGATTTGGTAAGCCATCGGCCATACGACAGATTTTCTCGGCCCCATTCTCTTGCTCAATAAAAAACTTAATAAATGTACCAGGCAAACCACCTAACTCGTCCAGACCCATGCAGGTGTCCTCGACCAACACTGGTTGATGTAAGATGTCGTAGGCCTGGCGTACCTTATGTTCAATGACAACTTGTGGGTCTGGTGATTGGATCTCATCAAGATCGAGTTTGTGATGCTCCAGTTCGATACCCAGTAACTTAACCAAGAACTTCGCCTTGTTCTCATTACCAGTGATGTAGACGGGCCGTTTACTCACTAACCTTTACCTCTGGGTACTTGTCGGGTGCATTGCGGCAGTAGGCGACCCATTCGTCGTCGGTTGGCATGGTGACAGTCTCGATGTATTCACCCTGCAGGAATCCACCCTTGCGTGCGGCCTTTTTGGTCATGACGGCGGTCATGTCTTTTTTGCTAATACCACTGACGGTACAAAGATCATCGATGATTTGCTGTATATCTGCCAGTTCCTCGACCAGTTCGTCGTGGCTGAGAGCGCCGTCAACTTCGTCAGTTTCTTCGTGCAGTTTGGCCACAAGAGCGTTGACCAACTCTTTGCCTTTCAGTTTTCGTCCGGTGAACGTATGGCCAGATTCAATATGAAAACCTGGAATATTATCACGCACTAATTTTGCATAGCGAAATGTTGGCATAAGGGCCTCCTTTTATTCTAGTGTAGCACAGGCATCCGTCAGAGGTAGAAGTTTGATTTTTATGATAAAATACCGAATCATGATGCCTATGTTTGCATTGCCCCTAAGAAATTGCGTACGATAAGGTTATGAAGACAAGCCCTGAGGTGACACGCGGTATGCCGAATGATTTAGTGCTAGTCCGGCATGGTCTATCTGAGGCAAATGTTGCGCAAAAATCGAAGGTAAAGACTGAGGCGGAACAGCAGGTTATGCAGCGAGCCGATTGGCAGCAGCGATTGGCCCAGCGCGGCATTGTGCAGGCACAGATGACCGGGGCATGGTTGGAGTCAGAGTTCGGTGGCCCGATAGACGAGGTATTTGATAAAAAATACGTCTCGCACTTTGTGCGCACGACCGAGACAGCACTTTATCTTGGCGGTCGGGCGACACAAGGATGGATGTACGACAAGCGATTGGTCGAGCGTAGTTGGGGTATCTTTGGGGCGGCATCGCGCGAAGAACAAAAGGATGCGTTTGCACGAACAGTCGAACGACAAGAAGTTGATCCGTTATATACGGCCAAAGATGGCGGTGAGGCACTGGCAACTGATGTGCTACTACGATGGCGCGATTATGTTGATACGCTGCACCGTGAAGCCAGCGGCCAGCGCGTCCTAGCGGTCACGCATGGAGAATTAATGTGGGTGGCACGGTTTGATCTTGAACGAATGTTGCCTGAAGAATGGCTGGCGCTTGACAGCGACCCTGACCAGAAGATACGGAACTGTTCAGCACTGCACTATAGCCGTGTCGATCCGGAAGATCCCGAGCATATTAGTTCACGGCTGCAGTGGATGAGGTTTGTCTATCCTGACGCGCCCGACGAATCCCCATATGGTGGCCAGTGGCAAGATCTTGCAAATAACCGTCGGTTTAGCGGCGTAGATTTGGCTGCTCGCGTTAATCAGTTTCCGCGCTATCTTGATGCTGAGGACTAGGGTATTTGGGCAATCGTGAGTGGACGAGGTTTGAAGCCGTCTATGCTTGCCAACAGGGGATGGATATAAAATAATAACAGAATGACATCTCCGCAGCCTGAGAAATTTGATGCACCTGAGGATACGCCTCGTGATTTTGTTGACTTGATTCGAGAGTATGACGCGAGCGATGCGCTTTTGCTCATCATGTATGCGCGGTATCTTGAAAATCCAACAGATGCGCGGTACCGTGCTATTAATAGGGCTCGTACGCAAATGATTGATAATTTTGAAACGGTGCTTGTAGGACTTGGTGACGACATGAGTAATGCGGCTAATGACAACCAGCGTGCTGCAAATATCGAGATTGTGAGTACATTGATAATTGACACCTCAAAAAAGCATGATGATCTATTAGCCGAATATACTGACGAACAAGCAATGACACCGGAGGTCACTCAGAATATGCGTCATACATTAGTCGGCTGTCTTGAGTTAGGTGAACATGATGCGCCAGGAGTTGGTGATGACGACCATGAAGCCTTTGTGGCACACGCTATGTCACATCTTAACGAAGTGCTTACCTCTGATGATGAGGCGATGGCACAGCTTGTTGATGACAAGCTCGAGTCGCCTGGTCACAGGATGAAAGTCGCAATGAAACGCATTTCTACTGAGGCGGCACGTATTGCAGTTGCAAGTGCAGTGGCATTAGTGATTGTGTCTAAGTTCAGGAAGTAGGCGAAACTTGCGGATAACAGCTTGAAATGGGTATGTATCTGTGGTATCATTGTCAAGATAATAAATTGCGAGTGAAATCACGGAGATTTTGCGCAGTGTCCACTGGTGGGCGCGAAGCCCGATCAACCATGGCTTGCTCGCGACATAACGAAAGGTAAGACATGAGTCGAATCGGAAAACTACCAATTGACGTACCCGCAGGTGTGACAATCACGGTTGGCGAAGATGTTATTACAGTAAAGGGCGCTAAGGGCGAACTGACTGTACCACATCTGAGCGACGTGACGGTTACCCTCGAAGGTACACAAGCAATCGTGACGCGTAAGGACGATGAGCGTATTGCAAAGGCACAACATGGCTTGCAGCGTGCGCTTCTTGCAAATGCTGTTGAAGGAATAACAAAGGGCTTTGAGAAGAAGCTTGAAGTAAATGGTGTTGGTTTTCGTGTTGCATCCAGCAACAACGAGCTCACTATGAGTCTCGGTTTTAGTCACGAGGTTAAATACAAGGCACCAGAAGGTGTAGCTGTGACTAATGACAAGATGACGATTATCGTCAGCGGCATTGATAAGCAGGCTGTTGGTCAGACGGCTGCTGAAATTCGCTCACTAAAGAAACCTGAACCATATAAGGGTAAGGGTATTAAGTATGCTGACGAAGTTATTCTTCGCAAGGCAGGAAAGGCTGGTAAGTAATCATGAGTAGTCTTGATAAGAAGAGCCTCAATAAGACACTACGCAAGAACCGTGTTCGCGCAAAGGTGACCGGTACTGCCGAGCGCCCACGCCTAACGGTGACGATCAGTAACGTACATGTTAGTGCGCAAATTATTGATGACACACGGCAGCATACATTGGTTGCCAGTACCACCGTTGGTGCAAAAAAGACCGGTACAAAAACTGAATTAGCTGCATTTGTTGGTACAGATATTGCCAAGAAGGCTAAAAAAGCAAAGATTACGACAGTTGTGTTTGACCGCAATGGCCGCCAGTACGCTGGTCGTCTTGCTGCACTTGCTGATGCTGCTCGTAAGGAAGGATTGGAGTTTTAATCATGGCTGAACAAAATGCTACAGCTCCTCAGACTAACTCTCGCGCCCCACGCGGACCGCGTCGCGACAACCGCCGCGATCAGGCACCCGCTGAGCCAAAGGAATTTGAGGAAATCGTAATTAACATTGACCGTGTTGCTCGTGTTGTAAAGGGTGGACGTCGTTTCCGCTTTAAGGCACTGGTTGTTGTTGGTAATCACAAAGATAAGGTTGGTGTAGGTGTTGCTAAGGGTGCAGACGTTCAAACTGCAGTCGCCAAGGCAACTGATGTTGCAAAAAAGCATCTCATTACTATTCCTCTGCAGGGTGATACTATTCCGCATGACGCTGAAGTGAAGTTCACTGGTGCACGCGTACTTATCAAGCCTGCTGCACCTGGTACCGGTATTATCGCCGGCGGTGTTGTTCGTCAAGTGATTGGTGTAACGGGTATCCGCAATATGCTTTCAAAGAGTCTTGGTTCGACAAACAAGGTGAATATCGCCTATGCAACCATCGAGGCCCTCCGTAGTCTGGTCCCACGTGACCAGTGGCTAAAATCTGAGAAAAAGGCGTCAAAGAAGCCAGCTGCTAAGAAGGAGGACAAGTAATGAAATACAATGAACTCCAAATTAGCGCCAACAAAGACCGCAAACGCGTTGGTCGTGGTATTTCTGCGGGCGGCGGTAAAACGGCGGGTCGTGGTACGAAGGGTCAGAACTCTCGTACTGGTAAGAAACTTCGTGCGATGTTCCAGGGTGGTCAGCGCCCACTCGCACAAGCTATCCCAAAGAACCGCGGTTTCAAGAGCCTTCGTACGCCTGCGCAAGTTGTTTACGTTGATCATCTCAATGTGTTCAAGGGAAAGTTGGCCGACAACTTCACCTTGTTCGAAGCTGGTCTGATTGCAACACCTTTCCATACGGTAAAGGTAATCGCACGTGGCGAGTTGACTGAAAAGGTTGACCTGAAGGTGCAAGGCGCATCAAAGAGTGTACAGGAAGCTATCAAAAAAGCAGGTGGTACCTTCGAGAAGGTCGCGACACCTATCAAGCAAAGTAGCAAAGAGGCTGAAAAAGTCGATAAGTAGTCGTATGTCACGATACTTGCGATAAACGCTCCGATCTTCGTGACGGAGCGTTTGCTTTTTGCTGAGACATCTAATAAGCTTATACTTATGAATAGAAGCTTGCCAAATACGTACAAATCACCCGGGTTTACCATTATTGAATTAGCGGTTGTTATTCTCATTGTAGGTATCCTGGCGGCATTGTCTATTTTTGCCTTCGGTGCATGGCGAGATAATGTGGCGCAGACTGAATTAAAAAATGACCTAAAAGGTGTCTATGCTGCCATGGAAAGCGCAAAGAACTGGAGCAACGGATATCCAGCCCTTGCAGACGGCGCCACTTTTGATGGAAATAGTACAACCAAGAGCATTTTTGTGCAAAGTGATAATGTTACGCTGACATACTACGAGGGTGATGATAAGACGTATTGTATTGATGCTGTCAGCAAGGCGCGACCATCAATCACGATGTTCTTGAATACGGAGAATGGCAATAAAGAGCCGAAGAGAGGGACATGTGCGTTTGGTGAAGAGATTATCGACAACGGAGCATCAGGCACTATCGTAACATGGAGAGACATGTCTGTTGGTGCGGGGCTTATGCCTATGTGCGCTGTCTCTCGTGCAAATACAGTATTCTGTACATCGCTAAGTCAGCCCCTAGCCCCTAAGCCTGTTGGTGGAACTGGTCTGATAGGAGGTGATAAGGTAAAAAAGGTTTCTGCTGGGTATGATCATGCGTGTGCAATCACAAGTAACTCAGATCTATATTGTTGGGGCAGGAATGGTCGCGGCCAGCTTGGGAATGGTTCAACAGTTGATAGCGCAGTTCCGGTTAAAGTGTCATCAGGTGACATGCCACAGGGCGACGTAAAGGATGTGAGTGTTGGCTTTTATTACAGCTGCGCAATTTCAAATGATGATCGTGCGTATTGTTGGGGTGCAAACAATCATGGCCAACTTGGGAACGGAACTGATGCTGACTCTAATAGCCCAAGTGCGGTTGTGGCGAGCGGCGCGTTATCGGGAAAGACATTGCGCAAACTATCAGCCGGGGTTGGTCCGTATACGGCTACGGGAACTACATGTGTGGTAGCTTCAGATAATTGGGTATATTGCTGGGGGCAGAATTATGCGTGGGGTGCTGCTGGAGCACCATCAAGTAGCAATGATGTCGATGGCGGTTGGGGTGTGTCGCGTCCCGTAAGTGTCTCAACAGGAGCGATGTCAGGTAGATCTATTAGTGAAGTTTCTGTTGGTAGTGGACATGTGTGCGCACTTTCATCTGATAACGGTCGTGCGTATTGTTGGGGGAGTGGCTCGAATGGGCAAAAGGGTGGTGGATCGACATCTGCTAGTTACCAGCCAACCCTCGTTCAGGATGTAGGGGAGACGCTCATAGGAGTGGCAGCCGGATCTTATAACGGCTGTGCCCTAACTTCATCTAAAAAGATTTACTGCTGGGGGTGGAGTGACAAGTTGGGAAACGGATCATCTAGTAACTCTACCGTTCCAGTTGAAGTGCCAATCGGTGGCTTATTGCCTGCAGGAGCCTCGATCCGCAAAATTTCACTTGGAGGCTATGCAAACGGCGGTTACGCGTACGCACTTGATACAAAAGGTAATTTATATCAGTGGGGCTCAACGGTGCAGGCGTTGACACAGGTGATGTATCCTTAGAGTTTGTTACGGCTATGCTATCTAGGCTGTTAGTATGATATACATAAATGATTTTTTGCGATCTTCTTGAATAGAGTGTAGGAGGATAAGGCGTTTGTAGTATAATATAGTAAGTATGTTCGCATTAGCGATAAATATAACAAAGGAATAGGGCAGAAAAGACTGATATGAACTGGAAAACAATCTTTAAATCGTTTAAAAATAGGGATATGCAAAAGCGCCTGTTGATCGTTCTTGGCATTATTGTGGCGTACCGTCTTTTGGCGCACATTCCTGTGCCACTTGCGGAGCCGACGCAGCTGCGAGAGGTCATTAACAGTATCGTTGGGGGAACAGACTTTGGTGGATTCCTGAATCTGTTGTCTGGTGGTGCACTGGCCAGCTTTTCTATCGTTCTTGTTGGTCTCAGCCCGTTCATTACGGCCAGTATCATCACCCAGCTTCTCACAAAAGCGGTGCCAAAACTCGAAGAACTGCACAAGGACGGTGAGTCAGGTCGCCGCAAGATTAATCAATGGACCCGTATCATCAGTCTTCCGTTGGCGATTATTCAGTCGATTGCGTTTATTTATATCCTGCGCGAGTCGGTCCTCGCCGGCAATACCACCGTTCTTACTGATCCAACACTGGGTGAATGGACGGTTGCTGTCGCAGCGATGACCGCTGGTGCCATGATTTTGATGTGGCTGGGTGAGTTGATTACCGAACAAGGTGTCGGTAATGGTATTAGCCTCATGATCTTTGCTGGTATTATTAGTCAGCTACCGCAGACACTTTCAACACTGGGTGCATCACTGGTTGATACTACTCAGGGCGGCATGAGTGTCTTTGGCTGGTTTACACTTCCGGTCAACCCGTTGGCGTTCTGGGTGATATTCTTTATGGCGACCGTGTCGTTAGCAGTGTTGTATATACTGGTAAAAATCAATGAGGCACAGCGCGTGGTAACTATTAATTACGCCAAACGCGTGCAGGGCAACAGTAACTATGGCGGCGTAAAGAGTATCTTGCCGATTAAGTTGATCGCCGCAGGTGTGATTCCGGTCATCTTTGCAGTGTCATTCCTATCACTGCCTGCATTTATTGGGCAAGTGATGCTGGCGACGGGTAACGAGGCGTTGGTAGTGTTGGCAAATAACTTGATTGCGTGGTTCCAAGCACCAAACCCAGGTGAGTTTACTGGTACGACCGCTGAGGCATTCATCTATCCAGTTGCGTACTTTGCGCTGGTTATACTATTTACTTATTTCTACACGGGTATCGTATTTAACAGCAACGAAATTTCAGAAAACTTGCAAAAGCAAGGCGGATTTATCGAAGGTGTTCGTCCTGGTGCTCAGACTGAGAAGTATCTCTCGCGCACAGTGAATCGATTAAATCTTTTTGGCGCAACAGTGCTGGGTCTTATCGCGGTGATGCCATTTGCTGGTGAATATCTGCTGTATAACTTTGCAGGAGTGTCCAATAGTAATCTTGCAATTGGTGGAACGGGGTTATTAATTGTTGTGTCTGTTGCGATCGAAGCGCTGCGTCAGGTTAACTCACGTGCGTTGATGGTGACGTACGACGACTATAAATAGGCAGGATGCAGGGTGGCGCTCGACGTTAAGCACTCGACTCGCAGCCAACGAAGTTGGTGGCAGTGGGTAGCAAGTGGCATTTTACTGGTAGTATTAGTTGTAACTGGCTGGTTTACCTATCGATGGTATATGTTTGGTGATGATTTACCGGTGACATTTCCGGCATTCGTTATGGCAGATCCTGACGTTGACGAGTCTGAGGTAACTGCGGAACTTGTTGATAATCACACCGTGTTGCCGTTGCAACCACGGTATGTATCTATTCCAATTCTTGGTGTCAAGCAGACACGTACCTTTGCAATGGGCGTTGATGCGAATAATATGTTGAAGTCTCCGGCAAATATTAGTGATGCAGCGTGGTATGACAAAAGTGCCACACCAGGTAGTGGTGGCGTTGTATTAATTAATGCGCATAATGGTGGTATCACGCGTGATGGGGTATTTGCAAAACTCGGCACACTGAAGAAGGGTGATATTATCTTGATCGAGCGTGGCGATGGTGAAAAGTTTCGTTATGAGGTGCGCGAGAATCAAAGTATGCCTCTGGAAGAGGTCAATGATACTGGCATGAAAATGATGATGCAGCCAGTTGAGGCTGGTAAAGAAGGCCTCAATCTTATCACCTGTGATGGCAAGTGGGTACCACGGTTCAAGCAATTTGATCGACGTATTATGCTGCGCGCAGTCCTTGTTGAAGACTAGCTGTTCATTCTTGACGTATCGGTCGTGCTTGGTACAATGGGGATATTAGTTTGTTTCACGGTTGTCATGGACGTGAAGTAAATCTCTTAATTACTCTTGTGCCAGAACAAAACATGCTGTATAATCAGCAATTGATATCTATGGCTAGTCAAAAGGAAGTGATCAAGTTGCAAGGAAAGGTAGTGGAAGCACTGCCTAATACTCAATTTAAGGTCGAACTGGAGAACGGTCATACGATTATTGCCCACATAAGCGGTAAGATGCGCAAGCATTACATTCGTTTGGTACCGGGCGATAAGGTTGAAGTTGAGCTAACCCCTTACGATCTGACAAAGGGACGAATCAGCTTCCGCCTACGAGATTAATTTTAACGGAAAGGATTTTTAAGAGGCTCATGAAAGTTCGTGCGAGCGTAAAAAAAATCAGTCCTGATGACCAGTTGGTCCGCCGTAAAGGCCGCCTTCGTGTCATCAACAAGAAAAAACCTAAGAATAAGCAAAGGCAGGGTTAAGCATGGCTCGAATTTCTGGGGTAGTCATCCCGAATGAAAAGCAAATCCAGATCGCTTTGACGTATATTTACGGCATCGGTCCAAAGTTTGCACGAGACATCCTTGCGGCGGCAAAGATAGAGCCGACCACTCGGGTGAAAGATCTCACCGAGGCTGAAGAACAGCGACTTCGCGAAATAATCGATGCTGATTATACGACCGAAGGCGATCTCCAACGTCTCGTAACTAACAATATTAAGCGTCTGAAAGATGTAAACGCATATCGCGGTTTGCGTCACAAGGCAGGTCTCCCGGTTAACGGCCAGCGTACTCGTACGAATGCACGAACTCGTAAGGGTAAAGCGGTCGCAGTTGGTGGCACACAAAAGAAGGCAGCGTCTAAGACGTAGAAAGGAATAGAGATATGGCAGATGCAAAAACAACTCGTAAGAAGCAGCGCCGATCAGTTCCTTCTGGTCAGGTGCACATTCAGGCAACGTTTAATAACACGATTATTACGTTTACTGACAAAAAAGGAAACGCATTGGCTGCGTCAAGCGCTGGTGCCGTAGGTTTCCGTGGTAGCAAAAAAGGTACAGCATACGCATCGCAAGTTGCTGCTGAAAAGGCAGCTGAAGCAGCGAAGGGTCTTTACGGCGTTTCGACGGTTGATGTATTTGTAAAGGGCGTTGGTCTTGGTCGTGATGCGGCTATTCGCGCACTGAGTACCTTTGATATTGCTGTTGACAGTATTAAAGATGTAACTGGCGTGCCACACGGTGGTGTTCGCCCTAAACGACAGAGGAGGGGCTAGTATATGGCACGAGATACTTCTCCAATTGTGAAGCAAAGTCGCCGTGAAGGTTACGCGCTTCATCCAAAAGCACACAAAATCATGGCTCGTAAAAGTGGTATTCCTGGTCAGCACGCGCATGGTCGTCAGGGCAAGCCAAGTCTTTACCTTACGCAGTTACGTGAAAAGCAGAAAGTTCGCCGCGCATACGGACTCCTTGAAAAGCAGTTTGCGCGTCTCATGAACGAAGCGAGCCGCCAGCAAGGTCTTGCAGGTGAAAACCTCCTGCAGCTACTTGAGCGACGTCTTGATAACGTCGTGTATCGATCGGGTCTTGCGACAAGTCGTCGCGCTGCACGTCAGTTGGTTGGCCATGGTCACTTTGAGTTAAATGGTCGCCGCGTTGACATTCCATCAATCCGCGTGAAGGCTGGTGATGTTATCACCGTACGTCCAAAGAGCGTAAAGTCTGGTTACTTTACAAACATTGCTGACGTCATCGCTAACGCAAACGCTGGTCCACTTTCATGGTTGAAGGTTGATGAGAAAAAGCTGAAGATTGAAATCACTGGTTTGCCAAAGCGTGAAGAGGCTGAGGCTGATATTAACGAACAACTAATCGTTGAGTACTACTCACGCTAAGAAGGAGCATAGATATATGTCGAAAGTTATTCACAACCCTGCACTTGCGAGCGTCAACGACCAAGGTACCAACATCTCGGAGTTCGTTATCGAGCCTTTGCAGGCTGGATACGGCAATACTCTCGGTAACAGCCTTCGCCGCGTACTGCTTTCAAGTATTCGTGGTGCCGCAATCGTATCATTTAAGATCGAAGGCGCAACACACGAATTTACTACTGTAAAAGGTGTAAAAGAAGATGTTGTTGACATCATGCTGAACCTTAAGAACGTGCGCTTGATTGCTCATACTGATGAGACGATCGAGCTTCGCCTTGAAAAGAAAGGCGCCGGCGTTGTTACTGCTGGTGACATCAAGACAACTGCTGATGTTGAAGTGGTTAATCCTGATCAGGTTATTGCAACTATTGACGATCCAAAGGGGTCAGTGGTTATTGACCTAGTTGTTGAGTCTGGCCGTGGTTACCGCACGATCGAAGAATCGTCAGAATCACGTGTTCACAGCGATCACATCGCCTTGGATGCAGTGTTTAGCCCAGTACTTCGTGTACGTTACAAAGTTGACGGTACTCGTGTTGGTCAAGAAACCAACCTGGATAAGCTGGTTCTTATCGTCGAGACTGACGGCTCGGTATCTCCACGTGAGGCATTCGAGGAAGCTGCTGCCATTCTGGTCAACCAGTACACAGCACTTGCTGGCAGCACAACTGTCGAAGCTGCACCTGCTCTTGGTCAATCAGACGAAGATGAAGTCAGCGAACTAAATACTTCAATCGAAGAACTTAACCTTACTGCTCGAACTGCAAATGCATTGATTAACAATGACATTCGCACTGTTCACGACCTTGTAACTCTTTCAGAGCAAGATTTGCGCGAACTGAAGGGCTTTGGTTCAAAAGCTTTGGACGAAGTTAAAGATAAACTAGCGGAATTGGAACTTTAATCATGCATAGACACGGATACAAAGGACGCAAATTCGGTCGCGAACGCGATCAGCGTCGCGCGTTACTGAAGGGTCTCGCCTCAAGTCTTGTCGAGCATGGCAAGATCGAGACGACGCTTGAAAAAGCGAAAGAGACTTCGCGTTACATTGAAAAAGTAATTACAAAGGCAAAGAAGGGTGACCTTGCTAACCGCCGTCGCGTTATTGCTGCACTGAGCACACTCGATATCGCGAACAAGCTGGTTGACGAGATCGCTCCGCAGCTGACTGCACGTAACAGCGGTCATGTTCGCGTCACTCGTACTCGCATCCGCAAGGGTGACGGTGCGCAACTCGCGACTATCGAGTTTGTTGACGAGCTAAAGGCTGCACCACAAGAGGAGGCTAAGGCATAATTATGGCTAAGACCTATTCACAAAAACCATCAGAGATCGAACGTCGTTGGCTGCTGATTGATGCTAGTACGGCGCCAGTTGGTCGTATCGCAACGCAAATTGCAACCTACCTGACAGGTAAGTACAAGCCAACCTATACTGCGCATATTGACGCTGGTGACTACGTTGTCGTTATCAATGCCAAGGATGCTGTGTTTACTGGCAATAAAGAGACTGCTAAGAAATACTACCGACATACTGGATTCCCAGGTGGTATCAAGGATGCAAGTGTTCAGGAAGTTCGTGAGAAATTCCCAGAACGAATTATCGAAGCTGCTGTTCGTGGTATGCTACCAAAGAACAAGCTACAAGCAGAACGCATGAAACGACTTCGTGTATTTGCAGGTAGCGATCATGATCACACCGCCCAGACACCAGAGAAAGTTGAGGTAAAGTAATATGGCTGAAGGAAAATACTTTTACGGCCTCGGCCGCCGCAAGAGCGCAACTGCTACGGCACGTCTTTACAAGGGTAAGGGTAATATTACTATCAACGGTAAGCCTGCAAAGGAATATCTTGACGGTAATACAACCTACCTTGCAGAGATCACTGACCCTCTTGCTGCTACTCAAAAGCAAAAAGAGTACGATGTAACCATCTTGGTAAAAGGTGGCGGTACGTCTGGTCAGGTTGACGCAATCAAGCTGGCAATTGCCAAGGCAATTACGGTTGATGCACCAGACCTACGCCCAACACTGAAGAAAGCCGACTTGCTTTCTCGCGATCCACGCGAAAAAGAGCGCAAGAAGTACGGTCTTCGCAGTGCTCGTAAGCGCGAACAGTTCTCAAAGCGTTAATACGCCAGGCAGAACATCAAAACACCCCGTTATTCGCGGGGTGTTTTGTTTGATGATATGATGGTATGAGTATGCAAATTCTTGAGGCGACTAACGAAACATTGACACTTGATGGATTTACTCGTGCGGGCTATTCATTTGGTTCGCGCATTGGCGATATAGCGCGCCATGAGATAGGCGAGAGTTTTGTGACGAGTGCGGATCTGCGAACCGCAGGATTCCTGCTTGAGCCGTTTTGGGAGACAGCAGGTGATCTAGAGGGAGATGCATATCGAAATTATATTGATATGCATCCCGAATTTGAACTTTCCGTACGCCAAGGAGTGTTTGAGCGTCTGAAGGTGGTGCAGGATATACTGATCGATGATTGGCAGTTGGTCCTAAAGGCAGGTTATCGGCCACCTAGCGTGCAACAGGATCTGCTGGCAGTATTCCAGGAGAAGAGTATGCAAGATCACCCTGACTGGTCGGATGATCGGCATTTAGCACATGCACGTACGTTTGTATCTGATCCGAGACTACTGTGCCCACCGCATACCACAGGTGGTGCGATTGATATCGATGTACGCAATCACCGTACGGGTGAACTGATAGATTTTGGATGTCCCCCGAATACCGATGATGAACGAGCGTTTCTTTTCTCTGATCAGTTAATAAATGTACAGATGTCCAATAGGCATACGTTACTGCGGGCAATGCTCGCAGCTGGCTTTGCACCAAATCCCCATGAATGGTGGCATTATCAGTACGGCGAAACGTACTGGGCGGCGTTTTACGGGCATAAAACAACATTGTATGATATCCTATACACATGATTCAACGCATGCAAGCAGCTAACTACTGGTTTACCGTCATAAAAACGTGGCGGCTTGCTCCGTGTCTTGTATAACGAAACAAACATAGAAGCTATCGAACAGTCCGTCACATGTACGGACTTTTTATTTATATAACACATGGCAGAGGAGTAGATATTCATGGAACAACAACGAATTAACCAGATTTTAGAGGAAAAACAGGCAAGTGATACCCTGCGCGAAGCAGGTGTCTTGATCGACCTTAGTGATCATCGTCCCGCAAGCGAGATATTACACGCGTTGACGGAAATGGGAGTCTTGGCAGCCAGACAGGTATGTCGGTATTGGCGGTTTGGAAGAGGACGAATAGCGGTAATAATGGTACAATAAGGATATAATTATGAGTAAACCAACGATTCTTACGGGCATACGTGCCAACAATGATCTTCATATCGGTAATTATTTTGGTGCAATGCTACCCTTGATTGACATGGCGAAAAACCATGCAGATGAATACACGATTAACCTATTTATTCCCGATCTTCATAGCTTTACAACGCCAATTGATCATAGTCAGTTGCATGACAGTATCATAAATAATGCACGCGTCTATACCGCCGCAGGATTGCCACTGGATAACAGCACTATCTTGCTGTATCGACAGAGTTATGTACCTGCCCACAGCGAGCTAACGATTCTCCTGAATAACTTTACAGGGTTTGGCGAGATGAGTCGCATGACACAGTTCAAGGACAAGTCGGCCAAATTGGGTGACAGTCAGATCAGTGTCGGACTGTTTGATTACCCTGTATTAATGGCATCGGATATTTTGCTGTATAACACTAAATATGTGCCTGTCGGTGATGACCAAACACAGCACCTAGAGATTACACGTGACATTGCCGAGCGTATGAATAGCAAATTTGGTGATCTGTTTACAGTACCGGAACCAGTTGCTGGGCAGCATAAATTCTTCGGTAAAGAGCAAGGTTTGCGTATCAAAGATTTGATTGATCCAACCAAAAAAATGAGCAAAAGTGATGAAAGCGGTCGCGGGGTAATCTTTCTTAACGATGACCCAGTCGTTGCCCATAAGAAGATTATGAGTGCTACCACTGACGACCAGGCGAGGGTGGCATACCTACCGGCCACACAACCGGGTATAAGTAACTTGATTCAGATACTAGCGTTACTGCGCGGAGATATGGTGCAAAATATCGCTGATGAGTTTAGCGGTGAGACACGTTATGGAGATTTCAAAAAAGTCGTAGCTGATGAAATGGCGGCATTTTTGACTGATTTTCAAGCGCGGTTAGCGCAGGTAGATGACGCAGCTATCCTGGCAAAACTGGAAAACAGCGAGTACGCTGCACGTGAGGTTGCAGATGCGACATTACTGCGTGTCCAGCGTGCGTTAGGTTTAAGGGGCTAGTGATGAAAGTAACTTCTAATGACGCGTTGGCAATTCTCAGACGGTTTGACCTGGCAGGTGACGACCATGTACCGCGGCATATCGAACAACTAGCATTCTATCACCCAATTCCGACCAGCACGATGGTGACATTCCGGTTTATGAAGCGAAAATACTATATTTTATTTGATGATACAGTCGAGGATAACACGCAGGCGGTTGTTGACCAAGTACGCACCGTCAAGCAAGACGAGACGGGTGAAGTTATCCAGAATCCAAATGACCATCTGATGACCTACGGGCTGCCGTTTAAGGGTAAAGATACCTACCTTTTCGTGGCAATATCTGATAAAAAGCGCCTCGATATTGAGTTAGCTGAACGATATCCCGATACCTCACGCAGCACCTGGCAAAAACATGTGCGTGCAGGACATATAAAAGTGAACGGTGGGGTGCAGGAGTCTCCAAAGTTTGAGGTGACTGAAAATGATGTGATCGCGATTGACCTGCCACGCCAGACTGACTTTTCTCATCACGAGCTGCCGATTATTTATCTAGATGACAACGTGATTGTTATTGACAAGCCCGTTGGTGTTTTGACCCACAGTAAAGGTGCACTAAATGATGAATTTACGGTCGCCGAGTTTTTCCGGCGCTATACGACAGTTGGTCTAGAAACTAATCGTCCTGGTATTGTACATCGTCTCGATCGTGATACGAGTGGTGTTATGATTGGCGCACGCAATGAGGAGACGGCCGTAATGTTACAGAAGCAATTTGCCGACCGTAAGACAAAAAAAGAATATATGGCTGTGGTGACGGGCCATCCAAAGCAGGATGAGGCGTTGGTTGACCTACCGATTGGGCGTAATCCAACCGCGCCAAGCACCTTTAGGGTTGATGCGGGCGGTAAATCCGCGCAGACAACGTACAAGGTGGTCGAATCGAGCGATTCTTACGCTCTGGTCAAGCTGCGACCGCGCACGGGGCGTACGCATCAGCTGCGTGTGCATATGCAGTATCTGGGTACGCCAATTGTTGGTGATAGGGTGTATGGTGGTGTGCCTGCCGATCGATTATATCTTCATGCGCAATCTTTGGAGGTAACGATTCCTGGTGGCGATCGAAGGACGTTTGTGTCTGATATGCCGCAAGAATTCCTTGATAAGGTGCATCAAGTATGACTGGACGACCGCTGTTTAATCCAGTGACGGCGGTAGAGCTTGAGGCGTACGGACGACACTTATCGCACGCAGTATTGCTGACTGGTCGCGAAGGCATTGGCCTAGACACGGCCGCAGACTACTTGGCAGACCAATCTGGAGGACAGACTATTCGTATCTTGCCAGAAGCTAATGAAAAGGTCGATCTAGAAAAAGGTCGTATTACGGTTGATGTGATACGACGCCTCTATGACGTAGTGCGTACGAAATCCGCAGTTCCACGGTGCATCATAATTAGTGCAGTCGATACAATCACCGTCGAGGCGCAACATGCATTCTTGAAACTGCTGGAGGAACCAACTGAAAATACGTCTTTCATCTTGCTGTGTCATAATCCAGGTCGGTTGCTGCCGACGGTGTTATCGCGTGTGCAGCAATTGCAGATTCGTCGCATCAACCGTCATCAGTCTGAGGCGCTGTTAGACTCATTAGGCGTGAAGGACGTGACTACTCGATCACAAATATTATTTATTGCCGAGGGGCTGCCGGGATTGATGACTAACTTAGCGCATTCTCCAGAGCTACTAGAGGCTGAAGCAGTAAAATTACGTCAGGCCCGGGCAACTCTTCAAGGTTCTTCGTATGAAAGACTCGTGTCTATTCAAGCATTGAAGGATGACAGGACCACCGCCATTCAAGTAGTCTCGTATATGATTGCGTTATTAAGACGAGAGCTGACGGGGAAGAAGACGGCTGATAATGAAACACTGCAGCTTCTAAAACGTCTCGAGAGTGTGCTAGTGCGACTAGGGGCCAACGGTAATGTGCGGCTTGTCCTTGCTGCTGCCTTACTATAGAAATGTGATACAATAAGGTACGAATATGATCGCATTATTATTGATTGCCGCCTTGGGCGCATGGGTACTCTACCAAAAGCAAACAATTGCCGAGGTAGCGACCGATCTTCCGTCAAAAATCTCTGAAAAGTTAGACCAATTATGGTCAATTGCACAGGAGTCATTGCAGGATAACAAGTTTTTACGTGCCGAAAAGGCGCTGCTGACAATTTTACGTGTTGACGAGCGTAATGCCAGTGCCTATAACCGTTTGGGTATTCTGTATGTCAAACAACAGCAATATAAGGATGCGATTGAATGTTTTGAAATCGCACAGAGCCTTGAGCCAAGTGCATCAAGTCTTCACAATGTCGGTCTGATTTATTTTGAAACGGGTGATTATGAAAAGGCGGCATTAGCATTTGAACAAGCACTCGAAATTGATAATGATCTTGCTTCTCGACACATTGCCTATGCCAAGGTTCAAGAGAAGCTAGGTAATAAAAAGAAAATGATTGAATCGTTAGAGCGCGCTGTTGAGATTGACCCAATCCCGCAGACTCTCAACATCCTGGCGGACGCTTATGAGCGTACGGGTCAGGCTGATCTTGCGCTCGAGTTGCGTGAGAAGGCCGCCAAACTTATTATTCCTGAAGGCCAGTCACGCCGCATCAAGCAGCCACGCCGTGTGGTGATGTAGCGGTAATCTCGTTCGATAGTATCGGTTGACA
Source organism: uncultured Candidatus Saccharibacteria bacterium (assembly GCA_937859515.1). Taxonomy (GTDB): domain Bacteria; phylum Patescibacteriota; class Saccharimonadia; order Saccharimonadales; family Saccharimonadaceae; genus CALMAK01. Next base: position 31 of record CALMAK010000005.1, on the reverse strand, counting down.
CCTTGCCTTTTTGCTAGTAACTGTAATAGTA
>CALMAK010000004.1 GCA_937859515.1 uncultured Candidatus Saccharibacteria bacterium | reverse complement strand
CCACAGCTCTCCTTGCGGTTGCTACAATCCTCGTCTTCCTTATTCGTGAGCGAGAGCTATCGAAGGTCTCTGTTGCAACAACTCCTGGTATCGAATAGCGCCAGGAGGTACCCCCACCACTAGTGAGAGTGCGAGCGACGATTATTTTTGAATATCTATTATGCTTTACTGTATGATTAGTATAGTTCAATGTGAAAACAGAAACAGGAGAGAAGATGAGACTAGTTGTAAAGAACAGCATAAAGGTACATTTCACTGTACTAGCCTTCATAATGATCGGGATAATAATTGCTGCGGTAGCGTTCTTGATGAAGCAGCAGCAAGTAGGTGCTGCAACAGGCGGACCCACGTTTAGTGTAGTAGGTACGCACCCCCAAGCCAGTACACAGTCAACGGCATGGGGTAGGACGATTGATGATCTTATGGTAGACGGCACGACACTTTATGCTGGGTATGGTGATTATAATATCAATACTGGTCCAATCCACATCAACCCTTTTGACTTGACATCAAATACTTTTATTGGGAGTGTACTGTCAGTCCCAACTGAACAGATTATGGTACTTCGAAAAATCAATGGCGCCGTATATGCGCCAATGACAGATCCTCGAGCGGGTTGGACCTCGAACGTTGGATTTGCGACGAACCAAAGTGGCACCTGGGCCAACAGGAATAATGCGCCAGCTATACATGTGTTTGATGTCGCGACTCTGGATGGTAACGACCTTTGGCAGGTTGGATCTGCGGTTGAGTCTGATGGGACAACGCCAATTGGTGCTACGGCACACAGAAGCACTGACGGTGGGCTGACGTGGTCCATAGTCCAGGCTGATCAATCTACGCCAGCACCGACAGCTGCGGGATTCGAACGGTATTACTGGATAGCAGAGCTTAATGGCAAGATCTATATGCAGGCCGAGTCGGTGTCTCCAGCTGCGCCTGTACGGATATTCGATGGTACAACATGGTCCTCAGGAACTACAGATCGAGTGTGTGGCGTGACCGATCCTGGGCTTGTTGAGGTGTTTAATGACCATATTATCTGTGGGTCAGGAGGCGTTCTCCGACTATTTGATGGAACAGCAGTCACGACACAAAGCGTATACAGTATAGTGGGTAGCATTCGAGATTTCTACGTCGCCGATGATGGCTTCATGTATATGCTTGGTACGACAGGTATTGCCCGTAGTAGTGATGGACGGAACTGGGTGCAAATTGCAATAAGCCCGGCGGATGCATCCTCTATTGCTGTATATAACGATAGAATCTACCTTGGTACGGCTAACTCACAGATTATGGTCTCCAGTACGACAATTACTGACGCACCGCCAATTGTGCTTGACCCGCCGGTGGTTACGACGGTATCGCCAAACAGAATTCTTAACAACATGGGTGGCACGGTATACATTTATGGCACAGGCTTTCATAATCCAACAGCTTATATAGGAGGCGTGGAGGTTCCTATCACAGGGTCATCATCATCATTTATTGCTGTCACGGTGCCACCGAGAGACTATTTAGGGATGGCCGATGTTGTGGTGATGAATGATGACGGTCAATCTGTGACGGTGGCGAATGCGGTGGAATTTTATGAACTACCACGGCCGGTGATTGAGCGCATAGAGATTGAACCTCAAAGTAATGGGACGAAGCATCTCATTGTCTATGGTAAGAACCTCATCTCTGACCCTGATTGGGGATATGGCGATGGATTATACACCTCTCTTGTATCACTGAACGGTATAGAGGTGCCGTTCTGTACAGAGGGTACGAGCTTTACTTCAGCTGATCTTGTTGATATGGGGTATGATGCACGATATTTTAGTGATCATCCACCGTGTTACCAATTGTTCACGTTTGATGGTGGTACGGATATTACACAGGTATTCTCTACGGGACGAGCTGTTATTGTCCTGCAAGATGACTTCGGTATAGCATCGGGGTCTATCATGATCACGAATGCTATGAGTGGTGCTTCAAATCTCTTCTCCTTTGGGGCGGGTGATGCGAGTGGTCATGCCATTCCGGATGCTCCGCGTACCGGGATTGGGTTGAATGTCTCTGCCGCCCTGATCGTGATCATGATAGTACTTGCCGCGACTAGTGTTAGGGTCTTGGTACCACGACAGAACTAGAGGCATAAATGCTAGTGCTTATGTCTGTTTCGCGGTATACTAATGCACAGAAATGTTGAGTTATTATACGAAACGCTCTCGGGGTGAGGCGATACGGACAAGCGTAAAATCACATAGTGATGATGTATGGG
>CALMAK010000003.1 GCA_937859515.1 uncultured Candidatus Saccharibacteria bacterium | reverse complement strand
AAAACGACGACGCTCGAGATGATTGAGGCGCTTCGCTCGATTGATGAAGGATCGGTCATATTGGATGGTATCGATGTGGCCAAGCATCCACAAAAGATTCGTCATATCATCGGTATTCAGTTGCAAAGCTCGGCGTTCTACGACAAAGTAACGTTGCGCGAGCAATTAGTAATGTTTGCCAGTTTTTATGGCAAGCAGGTTGATCCGATGGAACTGCTACGCAGTGTCGAATTAGAGGATAAAGCGAACAGCTATCCAGAAAAACTTTCTGGCGGGCAAAAACAGCGCTTCAGTATTGCCTCGGCCCTCGTTAATGAACCGCGTGTGCTGTTTCTTGACGAGCCAACCACTGGCCTTGACCCGCAGGCGCGCCGTCACCTGTGGGATCTAATCAAAAGTATTAAAAAGCGGGGAATTACTGTGGTACTCACCTCGCACTACATGGAAGAGGCGCAGCTACTCTGTGATCGCTTGGCGATTATGGACAGCGGCAAGATTATTGCCATGGACAGTCCAAAAAAGATGATCAAGGATCTCTTGGATCGCGGCTTCAAGAAGCCTGAGGTGGTAGAACAGGCTGATCTTGAGGATGTTTACATTGACCTCACAGGAAAGGCCTTAAGGGAATAACTATGCGAGCGACACTTATTTTTGCATTCACTCAATTAAAACGGTTCATGCGTGATCCTGTTGCGCTATTCTTTTCGCTGGCGTTTCCATTGCTATTCCTGTTTGTGTTCGGCTCAATCTTCCGCAATGACAGCGGTATCAGCTTTGACGTGGCGATATTTAATCGATCAGAAACACAGTTTGCCCGGCAGTTCGCTGATGGGCTGAAGAAAGAGGATACATTCAAAGAAGTTGAAGTGGGCTCATTTGAAGAGGCCAAAGAGAAGATGGGGCGCAATGAAGTCGACACCATCATCGAGATACCAAAAGAGTTTGGCCAGCTGAACGAGAACCAGCACCCTAGCGGTACATTGAATGTATTTTATAATGAAGCAAGCCCTGATACGGGCCGTACCGTCGGTACGATTCTTGATGCACAACTACGCGAGATAGGGCAACAAATCACTCGGTCATCTCCTCTGTTTACGGTCAATCAGAAACCGACAACGACCGCTAATCTGACTCAGTTTGACTACATGATTTCGGGATTGCTAGGCTTTGCCATACTTAGCATGGGTATCTTTGGTCTCGCTAATCAGTTGCCGGCTGAGAAAAAGAACGGCAGCCTGCGCCGTATTCGCGCTACGCCGTTTACCCGCACACAGCTGATATTTGGAACGCTCATCTATTACGCTATTGTGGGAATGGTGTCGCTGGTGTTGATGTTAGTCGTGGCATTAACGGTCTTTAATTTTGACATGCGCGGTGATTGGTTGCAGCTCGCGGTATTCTTAGTCATTGCGATTATGCTGATGCTCGGCTTTGGTCTCTTTATTGGTGGCTGGGCTAAGAACGAGAATCAAGCTGCCGTGGCTTCTCAAATTGTGTCATTTCCACTGATGTTTCTTTCGGGTGTCTTCTTCCCGCGATTCCTCATGCCTGAATGGCTGCAGGGTATCACGGGGTATTTGCCGCTGACACCAGTTGTTGATGGTATTAGGTATATTACGACCGAAGGTGCAACATTGTTTGATCTTGGGCCGCAGCTTGCCATTATTGGTATTTGGTTGGTAGTTATTTATACCTTGGCTATTCGTCTGTTCCGATGGGGATAGATTGACTTTTATTGATGCTTATGCTATAATAAAAGTATGAGCATGAAAGAAATACTTTCTGATGGTAACAGCGGCGTCAATGACGACGGTGATGTAGTGCCGCTTGATCATGCAATCTGGGAGCCGCAGGGTGAGTTCGTTCCCGACCATTACCAAGGAGACCCAGGGGATACACCTCCTGCACCCGACAGAGGATTGCCTATCCGGACGCCCGAAACTGGCGCGTCAGTACGGCTTGTTGATCGCGCCATTGCCATTGAGGCAATCATGGGGTATTTCAACCAAGCAAACAAGCGTGTCGGCCTCAGCAAATCACGCGGCTATAATGATTTTGATACAAGGTATGGCCGAGGGGCGAATGAAGTCGCAGCGAACATGAGCAAGAAGGAAGGTCGTCTTCATGATGAGTTCATGCGGTCGGTCAATATGTTGCTAGCACGCGACGGGATGATAGATGCAGGATTTTCACCGCAGGAAATGGATGCGGATGGTAGGCAATTTGTTCGTGAACTGTATGCTGAATATGGTCCAGGCCGTGCCGACGCAGACAAGCGCGCAAAACTAGTTCGCAAGGTAAATAAGACCGTGCGTATTGTCGTGGATGGGAAAAAGCGATAAGCTCTCGTTTCTTTCTGTAGACTAAAGAAAAAACTCTAAACATATGTTTAGAGTTTTTTCTTGGTTGC
>CALMAK010000002.1 GCA_937859515.1 uncultured Candidatus Saccharibacteria bacterium | reverse complement strand
AATATGTCTTTCCCGTAGGGCAGTTGTGTGGTCCTGTAGGGAATCCTAACTTACCCGATGTGCCGCCAACTTGATTTAATCTGTCTCGGATGGGACCATTGATTACCTCCCACGCACCGGAGGATGCTGTCCAAACGATAATCCCTTTTTCATATTGCTGGTATGATCGATAATCTGATGATACGTAGGTAAGATCTCCAACTGGTGCACCCAGTTTACCGGACGCGCCACCAAGTGTTTGGTACCGGTCAGATATTTGTTGCGATCCCGTTTGAGGGTTCGGGTTACCGAACCATATATAAAAAAGGTGGTAAAAGTTTCTATTGCCGTATGCACCGCATGATGGTGCGGTGCCCCATCCGGCAGCTAATGCTGCATTGCTTGGCTGGTAGGGTGTATAGCGGTACAGGGCAGATGTAGCACGGTTTTGGATATTTACGATGCTGCCGCCACATGATGTGTCGGGATGATATTGAATGTAGTTATTGCCTACGGGGTAGTTTGTCCAGCCACCGTTTAGCACTTCATGAAAGAGTTTTGCTGCAAGACGGATCTGGTTTTCTAGCCCCCAGTACTGTGCATCACACGGTGCGGTATCGGGACACCCGTAGCCTGTCGCGGTGCGGTACTGGACATTATTAGGCCAAGTATCGGTGATGAGACCTTGTTCTTTTTCAAGGAGTACTATAAGTACCTGTGGGTTAATGCTAAAATCCTGAGCGGCCTGCCAGATGATTTGTGCGGCACTCTTGCCGTTGAATGTATCTTGCCCCATGCAGACAAACTTGCCATCGCGGATAGTGTACTGAAGGTTTGGATACCACGCGGCCATGTGGATATTGGTATTATTGCAAGGATTCTTACTATTAAGAAATGCCTGAATTTGATTCACCGACATGGTGTTCTTGTTGCTCATCACGGCATCTTCCATGATATTGCCAGGGTTAAAATTAGCCAGTGGTGTTGCCTGGACGGGGTTGTTGTGTACAGCAACAATTGTACCAATCGATACGGCCGTTAAGAACAAGAGGGCAACCGCTAAGTGTTTCATATGGATATGCCTTTTGTTGCAGTTCCTTGCCGACTGCCGCCGGTGACAGTGATGGTCGCTGTCCATGTACCGGATGATAACTCTGAGATAGGTATATCAAAACCCATACAGGTAGCAGATGAAGGGTTGGCTATTACTTCGGCTTGTTTAGTGATAGAGGGTGCGCCCGTATGAGACAATACGAGCTTACAGGTTCCCGAACTGATACTCTGGTCAATAGTTGTACGGATTGAAAGAGTACTACCCGAAACACCCATATAGTTAATGGATACCGTCAGCTGTGGGCTACTATCGGGATTATCGCCATCAAATTGAGGTGGTGTTTTGGTGGGATTATCGTCGGTTGCCTCGTGAGAAGGTGGTTCGACCGGATCATCAGATGAAGGGGTTTTATCGGTCGCTGGTTGTGTGGTAGTTGGTTGTTGTGGGGTTTCTGTAAACGGCCATGTTTGTTTTGTTGTGTAGGCAAACACAAAGTAACCAGAAGTGACAACGAGTAGAACTGTGGCCAGTATCAGGATAATTCGTTTATTTTTGTTGATTTTTTTATTTGGTTGTAATACCATCACTTTCCATTTAACCATAATTAACATAATTACGCAATGTTTTTAGGTGACTTGGCTTATTGGTAACGGCACCGAGGGTGGATAGGAGGCAATTTTGAGTAGGCTATAATGGTGATAGACTTAAAGTGATATCAAACGAGGAGGCATATGACATTACAGACAGAACTAGACTTGCTGGCCCAGAGAATTGCAAGTTTCCACGAACCAGCACCTCTATCGGAAGACGATAGGCGGGATTTCTTCGAAAATACGACAATTGCCCTGATGGCGGGCGGCGAAAGCAGCCGTTTTAGCTCAGTGCTCGACGGTACGCAGGCAAATAAAAGCGCCTTCGAGCTACCAAACGGCGACACTATGATAGAAATGTGTATTCGCATGTACCGCGACGCAGGCTTTAAGCGATTTGTGGCGTTGGTGTTTCATAATGCACACAGTATTGAAGAGCGCCTGGGCGGTGGATCTAGCCTGGGTGTTGAGATTATTTACAGCTATGATCCGGAGATACCGATTGGCAAGGGTGGAGCAGTGTTAAATGCCCTCGAGAATGGATCAATACCAGAGAGCCATAATTTGATAGTCACCAATCCTGACGATGTTATTCTTCATTTTCCAGACTTTCCTGAGTACATTAGCAGCGCGCATCTGGAAGGCGTGCGAAATGGGGCTGTGGCTACTGCTGTATTGGGGCAGGGTCAGGCGTATCATTCGACAGGTATGATGGTGGTCGATAACAAAGTTGTCGATACGAAGATGTATCCTTTTATTCCCGTACCGGCCCATGTAGGTATCACGTTATTTTCACCGCATGCTTATCCGTATTTTCGACAGCTCTTCAGTCTGACCGAAAAGTCTGATTTTGAGAACGTTTTATTCCCTCTCCTTGCAGGTGAGGATAAATTATGGTCGGCGGGACTGACGCGCGGAACGTGGATCGCTGTAAATGACGCCAAGACGTATAAGCAACTTGTACAAGAGCTGCAGTAAGTGGTGTGGGTGGTGACATAAAAGTGTGGCCACCAACAGAATCAATTAATCGTTGTAATTTTGTATTTTTAGTAAATTTCCATTTTTTTGTGTAATATAGACGATACAGGCATATAAAACCAGAAAGAAGGAAGTATGTGCGGAATCGTCGGATATATAGGCAGTAAAGAAGCGCAAGGTATTTTAGTTAGCGGACTAAAACGACTGGAATACCGAGGGTATGATAGCTCAGGCATTGCCACACTGAATGGTAAGGGTAAAACAACATTGCTGCGCGCCAAGGGTAAGGTCGCAGAGCTTGAAGCGAGGGTAGCGGCACGCACCACCGATGACACGGTAGGGATTGGCCACACAAGATGGGCAACGCACGGTGCGCCGAGCAAGCGCAATGCGCATCCACATCATGTTGGTCGTATCTACTTGGTGCATAACGGTATTATTGAGAATTATCTTGACCTTGCGACAATGCTGAAAAAGCATGATTATGAATTTAAGTCTGATACCGACACCGAGGTGCTGGCGGCATTAATCGACTATTTTTACAAAGGCGATACGACATTGCTTGATGCGGTCAGTGCGGCACTAAAGATGGTGGTGGGTGCTTATGGTATTGCACTGTTCTCAGAAGGCAAACCAGATGAGGTGATTATTGCTCGCAAGGGAAGTCCATTGATTGTTGGTATTGGTGATGAAGAGACATTTATTGCCAGCGATGCGTCGGCGATTGTGGGCCATACCGACCAAGTGGTGTATCTGCAGGATGGTGAGATTGGTGTCTGCACAAAAGATGGCGTCAAGCTATATGACATTAACAGTAAGGCGGTTGATATCAATGTTGAGACGTTGACCATTGACCTTGAGTCGATTCAAAAGAAGGGCTTTGACCACTTTCTGCTGAAGGAAATTTTTGACCAACCTGAAAGTGTCAGATCAACGCTGAGTGGGCGTGTCAACCCAACAGTAGGAACGGTAAAACTGGGTGGTATTAATATGACCGATGATGATTTGCGAGGTGTGCGCAATGTGCTGATTGTTGGATGTGGCACGGCCTATTACGCTGGTATGATGGCCAGTTATTACATCGAGCAGTGTACCGACGATGTATCGGTACAGGTTGAGATCGCCAGTGAGCTGCGATACCGTGCCTTTAATGTGCCAGATAATACTGTTGCCTTGATCGTGTCACAATCAGGTGAAACGGCCGACACCTTGGCATGTTTGCAGGAGCTAAAGCGCCGTGGCGTAAAATGTCTTGGCGTTGTAAATGCAGTCGG
>CALMAK010000001.1 GCA_937859515.1 uncultured Candidatus Saccharibacteria bacterium | reverse complement strand
TCTCGGGGTGAGGCGATACGGACAAGCGTAAAATCACATAGTGATGATGTATGGGTGCATGCCGAGTCGGTAGTGGCTGACGATCTGTCTCATTTGGTTGAAAAGTACGGACTGTCGCCAAATATTATTCGTGATGTGCGTGATGTTAGCGAACTACCTCGTGTCGAATATGCGGATGATGCGCTATATATCTTTCTGAGGACGCCACGCCGTACCAAACATGGAGAAGTATATACTAGTCCGTTGCTATCGATTATTCAAAAAGATAGATTCTTTACGTTGGCATATGGCGATAGCTTTCGCCCAGGTGAGATTATTAGTGACAATGCGATAGACATCCAGACCGATCCAATAGCGCTGGCGCTGGCGACATTTGCCGCAGTGGTGGGTAGCTACGAGAACGTATTACATCGAACGTCCCGTGCGGTGCGGGATGTCGGTAGCCGTTTGCGCACTCATGAGGTTACGAATCGAGATATTATCCGTTTCGCTGTGATCGAAGATAACTTGAATGAGTGTGGCACTAACCTTGACGGCATGGTGGTATTGGCACGGCACTTGCGAGAGAATAAACGTAATCTATTTTCTGACGCAGATATTGAGATGATTGATGACATCATATTACATACCCAGCAACTATTGGTGTCAGCTTCCAGTCAGCGCCAGAGTGTTACTAGTATTCGAGACGCCTATACGACGATCGCCAATAACGGACTGAATCAGCGCATGAAGACCCTTACTGTTCTTACTGTCCTTATTGCATTACCAAACGTGTTCTATGGAATGTATGGCATGAACGTGGCGCTACCGTTTGCGGATCAACCATGGGCATATAGTGCTGTTGTAGTATTTACAATCTCAATTATTTTTATTGTCTATGCTCTTGCCAGGCGTTTTAAAATATTCTAATATATAAACAAGAGCAGTATTAAAGTACTGCATGTCTTGACGTCGTCGTTTTGAATTGATATTATAGTTCTTGTGTCTCGCGCTTTAGAGAAAAGTAATACTAAATAAAGTAATAGGTCGAAAGGCGCACCCAGAGATGCAAAGCACCGTGTGAGGTGCGAGGAGTTTACAAAGCACATGCCAATAGCTATCACGTTTGTGCCATCACGGCGCAAAAAGATTGCAGTGGATGTGGTGCCTGCCGAATGGCAACTGTATATCGCACAGTAGGGGGTCAGAGTGACCCAAACCCGAAATCTCTCCCCGAGATTTCATCCCAAAAAAATAATACCACCCCAAGGCACCGGGGTGGTATTTACTTTAATGGGCAGTACTATTCCTGGTCGGCCGTCTCTTCTGGTAGTGTAACACCTGCTGCAGTGAGTTTCTCTCGTATAAAGCTGTCAAATGCTTTGTCGTCACCCCAGGTTGCATCGGGGACAAGCTCACCATTTAAGACGAACGTTGGAGTTGATTGCTTGAGCTTTGTTGCCTTAAAGATTGCTTGATCGAATGATATTTTCTGCTTAACAGCATCGGACGCAACGTCAACGTCAAACTTATCAAGATCAAGGTTCAAAGAGGCAGCGTAGCTACGGAAGATTGCTCCGCGATCCCCAATGGATGCAGAGCTCCATTCTTTCTGGCTTTCGTAAATCTTATTGTGCATTTCCCAATATTTTCCTTGTAGGCCGGCAGCCTCGGCAGTTGCGGCGGCCGTGAGGGCATTAGGGTGAATTGACGTAAGAGGAAGGTTGCGGAAGATAAAAACAAGGCTGTCACTATAGCGATCAGTTAGAGCCTTAATGCGAGGATGCGCCGTGCCGCACCCAGGGCACTGAAAATCTCCATATTCAATCAGGACAACCTTGCCATTTTTTGGTCCAAGGAAGTTATCGCCAATATTGCCGTTTTTTTCATTTGCAGTAATAATTGCGTCTTTATTGAATTCGCTGACATCAATCTTGTCTTTGCCTGACATATAGATAAGCCCACCTAGTACGGCGACAGCGACGGTGGCAAAAATAACCCAACCTTTTGTTCCCATGATTTGAATTTCCTCTCCTTAGTACTCTCTCTACTATAGCAAAATTTGCCTACAGTGTCATACAATGAGGCTATGACTTTATTGCTATGGATACTTTTTGGGATCACCACGATTGTTTTGTTGTTGGTTGCCAGTATGCGGCCACATCAGCCAGCGCGCAGCAAGTTCGAGGCGGAGCGTCTTGCGGATAGCGGGGATGGCATAGCACGTCAGGATGTCCTACGGTATAAGACGTATAATGACATCGTTACCATCCAGCGTGTTACCAGTGCACTTTTGATGGTGATTGTAATTATTATGAGTGTCGTGCAGCTGGGCTGGCTTATGGGAGTGGTAATTGCGGTGGTAATTGTTCTCTGGTATCCCGTTGTTGCACGCTTGCCGTTTATTGTACGGTATGGCCAAAAGTTATATGACGCAATTGAGCCAAAATTAATTCAATTCACCACGCGATTTCCGCAGCTGATTGCGATATTTCGTACGCGTCCGACAGATATTGAGCCTCCAATCATTACCTCAAAAGAAGAATTGCAACACAGTGTGGCTTTGATGACGAGCGGCATTTCGGCAGATGAAAAGCGACGTATCGCACACGGCTTATCGTTTGGAGCGCGTTTGGTGTCTGAGGTAATGACGCCAAAGTCAATGGTTGATACGGTCGAAACAAAGGAGCTCTTGGGGCCATTGGCGCTTGATGGGCTACACAAGACGGGACACAGTCGTTTTCCGGTAGTAGAAGGTGATATTGATCATATTGTTGGTATTTTGCATATCCAGGATTTACTTGTTGCAACAGCAAAAAAGACGCCAACGGCCTCCCAGGCAATGGAGTGGAAAGTATTTTATATTCGCGAAGACCAAACATTGCAACATGCGCTCAATGCGTTTATCCGTACTCGTCACCACTTATTTATTGTCGTAAACGAATATCGTGAAACGGTTGGTGTAGTTAGCCTTGAGGATGTCATGGAGGCGCTACTGGGTCAAGAGATTATCGATGAATTTGATGCTCATGATGATCTTCGTAAGGTCGCTGCGCGCAATCCTCGTAAGAATAACGAACCATCGGCGCACACTGACGTTTAAGAGAGGTCTGAGGATGTCGAGTATTATACGCCGTGTTAGTTTTTCAAAGCAGAATCAACCCTTCATAGAGTTTAGTGATGGCGAGGCGGTATGGCAGGTGAACCCATTTGAACAGGCAGTTTCGTTGCAATTTGACATGTCGCAGCGGTTTTGCATAGGTGGATATGATATAGAGACGGGTGAGAACTATGCGTGTCCACATCAGGCAACGGTCGATGAAAAATACGAGCAATGCGTAGCATGTATGAAAGCGACGGGATTTAATCCGGCATTCTATCATGCGACGATCATTTCCGAACAGCAGCGTGCACGTAATGCTGAACCTCATCTTGTATATCTGGCATATTTCGCGCCAGGTGTAGTAAAGGTTGGTATCTCGCATGCCAAGCGAGGTATTGCACGGTTACTCGAGCAGGGAGCTCGCGCGGCAGTTGTGCTTCTTGAGTGTAGTTCAGCTGATATTGCTCGAAGCTATGAAGCAAAGATTACAGGTATGTATGGTATCCGCGATAATGTGCAGCTTGGTAAAAAAGCTGAGCTTACAAAAGATCTATTCGACGTGACACAGGCACAACAAACGTTAGTGCAGATTATAAAAGATCTTACATCAGATTTACGCGTAACGTTCGATAGTGAGGAGGTGCAGATACTTGATTCGTATTATTTTAACTCAGCACCAACCCCTGATCTTTCGCGGGCGACTGATGTGACAACAAGGAGTGTGATTGCCGGCGAACCAATCGGATTGCTTGGCTCGATTCTATATTGTCGATATGATGATCATATCTTGTTTTTGCCGCTTAAGAAGTATGTGGGATATGTCGCAAACGAAGCATCAGAGCCTCTTGATTTAGGCGTACAGCAAATGACACTATTTTGACGTAGATAGGCGGGTGTTCATTTTTTGGTGTATCAGGGGTAGGGTGGTATACTACAAGAGTTATGACACGAGTTTTTTCTACCCACACCCCACAATCTATTGGCCAGGTAATCTCGGTTGCAGGTTGGGTGAATGCTCGTCGCGATCACGGTGGTCTGATCTTCATCGATGTACGTGACCATACTGGCATTGTGCAGTTGGTAATTAACCCTGAACAGACTGAGGCGTTTAGCTTGGCTGAGACGGTACGTGATGAATATGTGATCCGTGCTGAGGGTACCATCAAAGAGCGTGAAGAAGGCTTAAAGAACCCGAACATTCCAACCGGTGATGTTGAAATTGTGGTTGATCGTCTAGAATTATTAAACAAATCTGAACCTTTGCCGGTGGCTACCAAAGACGAAGGCCAGCAATCGAGCGAGGAATTACGCCTAAAGTATCGTTATCTTGATTTGCGTCGTTCATCAATGCAGCAGATGCTGAAACAGCGCAGTAAGTACTATACGTTCTTGCGCAACTATATGGACGAGCATGATTTTACTGAGGTGACGACACCAGTTCTGGCAAACAGCAGCCCTGAAGGTGCGCGTGACTTTTTGGTGCCCAGCCGCGTTCATCCTGGCAAGTTTTATGCCTTGCCGCAGGCCCCGCAACAATTCAAGCAATTATTGATGGTGGGTGGCCTCAATCGTTACTATCAAATTGCAACGTGTTTTCGCGATGAGGATCCTAGGGCTGATCGCTTGTACGGCGACTTTTACCAGTTGGACCTTGAGATGTCGTTTGTTGATGATGGTGAGGTGGTGCGCCGTACGATGGAGCCGTTATTGACTCGGTTAGTGACGGAGTTTTCGGGCCAAGAACTGGTATTCACGGATATCCCACGTATTTCGTATGAGGATGCGATGAACCGTTATGGTTCGGACAAGCCAGACCTTAGGTTTGGCATGGAGCTGATTGATTTGTCTGATGTATTACGGTCGACCGAGTTTGGGGTGTTCAAAAATACATTAGCCAGCGATGGTGTCGTGAAAGCAATTCGTGTTGAAGGCGGTGCCAGCCTCAGTCGCAAGCAAATCGATGGTTTTACTGAGATTGCGAAAGCTGAGGGCGCGGGTGGATTGGCCTACATCAAATACGAAAACGGTGAGTCTGTTTCGCCAATCGCCAAATTCCTCTCACCCGATGAGCTGGCGGCGATTCAAACAAGCATGGGGGCAAAAGATGGCGATGCAGTATTCTTTGGTACCGATCGACGTGCAGTAGTGAATAAGGTTTTAGGTAAACTGCGCAGCGAATTTGCCAGTCATTTCGAACTGAAGGATCCAAACAAGGTTGCCCTGCTGTGGGTAGTTGATTTTCCGTTTTATGAATGGGATGAGGCTAATAAACGTGTTGATTTTGGACATAACCCATTCAGCCTACCAAAGGGTGGTGTCGAGGCGCTACGCGCGGCCAATACCGATGAAAAGAAATTGGCACTAGTGGCTGATCAGTACGACATGGTGATGAATGGATACGAAATCGCTAGCGGCGCTGTTCGAAACTACAATCCCGAGGTGATGTATGAAGCCTTTGGGTTGCTTGGTTATGACCGCGCCTATGTCGAAGCAAAGTTTGGTGCTATGCTGACTGCCTTCAAGTTTGGTGCGCCGCCGCATGCGGGTGCGGCTTTTGGGATCGACCGAATTTTTATGGTTCTAACGGGTGAAGAGAATATCCGCAATGTTGTGGCATTTCCAAAAAATGGATCGGGTGTTGATGTCATGATGAATTCTCCTAGCACGGTTGATGATGCGCAGATTCAAGAGCTTTCTCTTGAGATAAAAGAGCAGTAATAATGGACAGCGGCCTTTTGTATACACTGTTTGCCATTTGGTTTGTTGTTGAATGGGCCTTGAGAATTCTTGCGCTGTTTGTTGTACCGCGTGATCGCAAACCAACGGCGGGCATGTCATGGTTGCTATTTATTTTCTTGTTGCCGGAAATTGGCTGGTTAGCATTCCTTTTACTCGGATCACCCAAGCTGCCAAAAAACCGACGAGATGCACAAAACTCACTGGATCAATACATTATCCAAGCCTTGCAACAAATTGCTCGTCGATGGAAGAACTCCGATCAGCTGGCGACGGCTGAGGCACCTGAAAAATACGCCAACAGTATTGACCTTGGTGTTGCATTGACACACCTGCCATTATTCAATGGTAATGCCATAACGCCAATTGCTGATTATAACGATACAGTTCGTCAAATTGTCGACGATGTTAATCGGGCCAATCACTATGTGCAAATCGAATATTTTATTCTTGCGCTTGATGGGACGACCGAGCCCTTGTTTAGGGCGTTAGAGGCAGCTGCAGCACGCGGATCGAAGGTTCGTGTGTTATACGATGCTGTCGGGTATCGCAAATATCCACACAGACAAGAGATGCTGCAGCGTATGGAGAAGGCGGGTATTAAGGCGCATGCCATGTTACCATTGCATCTTCCTGGTAAAAAATATACACGCCCTGATCTGCGTAATCACCGCAAACTGGTCGTCATTGACGGGTTGGTGGGCTATACCGGGTCGCTCAACATGATCCAGCGCGACTATCATCGAAAGGACGATATTGTCTATGACGAATTAGTGGTGCGCATTGAAGGACCTGTCGTATTACAGCTAGAGGCAGTGTTTTTGAACGACTGGCTCGCCGAGACAGGACAGGTGGTGCGAGAATCTGCCATGGATATTAAGCAGCAGTTACGACCTAAGGGTGATATTGCTGCTCACGTCATACCCAGCGGGCCAGGGTATGAGTATGAGAATAATCGTAAATTCTTTGCTAGTTTGTTTCATGCTGCAAAGCGACAAATTATCATTGTTAATCCTTATTTTGTTCCTGATGAAGCATTATCCTCGGCAATCACCAGTGCCGCACAGCGCGGAGTGAAGGTGGTGTTATTGAATTCTGAAGCGATTGACCAGATAATGGTGGCACATGCTCAACGGTCATATTATGATCGAATGCTCAAGGCGGGCGTTGAAATCTATCTGTATAAAAAGCCAACTCTCCTTCATTCAAAGTACGCAATTATCGATGATGATGCATGTTTTGTAGGATCTAGTAATATGGATATTCGGTCATTCGAGCTGAACCAGGAACTAACATTAACAGCGTATGATAAGAAGTTTGTTGCGCGTATGCAGGCAATTACTGATGACTATCTTAAGAGATCTATACAGATTAATAAAAAGGCGTGGTCCAAGCGCCCGCCACGCAAGCAACTGCTGGATAATATTGCACGCTTGACCTCTTCACTACAGTAGTGTTTTCATAGAATACAACAATATACTTGCATTTTTATAAAACTTATGCTATTATTAAAAATGTTGAATGATTTAAACACAAACAACAACCATTACATCTTTTTTGGCAAAAACGCCGTACAATAGATGGTAGATATAAACCCTAATACAAAGAAAGGATCGAAATGGATGACGGACTCATTATTTCGCTGCTGACGATATGCGTTGTGCTGCTGTCGGTGGTGATTGTAACGATTATGGCTGTTCTGATTGCGCTGGTTATTAAATTACGCAGTATTGCGGCCAATCTCGATCGTATTACCAATAATGTTGCTTCGGCAACCGACTGGCTGGCGCCGTCAAAAGTGTTTAGTGAAGTCGCAAAACTATTTCGTAAATAAGAAAGGACATACTAAAATGAGTAAGAAAATTGTAGCTACCGGTATTATCGCTGCTGCGGCAGGCGCAATCGCAGGAATTCTATTTGCCCCAAAGAGTGGCAAGGAAACTCGCGCTGATATCAAGAAAAAAGCTGGAGAAGCTAAAGATTACGCAGTAAAACAAGCCGGTGTCGTTAAAGACAAAGCCTCTGCAGGATTTGCTGCTGCCAAGAAAGGCGCTGGTACCGTTGCTGAAGACGCTAAAAAAGCTGGTCGCGATGTCCGCGACGCAGTAAAGTAACAGCCGTACTTCATTAAAGAAATAGCTCCCCTCGAGGGAGCTATTTCTTATGAGATGAAGGCTGCTTTGTCATGGTGATGCGATGGTTGTCGCGTGATGCCTCACTATATCCGGCACGTGAATATGATCGCTTGGCTGCCTCATTGTTGCTATCGGTCTCAAGCCAAATACCCGCGATATCTTCGGTTGTCTGCACAAGGTCCTTCTCGGTCGCAAGTAATAGCGGCGTGGCGAGGTGCTGACCCTTGGCGGGACTATATAGTCGAATCGCCATGGTATAATTTTCAGGAATATCGGTACGTGGTGCATGACTATACCAGATAATGCCTGCAAGTTCAGAGGCGTGATATAAGCTATAGACAATACGTGGTGAAATGCGGTGAAACCAAATATTTGCGGCTTCTTGATTCGCAAACCGTTCAAGGTGGTCTCGTGGTGTCCATTTCATAATGTCAACGTCGGTTGATCGTTGCACGAGCTCGGAGGCAAGTTGGTCATCCCAGCCACGGTATAGAGTAAAATCTTGCGATATAGTGTCTGGGGTAGGGAGCGATGTGCGACGTACCTCCATATAACCACCTATTTCTTTTTGTCGCTTGTGTCGCGTGAGATTTTTAACGATTCTTTCGCCGTATCGCGTGTCACTTTATGTTGTGATTTATACCACGAAATGATGATAGCGGCGATAAGAATGAGGGCTGCGGCAGGCAACAGCAGATTGAGAAGCCAGCCTGCAACCTTGAGCGCGAGACCGATGAGCCAGAATATAATGATGATGGCGGCAATGGTGACGATGAGTCGTGAAAGTGAAGTCTTCATGTATCTAGTGTAACATTCGTTTCACTAGGTCGCACTCTCGGAATACCACGAACAAGTTCGAGTTCTTCTCTCAAGTGCTATTAGTGTAACATCTATGACATTGGTTTATTATCCAGTGAGTGCCAGGTGTACCAGCTCGCAATTGATTGGTAGGGCTGCCAGTTGTTATCTTCTGCGATACGCTTGATATCTGTAGGCGTTGCAGTTGTCGCGAGTCCGTAGAGCTTTGTGGCGCCATTTCTGATACCAAGGTCGCCCGTCGGCAAGATATCGAGTCGTCCCATGCAAAACATCAGGAACATATGCACGGTCCACTCGCCGATGCCTTTCACTTGTGTGAGCTCGGCAATAATCGCATCGTTGTCGAGCGATTCAAGATGATCGAATGTGATCGTACCATCGATGGTTTTCTGTGCGAGGTCGAGGATATAGGTTGCTTTGGGACGAGACAGACCCGCTGTGCGGAGTATTTCGACATCACTGGTAACAATCTGCTCAGGTGAAGGAATAACTGTCTCATCGCCAAAGAGCGCATTGAATCGCCGCTGGATGCTCGCAGCGGCTTTGACGCTGAGTTGCTGCGAAATAATACTATCGACGAGGGTTTGATAATAGTCGGTGTGTGGCGTAAATGTCGGCGTCTCGAACGTGCTATCAATGACACGAGCGAGTATCGGATCATGCGCGCGGATATGGGTGATACCTTGTTGGAGTGAGGACGTGGCTGCCATGAATCCATTGTATCGTATACTGATAGGATGAAGCATGATGAATTTCGTGAATTGATCTGGCAAAAGGGCAGAGAGTTCTATCGTGATATGCCATGGCGCCAAGATACAAGACCGTACTATGTGCTGGTTAGTGAGTTGATGCTGCAGCAGACGCAGGTCGAAAGGGTGATTCCGAAATTCGATGATTTTATTGCAGCGTTCCCAGACGAACGAGCACTTGCTCGGGCATCCTTGGCAGACGTGTTGCGGTTATGGCAGGGGCTGGGATACAACGTCCGGGCAAAATATCTTCATGAGGCTGCAAAGAGGGTAGTGCATGAATATGATGGTGTATGGCCAGAAACTATAGAGGAGTTGCAGCGGTTGCCGGGTGTTGGCCCAAACACCGCGGGAGCAATAATGGCGTATGTCTACAATTCCCCAGCGATATTTGTTGAAACAAATATACGATCGGTTTATTTTCATCATTTTTTCGAGGGTGATGTGGCTGTGACTGATCACCAGCTTCGTGCAAAATTAGGGGAGACGCTCGACCGTGAACATCCACGAGAGTTTTATTGGGCCTTGATGGATTACGGATCATGGCTGAAACGTCAGGGACTGGGGAAGATTGGTCTCAGTAGGCACTATAAAAAACAATCACCACTTGAGGGGAGTGTGCGTCAGGTTAGGGGGCGCATTGTTGCGGCTCTGGCGGGTGGGGATTTGACCGAGGAGATATTGGCAAGGGTTGTTGAGCGTGATCACCGCTTTGATCTGGCACTAGCCGGATTAATACGAGATGGCCTTGTGATGCGGCGTGGTACAGAAGTGCATTTGACCAAATAGGTACCTGCGGGTGATAATAGGGGTAGTGAAACAGTATATATATTTTCTTCTGACCGCAGGAGTGGCTATAATCGGCACTGTTTTTTTGACGTCGAATGCTCGGTCACTTGATGTGGCTCCACTGAATGATAGCCACAAGGCACGTATCGTCTCGAACTGTACATCGGCCAAGGCGTCATTACAGCAACTGCATCGTAGTGATGCATCGCTACGTGTTAATCGTGGTCAGTTGTATGAATCAATCTCGACAAAACTAATGGCGCGCCTTAACAGTCGCATTGCGCTGAATCGACTTGATGGCAGTGAGTTGGTGGCGGCAACGGTCCGGTATGAACAAGGATTGAGTAACTTCCGTGATAATTATCAGGCGTATGAAGAGCAATTAACTGCGCTACTTCGTGTTAATTGTCAAAAGCAGCCCGAACAATTCTATCTTCAGGTGCTTGATGTTCGTGAGCGCCGCAAGGCGGTGGCATGGACGATCGGCGAACTGAATCGCTACACCGCCGAGTACTACCAGATATTTGAACGTTTTGCGGGGGGGTATCGAGTAACGACTAATGCGGAGGCAGAATCATGAGCGATGATGATGGTATCACCACTGGCGAACGCATACCAAGTCTTATGGCCGAACATCGCCTGACAATTCTTATTTGTCTATCAATTGTGATTGCTTTGGTGTTTACTGCCGTAGGTTTGACACTTTACAACACTAGTGGAACGGCACAGCTTGATCTCAGCCGACCTGGTTTTGAAGGCATCGACAAGCAAATTAAATCACATAAGGCGGACGCTATTGAATACCCAGCGACGGGGCCAATTAACGAGGAGACGCTACTGCAGTTTGATGCATTGTACAAAAAACAGCTTGAGAATGTGACATCTGTTAACGCATTTGGCGGTGACCCGATGGCACCTGATGCACTGGGCATCGATGATGCTCTATTTGAAGAGTCCGAGTAGGAAGGAGGTTATGCCAAAGGAATTTTGTTGGCATCAAATTCTTCCAGCAGCCTACGACGCATCTCAGCAGTGACGCGCCACTGGTCTGATGGTTGAACTTTTCCGGTGATAGTAACGGTGATAGATGAACCAGAGAAGGTCTCGATAGAATAGAACTGTGGTGCTTCAATAATCTTTGATTTCCAGGCCTTGTCGGCAGCCAATGTGTCGCCAACTTGATTGATGATACTGACAGCCTGGTCGAAGTCTGCCCCACTTGCCAAAGATAGTGTAAAATTCACACGACTATATCCCATTGTTTTATTCACAACACGTATAATTGATCCATTTGGAATGTAGTGGACATTACCATCGGCATCGCGGATGATTGTTGACCTGGTACCTAAATGTTCAACTTTACCTTCAGCACCATTGATTTCGACAACATCACCAACGCGATACTGATTTTCGGTGACGATGAATAATCCAGTCAGAAAATCTTTAACAATAGCTTGCGACCCAAACGCAACAGCAATACCGACAATACCGGCGCTGGCAAACAGTGGTGAAAGGTCGAGGCCGGGGAAGATTTGTTTGAAGATCGAAACAAGAGAAACAATAACAATCGCTGTGCGCCAAATTGTGCCTGTGAGGCTGGCGAGAGTTTTCTCCCTTTTTTCAATGTCTTTTCGAGGCATGGTACGACCTTTGCCACGTACTAATTGCTTGGTGAAGAATTCGATGATCTTTCCACCGAGAAAATAGAGAATTGTGCCGCCAATAAGAATGAATATTACTGCAATACCATCATGTTCGAACCATTGGGTGATTGTGTCCATATATAGTAAAGTATAGCAGAGTATGACAGTGAACCCGGAAGACTTTATCATTACCCGTAAGCGCAAGAAATATAAGTTTGCTTTGTTCACGAATTCTCCACTATGTTTTGAATTTGAAGAGTGGGATAAGTCGTGGCACCCTGATGCGATAGAGATTGGTGCAGGGACGGGGCAGTTTGTGGTGGAGTTGGCGGCGCGACATCCTGAGACGCAGTATGTGGCGATCGATGTAAAGGCGGATCGTTTACAGAAAGGCGCGCGTGAGGCTGAGGAGCGAGGTCTGACAAATGTGAGATTCCTCCGAGCGCGAGCAGATCAATTGGTCGAAATATTTCAACCAAATAGTCTCAAAGAAATATGGCTGACATTTTCTGATCCGTTTCCCCGCTCCCGCTCGGCTGGTCGCCGTCTCACCCACCCGACGTTTCTCGCACAGTACTGTCAGTTACTAAAACCCGACGGATCGTTGCTCATCAAACACGATAATCCTGAATTTTTCCAGTGGAGCCTCGAACAGCTTGTCGTCGATAAATGGTGTATCACAGAACTTAGCTTTGACTTGCATGAGAGCGAATTACTCGAGGACTACAAAATCCTAACGCCATACGAACAGCGCTGGCTGGGTGAAGGGCGGATTACACAGTTTGTGCGTGCCCAGCCGTCGTGAGTTATTTTTTACCTTCCCACTCATCGAGGAACCGTTGGTAAAAGTCGTGCATATATACATCGCGGTCGGCGGCAATCGCCTTCGCGGCACGGGTGTTCAAAAGATTCTTAAGGAGAAATAGTTTTTCGTCAAAATGATGAAGGGTTGATCCTTCTGATTTGATATACTCATCGCGTGATTGATGGGTGGCTGCTGCTTGTTCTGGATTATACAGTGGTCTGCCACGACTGCCGCCAAAGGCAAATGCCCGTGCGATACCTATGGCGCCAAGTGCGTCCAGGCGGTCAGCGTCTTGCACAATTTGAAACTCAATTGATACTGGTTTTTCATTGGTATTCAACGACTGGCTGTACGACATATTCTTGATAATCTCCATGATGAGTTGGATAGTATCCTCGTCAAGGTTTTGGGTACGGAGAAAATCCTCTGCAATCGTGTAATCATCGTCATCTTTACCGATAACCTTGCGGTCACCAACGTCGTGAAGTAGCAGAGCGAGATCAATAATACTTAGAGTACCACCTTCGATCTGTTGAATATGCCGAGCAGTGTTGCGGACACGTTCGACATGCCACCAATCATGCCCTGTCCCTTCTCCTGCGAGGTGTTTGCGTACGAAGTTTTCAGTTGTAGTGATGATAGGGCTATAATCCATGGTGATTTGTCTTTTCTCTATTCATTGTAGATGACTGGTTGATGGATGCAAGCAGTGTCGCCAAGAACTTATCTTCAGAGTCATGAATGGCAATTCCAGCCATACTTGCCTCGCGGCGGATGTAACCTTCGCTACCACCACCGTTAGCCGTATACTCTGGGTCGAAGCCAATGATGACAGGTAGGTCTAGTTGGGCAGCCCGCCAACCAATCGCTTTGCCAAGTTCGATGCGAGTAGTCTGGGCATAGGCTCTACCTGTAGGATATGACGCATCATTGAGATTTTGTGCTGCCCACCAAAATGCTAGTACACCGAACCGTCTGGCTTTTTCAAGCGCCCGATGCTCCCACGTCACCTGTTCATCGGCATCAAACCGAGCTTGGTCTTCAGGCGTACGACGTGGTGAGGCGACGGCAATGTCGGGATGCTGTGACAGGAGATTTACGGCAAACGATGTCTGCCAGTCGGGTGCACCCTGTACGGGGCCTGCAAGAAAAACAAGAGGAGTATGCTCAGGAGTATCGATAGTGTGCGGCGGGGTGTAAAAGTTCTTCATTACACTGCTCTACTTATCGATCCCGCCAAGGCTTGCTGACCCATCGGTCGGACGCAACCGGAGAAGCTGTTGCGTGGGGCATAATCAATCGTCTGGTAGGTTGGTTCGCCAATTTCTAGAATATAGCGCAGGCGTTCCTCGGGTGATTTCATGGCAGCCTGGCTGCGGTCGGTGGCCAGCAGTCGCTTGAGATCGCGGCCCAATGACACCGACAGAGGAGTTGCAACTTCGTAGAACATCTGGCGTTGGTCGGCAAGATGACGACTGCTGGCATGAATACCCTCGACGATTAGGACGTTGCTGTCAGGTAGAGGGTCGCCAAATACAGGCTCTTCGGTGGTAAAGTCAAAATACCGCTGAACAATCGGCTGACCTTCACGCCACCTTGCAATATCTCTTGCCAGTAAGGCGGTGTCATAGACACGAGCGTCCTCCCAGTTGGTCCAGGGTGCACCATAGGTCGTCTCAAGATAATTTTTACCAACGTGGTAGTCGTCGGTTGATACTAATCCTGCTGGTTCGCCTAATTCTGGATGGGCAGCAATGGCAGCCTGCAGTTCACGTGCCAGCGTAGATTTGCCCGAGCCCGATCGTCCGCCAATACCAACAACCAACTGCTGGGTGCCAATAGACCGATAAGCCAACATATCTTCGATAATCTGTTCGACTGATACTTCAGGAGGTCGCTCTAAAGACCCTTCGTAAATGGCATAGGCCAGGCTCTCGTTATCAACATCACTGTGACCAGTTCGTTCCAGTAGGTCACGAGAAAACAATGACAAGAACTGTGAGGCTGATTGATGCAGATCAGCGTTCTCAACCTCGATAATTGGCGTATCGCTGCCGTCAATCCAGTCGATGGTCACGCCACTGCACAGTTCAGCACGTTCTTTGTAAAGGCGAGGATAATCACCTTGACTGTAATGAGTAAAAGCAGCCTCGCTGACAGGAGTCTCGATTTCCACGCGCTGCAGCCCTTCGGGCGTAACAATGCCGCGGTCTTTCAGGGTAGCTATAAATAATGTTTCGCCGTCAGGTGCGACTGACTGACGCAGGCGTAGACTGTATTCGTCGTCGGGGCGACTGAGGTATAGCTGGGTAATACGCGATGCCGATGGACGATATTGATCAAATACAGTGCTGTCGAGTGCGATGAATTTTCGTTCAATCTCTAGTTGCTCTAATTTTTTCAATATTTCGTTGTTTTGAGTAATTTCTATCGCCATAGCGTATATATTCCTTTCGCTATTAACTGATTACAGCAACAATATACTGTGCTATATTACTAATAGATAGAAAGTTTAATTTGAGTCAAATTGATTTATATAAAACATGATCAGTCATCATATTCAAAAGCACATAGTCGGCGTACTGATTCATCAAAAGTACGCCAGGTTTCGTGATCTTCGTCCACCAGGCGTTGATACAAATCTCTACAGTTATCATTTGAAAGCAATGCAAAAGGATGGATGGGTTGAAAAGACAACTGAAGGATATACACTAACGCAAAACGGGTTGGCCTATGTTGACAGGGTAAGTCTTAAAAAATTAAATGTCAGATCGCAGCCAAAGATTATTAGTATGTTGGTGGTGCAAAACAGTGATGGTGATGTGTTGTTGCTGCGTCGTACCAAACAACCATATATCGATACGTGGACGTTGCCGTATGGTAAGACTCATATCGACGACCCATCGATTCTTGAGGGTGCCAAAAGGGAATGGCGCGAAAAATTGGGCGACGAGCCCGCTACTATTGTCCATGCTGGTGATGGCTATATCCGTGTTAAAAAAGACGAAACCGTTATCTCGACGACACTCGCTCATGTGTTTTATATTACCGACGATAATGTGCAGATGAATGGCAAATTACAGTGGGTACGGCCGCACAAACTGACGCAATACGATCTTGCGCCAGCAGTGGAGCAGATCGTGGCTCGCACGTTCTTTCGTGACCAGTACTTCTTTGAGGAGTTTGAAGAGGAATGGCAGCTATCTAGCGGTGTATGAATTGAGTAATTATCATTGCAAGGGTATCGTGCGTATAGGTCTCGATGCGATTGTATGAATTGCCGGCGATCATAGCAGATAGCTTTCTATCGGTATTTGCATTGAATAGGCAAAGAACTGGCTTGTGCAGAGATTCGGCATAGGCTAACTCGTAACCGACGCCAAGTGATGGGTTCGTCACTTCGGCAATTACAATATCCGCATCCTGAATCATGCTTATGTCGCGCTGGTAAATTTCTTCAACGGGCAGCGGACTTCCGCCATATTGAATGGCATCATGTACAAAAACTTCACTCAGTAATGTTGCGCCAGCATTTTTGATGGCATCGATAATCGTGAGGTAGTTTGACGTGTCACCACCCCCTCGAATCGAGCAAGCAAAGTAGACGTTCATAACTTATCCCGTATCCAGCCGTCGATTGTACCGGCACCCATGCAAAGGACGAGTTTGCCTGCATCCCGGGCGGCTTGGATGTACTGCCAGAGGTTATCGTCAAGGTCGGCGATCTGGATATTTGCCAGTGATTCAGAGAGCTCTCCGGGTGTCAGGATGGGGAGCTTGGGATTCTCGCGACTGAGGTAGGTCGGTAGCCAATAGACCGTCTCAGCGTCTTTGAAGATCTCGTCAGTATATTGGTTGCGGATTTCGTGCTGACGGATGTTTTGATGTGGTTGATATACCAGCACGACATTGTCAGAAAGTTCACGTGCCATTTGTAAGGTGGCGGCAATTTCGGTCGGTGTGTGGCCGTAGTCGGTGTACAAATTGTTGGCTAATTTCTCGAATCGGCGGTTAGTGCCAGGGAATTTATTGAGGCCGTCAGCTGCATATTTTGCCGGCAAGCCAAGCTTTTCAATCGCTGCCAAAATCAGACTGGCGTTGCGACGATTATGTTCGCCATGTAATGTGAGGCGTGCGCTCGTCTCATCAAGGTAGGTAACAGAGTTTAATTCGTTGAATACATGCTGCAGTTCGCGCCATGTCACCAGTAGCGTGGATTGATCTGCAAATTGGCGAAATGCCGCGTAATAGTCATCGGCTGTTGGGTAAGTGTCGGGGTGGTCATACTCGACTGAGGTGACTAACGAGATGTACGGATTAAAGTGTAAAAAGTTACGGTCAAACTCATCGCATTCGTACACAAAATATTCACTATCTGGCGCATAGTGTCCACTTGGTCCCCAAGTCAATGTTGTTCCTACGCTATAGCTAACTGGGAGACCAAAGTACTTTGCCAGCCAAACAATCATGCCAGTTGTAGTGGTTTTGCCATGTGTGCCGGCCACGGCAATCAACTTTAATCCCTTTTCCTTGATGATGTGCGCCAACAGCTCATCGCGCTTGGCGGTTTTGATGCCAAGTTGGCGTGCCAGTACAAGTTCGGGGTGATCATCGGGTAATGCTGAGGTGTAGATAAACCAATCAATAGGGGTTGCTTGATGCGACTGTTGTAAAAAGGAGCCATCTTGATTAATTGTTACGGTAATGCCGCGACGACGTAGTGCGGCAATCATTAAACTGTCTTCGCGATCCGATCCAATAACGGTATGACCTGCGTCTTGTGCGATTTGCGCCAATGGCCCAATGCCGACGCCGCCGATGCCAGAGAAGTATATATTCACCTCTCAAGTATAGCACTTGTGGTATGATGATAGGGTAATCTAAAAGGGTTAAGGGCACTAAATAAAAAGATATGATTCGTAAGTTCATCAATTCGTTATTAGAGCGGCGTCATTTTTGGCGTTATGCAACCTTTGATGAGGTTGCAGAGCTGTATGCGTCACGCCTACTACGATTGTTTGCGCTACATATGGTGTCGCTGTTTATTGTGGTGTATCTCTATAATCAAGGATATTCGCTGGTGTTCATCGCCCTGTACCTTGCGATTTATTTTTTTGCCAAAGTACCGATGTCATTTGTTGCGGCCGCAGTGACGGCGTGGTTTGGTCCTAAGCGCATTATTCTTCTGGCTAACCTTATGTATATACCAGCCATGATTGTATTTACACAGGTGCCTGAGGCGGGGGCATCGAATGCATTGGCAGTTATTGCGCTGTTTGGCATATTTCAAGGTGTCGGTGCGACACTGTATGACTATGCGTACATGGTGAATTTTTCAAAAGTAAAGCACGCCGAGCATGCTGGCAAGGAATTGGGATACATGCATATCATTGAAAAGATAGCCAGTATCATCAGTCCGATAGTAGGTGGGCTATTGGCGACAACATTTAGCCCAACGGTAGTAATGGTTGTGGCGGCATGTTTGTTTGCGACGTCTGCCCTACCGTTGTTGCGAAGTGCCGAGCCAATCAAGACACGACAACGAATCAAGTGGTCTGGTTTCCCATGGCGAACCACGTGGCGGAGCATGGCTGCGCAGACAGGTATTGGCTTTGATGTGGTGACAACCGGATCAGTCTGGTCGCTATTCCTATTGGTGATCGTCTTTTCGACGCAGCAAGAGGGCATTTACGCTATTATCGGCGTTCTGACTGCGATTGGTATGGCAGTGGCGTTTATATCAGCATTTGTTTTTGGGAAGTTAATAGATAAAAAAGCAGGAGGTGTACTGTTGCGATACGGTATCATTGCCAAATCTTTGGGTCATGTGGTGCGGCCGCTGACAGGTAACATGGTAGGCGCGGTGGCAATTAACGCTGGGTCAGAAGTGGCAACAACAGCATATAATATGGCGTTTACTAGAGGGATGTTTGATGTGGCGGATTATTCAGGATTTCGTCTGACCTATCTTTTGTGTATCGAGATTGCAGTGAATATTGGTGCATCACTGGCGGCGGTCACGGCGGCGCTGTTGTTTTATTTGATCGAGCCTCAGTACGCGTTTATGTTGTTCTTCGTTGTGGCATCAGGATACATTTTGATTATTGCCACGCCGCGGTTCAGCCTCTATAAACGCCGATAATTATGCTATAGTAGAACCAGTAATGATTGGTGGGGTGACTTTGTGACCAAAAGACAACAGCGCGAGCGAGGTTTAAAGCGGCTACAGCGGGTAAAGACCTGGCAGTTGGTGCTTATTTTGGTTTTGGCGTTGTTTGTGATGGCGACATTTTTACGTCTCAACAACATTGGTATGATTCAGCGACGCGAGGCGGTTCTTTCGGCCGATAAACAGGGTGATGAAGAGGTGTTGCGCAATCGTCTGTATGACCTACAGCGCTATGCGGCTGCACATATGAACGCTGATACAGGCGCAATTTATCTCCAGGAGTCATATAATCGTGCATCAGAGGCTGCCAAACAGGCCGCAGAGAGCGAAGTCGGCAGTGGCGGTGTTAATGTCTATAAAAAGATCGAGGACGAGGTCTGTGGACCGCTGGCGCGTGCCAATGGCTGGCGCTGGCCTGATGCTCGGTATATTGCCTGTCAACAAACAGAACTAGCCAAATACCCAGCCGCCCAGCAAGGCAGCGGCGAGGTAACGCTGCCCAATAAAGAACTTTTTCGTCATTATTTTGTTTCGCCTCGTTGGTCATCTGATTTTGCTGGTTTTTCGGTCATAATCTGCCTCGCTATACTACTGTTAATCATCCTCCGTCTCATAGGGGTGGCCATCCTGCGCTTGCTGCTGCGCAAACACTACAAGAGTGCCTAAGGTGTTGACATCTGACATTTCACGCGGTACTCTTACCCTTGTAAGAACTAATAGGAGGTATAACCAATAATGGCTTACAGTCACACTAACTCAAAGGGCGTTACTTACTACCTGCACAGCACAGATGTAACTCTACGCGGTGGCAAGACTCAAACTATCTACTTCTTCGCAAAGGTAGAGAAGAATGCAAAGGGTACACCAGTTGATCTACCAGCAGATCGCGTTGTGAAGGAAAACCCACGCAACGGTTTCCTTACTGTTTCGAAAAAGAAATAAGCTTTTAGGCTTGAAACCATGACCTGTTTGGTTGTATAGTATAAGCAAACAAACAGGTGCCAAATTGCCCTCCTCCCCGGGAGGGCTTTTTTGTTAAC